>JAPKMS010000184.1 GCA_026645775.1 Anaerolineae bacterium
ACGTAGGGCGCCGCTGGAGTGCTTGTGGCCGTAGGCGCCAGGGTGGCTGTCGGCAGTGGCGTCACGGTGGGCGCCGGGGTGGCAGTAGGTTCCGGGGTGGCAGTCGGTGCTTGGGTCGGGATGTCCGTGCTTTTGATCGTGGTTGTTAGTTTGGCGGACACAGGAGTGACGCCCACTGTCGCTGGCTCCGCTGGTACGGCCGTTGTTGGTGCTGAAGCCGTGAGTGTTGCTTGCACAGCCTTGGCAACCACATCCGGATCAGGGGGTGGACTCCCACATCCGGTGAGGGTAACGCTGAGGACAATGATGAGAACAATGATGCGTTTCATGACCTAACTCTCCCCTGCGAAGATTACTCCGCGCTGACCTGATCTCCCAACCCCAACTCCCGCAACGCGACTTTCGTCTCCTCTACTTTCTGTTCCGACACCCCACCTGGCGGCGCAACCTCGACTTGCACGGTCAGCTTCAATCCGCCGCCGACCGCGAAGCGCGAGAGCACCTTGGTGTAGAAGTTCATCCACTTTTGCGCAGGCACCTCGCCGGCCCACGCCAACCGTGCGATCGCGCCGCGCACCCCTGGCTGGGGTTGGCGCTCGGATTCAGGCTGAACGGGCGTGGCGCCCTGGGACCGGCCGGCGCCGCCTCCTGAATCCGGCATTGCAGTCTCAGAACCCTCCCTGATGACCGGAGCTCCACCGCCTGTCTCTTGATCCCCTGCCCCTGCCTCCTGGCTTGTTGTTTGTTGTCGCGCGAGATACGCCTCGGCGGTCTCCGCCGTGATGACGAACATCTCGTCGGACAGCTCGACATGGTAGGGGTTGAGTTGCGTGCGGAAGTAGAACGGATCATAGCGGCCGTCGGCCGTCTTGCCCGCGTAGGCCAGAAAGCCTTCCCGCACCCCGCTAACGATGGTGTCCTTGATCGCGTTCGCGTCGGACAGGCGCGGGAGGCGCGGGGACGCGAAGAAGGCGTCGCGCACCGCCTTCGCGCTCCATTCGGTGAACGCCGGCCAGTTGCGGCGCAGGAAGTTCGGGCTGATGGCGTCTTCGATCTCGCCGTCCTGGCGCAGCCGGCGCAGGATCAGCTCCACGATGCTGGTCGCCGCACTGGAATGGATCAGGCCCAGGTTGATGGTGCGCAGCTCGTTGTCCTTGCCCAGCAGCACGACGTTTTTGTACGCGCGCCAGACGCTCTCGGCCAGGTTGGCCTTGGCCTTGCCCACATCCTCCCGGAGCTGGCGCTGCTGCACGTCGTCAAGCCGGAGCTGACCGCTCTCATGCTCCTCCTGGATCATCTGCCAGGCCAGCAGTTGGCGGGCCCCGTTGCGGAGTCCGGCGTCCTCCTCGGCCACGGCCCACAGCAGCGCGCTTTTGTAGGTGCGGCCGGAGCTGCCGGACTCGCGCGACAGGCGAGCGATCAGCGGCAGGGTGCCGGCATCCTGCATGATGTGATCGGGTGCGAGCACGACCAGGGTCAAGGCTGGCCGGTCGGCGATCTCGCCGCTGGTCTCAGGGAAGTAGACCCGCTCGATGCCGCTGCCGCCGCGGAAGACCCGCTGCACCTCGGCGGCCACGGTCTCAGTGATCCGGGCGTCGCCGATGTTGGCGCGGCGGTCGGCCAGCAGCTTGTTGAGGTTGGGCGTGACGCTAAAGCGGTAGCTGTTGCCTTCCACGGTCAGGTAGTAGCACGCGGTGCGCAGCCCCTCCAGCACCGGCTCGACGTTGCCGATGTCCAGGTCGGGCGCGGCCACGGCC
>JAPKMS010000185.1 GCA_026645775.1 Anaerolineae bacterium
CGCCAACAGGTCGAACACCTTCACCAGCGCCGGCCAGCGGTTCGCGCCGCGCCACCTGGAGTAGAGGTTCACCCACTCTGCTGTTTCGCGCGCATATTTGGAGACCGATTGCAGGCCCCAGACCCTGATGGTGCTGGGGGTGAAGCACTCTTTCTGCTTCAGCTCCATTGCATCGAACGCGCAACCGTCCGAGTCGATGCCGATAAAAAACGCGTGTCGCGGCACAAAATCAATGAGGACTTGAGCCGATGGAGGAATGCTGGCCATGTTACGTCTCCTTTAGACCTCACACTGACAAGCCGCTGTCTGTGCGTGTAGCCTCGCGTTTGTTGCAGAGAAATCCTACTCGGATTCCAGCAGCCTGTCAAATCGGTTTTTTTGCGCAGTAACCGGTGCATAACGCATGTCCGAGAATCCGCTATCAGCCTGCTAGATCTTGAAAGGCTATTTGGACAAGTGTATAATGACCGCGGTTGATTTCTACATACGGAAACGAGGCAAACAAAGATGAACCACAGCGCTTTGATCAAACGCGCGTTCCGGATCACAAAACACTACCGTGTGCTTTGGCTCTTCGGCATCCTGGTCGCGCTGACCGCCGGCGGCGGCGCATCCGGCGGCGGCAACGGCTCGAGCTACAACTTCAACGAGACCGATCTGCAGGGCCGGAACTGGCCCGAGTGGTTGCCGCTCGATCGCTGGAGCCAACAATGGAACCAATGGGCCGAGCATTTCGACCCCAGCCGGTATGTGGGGCTGTTCGTCGCCTGCTGCTGCCTCCTGGCGATCTTCGTCCTCGCGGCGGTGATCGTGCAATATGTGGCGCGTGCGGCGCTCATGCGCGGCGTGGACCAGATCGAGGCCACCGGCAGCGCACCGACCTGGCGCGAGGGCTTTCGCCTGGGCTGGAGCCGGCAGACAGCCCGCCTCTGGCTGTTAGAGCTGATCGTCGGCCTCCTGGTGATGCTGGCCTCGCTCCTGCTGTTGGCGCTGGCCGCGTCCCCGCTGCTCCTGCTGCTGCTGCAAAATGAGACGGCGAAGGTCATCGCCATCATCCTGAGCGTGATCCTGGGAGTGCTGGTGCTCCTGTTCCTGGTCCTGGTGGCCATCGCGTTCAGCGTGCTGGGCCAATTCTGGGCGCGAGAGATCGTGCTGGGAGACCGGGGCATCGGCGCCGCCCTGACCGCCGGCTACACGGAGGTGCGCAGGCGCTTGCGGGACCTCGGCGTGCTGTGGCTGCTGATGGCCGGCATCGACATCGGGTTCATGATTCTGATGCTGCCCGTGTTCTTCCTGGTACTGGCGCTGGCGGGCCTGGTGGGCGGTGGACTGGGCTATGCGGTGTACGCCCTGGCCAACTCCTTACCCTGGGCAATCGGCGTCGGCCTGCCCATCTCCTTGTTGATCCTGGCGATCCCCATGACGTTCATCAGCGGCCTGTACCAAACCTTCAAATCCAGCGCCTGGACGTTGGCTTACCGCGAAGTGGTGCACCCAGCCAAGATGTAACTGCATGATCATCCGCCGGCTCACTGCCGATAACCAGTCCGACCTGAACCGCTGCGACAACTCGTTCCTGGAGACGCAGAACATCAACGTCGCCGCATGCCGGCTGTACGCGTCATGCGGGTTCGTGCTCGCCGGGTTTGACGGCTGCCTGTACCGCGGCGTCATGCCCGGCACACGGGAGAACGCTTTGTTTTGGTACCTGGTTTTCTGAATCCCGACCTATCTTGAGGCTGCGCCAGCCCTGCCCAGGCGAAGAGGAAACCCCATCAATCGGGCCGCACTGTGAGCGCCCGGCGATGCGCCCACAGTGCGGCCACCAGGCCGCCGGCGATGATCAGCCCGCCGCCCAGGAATTGTACCGTCGTCATGCGTTCGCCCAGGAAGAGGGCGCCCAGCAGCATGCCGAACACCGGCAGCATGTTGTAAAAGGCCATGGCGCCGTCGGGACCCACTCGGCGCACCCCCTCGTTCCACGCCATGTAGGCCACGCACGTCGCAAACACCCCGATATAGAGCACGGCCAACACCAGGGCGACATTTACCGTGGGCGGGGTCACGCGCCATTCCAGCACCGCCGCAGCCACCAGGAACGGCACCGAGAACCACGTCGAGTAGGCCGTGACCCATAGTGCGGAGCGGTTACGGGTGACGACGCGCCCCATCACCGAATAGAGGCCCCACATCACGACGTTCAACAACATGATCAGGCCACCCTGGTTCAGCGTAAAGCGCGACAGCGTCCGGCCCTCGCCGCCCCCGATCACCAGCAGGACGCCGAACAGCGAAAGCAGCACGCCGCCCAGTTGGCTCCGTGTCAGGCGCGTGTGCAGGAGCAAGGCCGCCAGCAGTGCAGTCACAAGCGGGCCTGTGCCGTTGATCAGCGAGGTGCTGCTGGCCGTGGTGAAGCGCAGGGCGAGATACAAAGTGACAGGACACCCGACCATCCCGAGAAGCGACATCCCTAACAGCCAGGGTCCCTCGCGGCCCAGCCGGCGTTCGGATGCCGGCAGGCTGCGGAACAGGAACAGAAAGACCAGAGAGGCGACGCACATGCGCCCTGCGGCAATGGTGAACGGACCGGCCGAATACCGCAGGGCACGGCCCAGGGTCACATTTCCGCCCCAGAAGAACGTTGCCATGAGGATGAGGATATAGGGCCAGGCCGGATGGCGCCGCCAGCGATCGAGCAACGTGCGGGGAAGACGAGGATCCTCCGGCATACAACCTCAACTCAGGCGCGGGATTGGACAGCACGGCCCGGCGCGCCGGCAGCGATTTTAGCACGTTCAACTTCCAATCGCCAAGAACCGCCTGGCCCGGACGCACCGCAGCACCTGAGCGGTTCAGTGTTGACCGCTGACTCGTTTGCAATTATGATCTAACCTGTTCAGCCGAATGTTTGCAGGCGTCGTCTATGTCAAGGAGGACATCAATGGCACTTCCCCAGCTCTTCGAGTTCCACGTGCGGCCGCGCATCCTCTACGGCCCGCGCAGTGTGCGTGAAATCGGCTTCGAGGCGAACAAACTCGGCGGCACGCGCGCCTTCATCGTCACCGATAAGATGTTACGGCAGGTCGGGTTGGCGCAGCGGGTCGCGGATGGCCTGGCCGGCTCCGGCGTGACCCTGGTCGGCATCTTCGACGACGTGCCGCCCAACTCCGAAGTGAAGGTCGTCGAGGCGGGCGCGGCCTACGCCCGCGAAGCCGGCTGCGACCTCTTGATCGCCCTGGGCGGCGGCAGCGTGATGGATACCGCCAAGGGGATGAACGTGTTGCTGTCCGAAGGCGGGAGCCTGCTCGATTACGAAGGCGCCGGCCTGCTCACCCGCCCCCTCAAACCGTTCATCGCCATTCCTACCACAGCCGGCACGGGCAGCGAAGTGACAATCGCCGCCGTGATCCGCGACGAAGCACAGGGGCTCAAGCTGGAGTTCAACAGCCCCTTCATGATGCCGGACGTCGCGATCCTCGACCCGGAGCTCACCCTCTCCCTGCCCCCCGGCCTCACTGCGGCCACGGGGATGGATGCACTGACGCATGCGATCGAGACGCTCGTCTCCACCGGCACGCAGCCGCTGAGCGACGCGCTGGCGATCGGCGCCATCAAGCTGATCGCAGCAAATCTGCGCCAGGCCGTGCAGCACGGCGACGACCTGGAGGCGCGCGGCGCGATGCTGCTGGCCTCCAACATGGCGGGGATCGCGTTCAGCAACGCCATGCTGGGCATCGTACACGCCATGGCGCACCCGTGCGGCGGCCGCTACGGCGTCCCGCACGGCGTCGCCAACAGCATCCTGCTCCCCTACGGCATGGCGTACAACCTGCCGACCTGCGCCCCGCGGCTGGCCGAGGTAGCCGCCGCACTGGGGGTCGAGACGCGCGGCCTGGACGACGAGACCGCGGCGCTGGCCGGCATCGCGGCCGTGCGGCAACTGGCGGCCGACTGCGGTCTGCCCGCCCGCCTGTCCGAGGTCGGCGTGCCTCACGAAGGCCTCGCACAACTGGCCGCCGATTCGCAGGGCGACGCCATGATGATGACGAATCCGAATCCGGCCGGCGAGGAGGATGTCCTCGCCCTGTACGAACGTGCATTTTAGTAGGGTCGAGGCATTCCATCTACGGTCTGCCTCAACCCGGGTAATTTCCTTTGGAACGAGGCGTGGCAAATCCAGACTCACCTGGGAACGCCTCGCCCCTACAAACCAACCTGCAAGGAGAACACAATGCCAGTCTTCAAAGATGCCGAACAGCTCTACGATTGCATCGGTGGTGTCCTGGATTATCTGCGGACCGATGAGACGGTATCCGTCGCGTTCCGCAAGTCCGGCCTGGTGATTCGCTTCAAGTACAGCGACCCCGACAGCGAAATTACCCTTGACGGCAGCCAGGATCCGATCACGCTCACCTGCGGCCCGTGCGATCGCGCCCCCACGGTGGACATGACGATGTCGGCCGACACCGCGCACCAGTTCTGGCTGGGCAAGGTCAACCTGGTGGCGGCCCTCACCCGCGGCGCCATGAAAGCCAAAGGGCCGATCCCAGCCATCATGAAGCTGCTGCCCGTGATCACGCCAGCCTACAAGAAATATCCGGATATCTTGCGCGAGAAAGGGCTCGATAATCTGATCAACGTGTAGCGGCGAGGCACTCCGAGGAAGGTCTGTGATGACGTGAAGACATTGCTCTGATCGAAATCCGTGGGCATTCTGAACCTCGGACGGACTGCCTCGCCCCTACCAGGGGGTGTCACCATGTATGGCTACGTCGGAAGACTGCTCGAAATTGACCTGAGCTCCCGCGCGACGCGCGAGATCAACCTGGACCCGGAGTTGGCGCGCGCCTACATCGGCGGCAGCGGGTTGGCGGCCCGGCTCTACCTGGACCGCCTCGGCGCGCCGCCGCATCCCGGCCCGCTCGACCCGGCTGCACCCCTGATCGTGATGACCGGGCCGGTAGCCGGCCACCTGCTGCCCGGGACCAGCCGCTTCGCGATCTGCGGCCGCTCGCCCCAAAGCGGGTTCTGGGGTGAGGCGAGCTGCGGCGGCTTCTTCGCGCCCGCGCTGAAGGCGGCTGGGTACGACGGGCTGATCATCGTCGGCGCCGCGGCTGCGCCCGTCTATCTGCTCGTGGAGAATGGCACGGCCGAGCTGCGCGATGCGGCTGAGCTGTGGGGCAGCGACACCTACGCCACCCATGACGCGCTGACCGCGCGCCACGGCGCCGCAGCCCGCACGTTGAGCATCGGCCAGGCCGGCGAGAACCTGGTGCGCTATGCCGCCATAGTCCACGACAAGGGCCACGTGGCCGGGCGCACCGGCATGGGCGCAGTGATGGGCAGCAAGCGGCTGAAGGCGATCGTGGCGCTGGGCCGGGGCAAGCCCCCTGTGGCTGCGCCGCCCGCGCTCAAGCCGCTGCGCGAGGCCGTCCTGGCCAAACAAGGGGAAAACCTTACATCGCAGACCATCCAGGCCTATGGCACCGACGGCGCGATGTACGTCGGATCGCTCATGGGCGACGTGCCGTTCCGTAACTGGAGCATGGGCGAGTGGGATGACGCGGCCATTCAGGCGTTGGATGGCGCCACAATGGCGGAGACGATCCTGACCGGCTCTGGCACCTGCCACTCGTGCTCGGTGGCATGTAAGCGCGAGGTCGCCGTGTCGGATGGGCCGCACCCGGTCGCGCAAGGGCCCGGCCCCGAATACGAGACGGTGGCCGCGTTCGGCTCGCTGGCGCTGGTCTCCGACCTGAAGGCGATCGCTGCGGCCAACGAACGCTGCAACCGCTACGGGCTGGACACGATCTCATGCGGCGCGACGATCGCGTTCGCGATTGAGGCGGTCGAGCGCGGGCTCTTGGATGAGTTCGCCTCCTCAGGTGCGATCTCCTCGCTGAGTGCGCTGACCTGGGGGAACTCGGCAGCGATCCTGGAAATGGTGGACGCCATCGCCACCCGCCGCGGCCTGGGCGATCTGCTGGCTGAGGGATCGGCGGCTGCCGCGGCCCGGCTCGGACCGGCCGCGGCGGAATTCGATGTCACGGTCAAAGGGCTGGAGCTCGCCATGCACAGCCCGCGCGCGTATCACGGCCTGGCGATCGGCTATGCCACTGCGCCGCGCGGGGCTTGCCACAACGCGGCTAACGTCTACCTGATGATGGGCGGCGTGCTCTACCCGGAACTGGGCATAGAGGAAGGGCTGCCCGAGCAGTCGAGCGAAGGCAAGGCGTTCCTGTCGGCCGTGGGACAGGATGTCGCGTGCGTCCAGAACGCGGCCAGCTTCTGCATGCTGAACAGCCTCAATCTCAGCGTGACTGAGCTCGTCGAGGCGTTGGCCGCGATTACCGGCTTCCCCTACACGCTTGAAGAGATCAGCCAGATCGGCCAGCGGCTGTGGCAGCTCAAGCACGGCATCAACCTCCTGCTGGGCGCCACCGCGGCCGATGACCGCCTGCCGCCGCGGCTGCTGCAGCCGTTGGCCGACGGCCCGACCGCCGGCTCCGTGCCGGACATGGCGCTGATGCTGCGTGAGTTCTACGCGCTGCGCGACCTGGACGCCACGGGCCGACCCGCCCGCGGCCGCCTGGAGCGCGTCGGCCTGGGCGCCCTGGCCGACGCGCTCCAGGTCTGATTAGGAGGACTTCAATGTTGTTCGATCTGCCCCTTGAGCAGTTGCAGGCTTACTGTCCGCCGCGCGACGAGCCGGCAGACTTCGATGCATTCTGGGCCAAGACGCTGGCCGAGGCGCGAGACTTCCCGCTCGAAGCTGACTTTGCACCCGTAGACGCAGGCCTGCGCCTGGTGGACACGTTCGATGTGACCTATCGCGGCTACGGCGGCCAGCCAATCAAGGGGTGGCTGATGCTGCCGCGCGCGCGCTCCGGCCCCCTGCCGTGCGTGGTCGAATATATCGGCTACGGTGGGGGGCGCGGCCATCCGCTGGACTGGCTGTTGTGGAGCGCCGCCGGATACGCGCACCTCGTCATGGACACGCGCGGCCAGGGCAGCGCCTGGCGCGTCGGCGACACCCCCGACGTCGAGCCGGAAGGCAGCAACCCCCAATACCCCGGCTTCATGACGCGCGGCATCCTGAATCCGGCCACCTACTACTACCGCCGCGTCTTCACCGATGCGGTGCGGGCGGTTGAAGCCGCGCGCACGCATCCCGCGGTCGATGCGGCGCGCATTGCGGTCACCGGCGGCAGCCAGGGGGGCGGCATCGTGTTGGCCATGGCCGGGCTCGTCCCCGATCTTGCCGCTGTGCTGCCCGACGTGCCCTTTCTGTGCCACTATCGCCGCGCAACCGAGCTGGTGGACTCACATCCCTATCAGGAGATCGCCAAGTACTGCCAGCGGCATCGCGACAAGATTGACACCGTGTTCCATACCCTCAGCTACTTCGATGGCCTGAACTTCGCAACGCGCGCCGACGCGGCCGCGCTCTTCTCCGTCGCCCTCATGGATCAGATCTGCCCGCCCTCAACGGTTTTTGCGGCCTATAACCACTACGCGGCGAGCAAACAAATCCGCATCTGGCAGTACAACAACCACGAGGGCGGTGAGACGTTCCAAAGCGTGGAGAAGATTAAGTTCCTCCGCGGGATGTGGAGCTGAGCAAACAGGTCGGTCATCACGATCTCCTGGATGCTCGTTCAGGATCCCTACCGAGCTGCTGAGATGGCGGAGGCGGCGCGCCGGCCCTCGGCTACCGCCTCCGCAGCGGGCAAGCTGTCCACGCCGGTCGGTGCGGCGAACAGCTTACCGCCCGCGCGCAGAGACTCAGTCCCCGGCCCTGCCCACTCGTCCGAGGCCAGGTACACGGCATCGAATTGCGTTACGTCAACCTGATCGGGCCCCTGCCCGCCGCGGAAATTGACGCCCAGGCTGCGTATGGCCGCTACCTCGCCCTGCGCCGCCTCCAGTTCCGCCGGGACGCCCGCGCGGCTGTCGAAGACGTCCGCCTGGCAGCCCTTCAGCGCAAGATAACTGGCACAGGTCCACCCGGCCAGGTTCCCGCCCAGGATAGCAACACGCCAAGCGCGGCGCGCAGGGTCCGATGACGGCGTGCGGCTCGGCCAGCCTGCGCTCCCGGCCGATTCGGCAACCCACCGCAACAGCTCGGCGATGCGCACCGGCCGCCCGGCGAAACTGCGCCGGTAGCAGTGGCGCTCACAGAGCTGGCCGGCCGGGCAGGCGGTCCCGCACAGCCCGCCGAACGGGCTGCGTTGGTGCAGCTCGCGCGCCGCGCCCGCGAAGTTCCCCGCTTCCATCCGCCGCAGCACGCCGGGGATGTCAATAGCTGCCGGGCAGTCGCGCACGCAGGCCGGCTCCTGGCAGCCCTGGCATTGGCTGGCGACCCACGCGGCGTTCTCGGCTGTGACCGCTTCCTCATCGCCGACGGCGGGGCGGCGGTACGGCGTCTGGACAAACTCGACGAACTGCCGCGGAAACTTCCGGGCGTCGTACTCCGGCTTGCGCAGATCGCGCAGCACCCGGTTGGCCGCGCCCACGCCGGAGACCACAGTGGCCGGCGCGCCGGTCGCCATCACGGTCGAGTCACCGCACACGTACAGGTTCTTCCACTCGCTCTTGGCGTGCAGGCGCCGGAGCATGTGCTGGCCTAGCATGTTTTTCGGGCCGCCCACCGCGCCGCCGTTTTTCAGCAGATAGCGCTCGATGGTGGTTGGCGTGCCTACGATCAGCGTCTCGATGTGGCGGCCGAAACCGGGGAAGTGCTGCTCCACCTGATCCAGCATGCGCTGTGCTTGGGCCTTCTTCTGGGCAAAATACGCAGCCGAGTGGTCTTCGGCGGAGCCGGGCCCGGGCCAGGGCTCCAGGTTCGGCGCGATCGCCGTGATCACCAGTTTGCCCGCCGGGCCCAGCGTTTCATCCACCAGCGCGTTGACGTAGAGCGTCAGGTCCGAGCTGTCGATCACCGCCCGGTTTTCGATGAAGACCTCCCAGGGCAGCACATCTGCGGGCAGCGCCGCGCGATCCACCACCAGGTAGAGCGTCATGCTGGGGAACGTGGGGACCAGGCCCTGCGCCCAGGCCAGCCGTTCCGGGGGGATATGCTCAGGCCGCACCAGCTTGCCGTAGAGGTTCCACACCGTGGCGTTGGCGATGACCCGGTCGGCGTGAATCTCGACGCCATTCGCCAGCCGCACGCCGTAGGCCTGGCCGGCCCGGATCAGGATCTCATCCACCAGGGTGTGGTAGAGCGCCTGCCCGCCCAGCCGCTCGAAAGCCTTCTCGATCTTGTTCGGCAGCATCTGCGCGCCGCCGGCCGGGTAATACACGCCGCCGATATGGTTATCGATGAACATGGTGGCGGCCAGCACCGCGGGTGTTTCTTCGGAGGTGGTATAGCAGTAGGCCGAGCACAGCTTGTCAAAGAAGTTGATGACCGCCTCGTCATTGAAGTAACGGTCGAGCAGCGAACGCACGCTGGTATCCAGCAGTTGCTGCATTTTGAGCATCTTGACGGGGCCGCTCAGCAGGCTGCGCAGGCCCTGGCGCGCGGAGAACTCAGACGGCGGGACAATCACCTCGTTTTTGAGAACGATATGCTCGTACATGCCGTACAGATCGCGGTAGAAGGCGCGCAGGCCGTCATGCTGACCCGGGAAGAGGCGGTCGAGTTCCTGCAAGAAACGCTCGATGTCGGGCCAGAAGGTGACGGGCTGGCCCTCGAACGTCATGCGCGCCAACGTGGTGTGCGCCACCACCTCGATCGGCTCCTCCAGCTCGTTGAACAGGAAGCGGAACGGCTTGAACCCGCGCTCGCCGAAGCCGTAGAGCATGGCCGTGCCCACATCGAAGGTGACGCCGTCGCGGCGGAAGGAGGTACACGAGCCGCCCGGCTTGCCCTGCTGCTCGATCATCAGCACCGAGAGGCCGCGCTTGGCGAGCAGGCTGGCCGCGGTCATCCCGCCCAGGCCCGCGCCGATCACGATGACATCGTAGCGATCGCGTAAGAGGGTGTCGTTAATGCGTTCCATTCTTCTCACCGAACCAACTGAACGCGATCAGCGCGGCCGTCATCAGGGCGATGCCGATGGCGAAGAAAAGCGTGCCCTGCGGATCCTGCCAGGCGACCAGCCGTTCCAGGAAGACGACGGCCATCACCAGGATCACGATGCTGCTGAGCCGGCTCTTGATCTCGTGCAGATCGTGGACCGTGAGCCAGGCCGGCACATCCAAATCGCCGATGAAGAGCTCATACATCCCGATGGCAAAGATGTAGAGGCCGACCGCGATCAGAAATTTGTCCATCAGCTCGATGAGCGAAATGGTCATGGCGGTGCTTTTGCCGCCGAGGGTGATCATCTCAACCAGGACCACCCCGGTCTTATAAACACCCCATACAAAAGTGGCTGCCGAAGCACTGAGCGTTGAGATAACGGCCAGCAGAACAAGATACCGGCTTTTCTCTAGGATCTTCTCCATTGCAGGACTCCTGTAAGATTAATGCGCTGAAATAGTCGGGCCGCAGGGGGAAGGCCCCCGTCCGTGTAGATGGCAAACGCATCCATGGCCGCCAGCGTCCTGACGATCTTGCCGCCGCGCACCGTGACCTGGCCCTTGGCCGGCGCGGGCGTGGTCGTGCCGGGCAGGACGCACCGCTTCGTGGCGGCATTGAAGTCGTAATGGACGACGTCGCAGTAGACGCCGTCGGGCATGGCGGTCGTGTAGGTGGTCGTCACCGCGCTCCCGGCCCGGTTGATGGCGACGAACCCCTTGTTGCCCAGCCCGAATGCGATGTGGTCCGACGGCGCGCCGCCGATGTTCTGCCAGTTTGTGACAGGCTCGCCCGCAGTCGCCCGGCGGAACGCGACCATGTTGGCGACGGCGGTGCGGCGGTGCTCGCAGGCCCAGGCGCCAAGCTCGAAGGTCGCCGAGCAGTTGGCCGGTGTGTCGCCCGCGACCTGTCCCGCCGCGTAGACCGGCCGCGTCTCGGCCCCGCGGCCCACGCCCCAGGTCGCGCCGCCGTCGCTGGTGCTGGGCGGCCCCAGGCTGTCGCCGCTGTTGACCGTGGAGTCTCCTTGCCAGTAGTAGCTGGACATCACCGACGGGTAGCCGTAGGGGTAGGCCAGGGCGAAGATGTTCGCCAGCACGTGCTCCTGACCGTCGCGGTGATCCACTACGCAGCCTGAGCCCACGCCGTGCCCGCGCTGGTCGTCGTGGTTGTCGGTGAAGACCTGGGCGAAGCGGCTGGGCAGCATGTCGCTTTGTGAGAAGCGGGTTTCCAGGTCGCTCAGGCTGCCGCTGCACGCATCGTCGAACGCGGCGCCGAGAGCGAATGCGTAGGAGAACTCCGTGACGTCGCTGTCGGCCGCGTATTCCCAATCGCGCACCGGCTCGACCCTGCTCTGGTCAATCACCTCCCGGAACACGTAGAAATCCCCCCGCAGGCCGCCGAAGATGGCTTCGATATCCTGCGCGGCCATGTGCTTTGCCCCATCCACCCGGAAGCCGACCACCCCCGCATCGAGCAAGTCCTGCAGGTAGCGCCGAATCTCGGCCTGCACATCCGCCCTGCCGGTGTTCAGGTCGGGCAGCCCGGAAAGTCCGCAGCTCTGCACCTGGGTCCGGTCACTGTAGTTGCTGATGGTGCAGTCGGGGTGGAAGTCGTCGGCCCCGTACTGCGCCCCGTAGAAGCGCGAGCCTGCCGTTGCGTCATACGCCGTGCCGGCGGTGCCGTGCGGCGGCGTCCCCACCTCCATCGCGGCCATGTGGTTGATCACGGCGTCCACGTAGATGCCGACGCCCACCGCATTGCACGCCTTGACCATGCTTTGGAACTCGGCCCACGTGCCGCTGCGCGAGGTGAACTTCGCCACATCGTGGGAGACCGGCTGGTAGCGCACCCACCAGGGGAAGTCGTTGGTCGCGACGCCGCCCATGTCGGCAGTGGGGAGGAGGTGCTCCTGCGGCGGCGAGACCTGCACCGCGGCGTAGCCCCGCTGCGCCAGATAGGCGCACTCCTTTTCGATGTCGGCCCAGCGCCACTCGAACAGGTGCACAAAGACGCCGCCCTCCGGCGCGGGCGCCGCGTCGGCCGCGGGCAGCACCGTCAGCAGGCCGTCGCCCGCCTTGTCGCTCGCCTGCCACTTTGGCGCCTCGCCGGGCCGCTGGCAGTAGGCCGTGAAGCCGTAGGTGCCGGGCGCGAGGCTGTTCAGCACGGCAGGCGCGAGCGCGGCCCGGTACTCGTCGTTGTCGCCCTGCTGGCCGCGCCAGACCATCGGCGCGTCGTTCCAGGCCGAGCCGTATGCGCCCCAGTGGAGCGCGCAGGTAATTCCGGTGGCCGCGCCCGCGGGCTCGGTCAGCCCCTGCTCGTAGACCTGGACGGCGACCTCGAACGGGCCGGCGGCCGCGCCCTGCATCACCTCGTTGGCGACCCCGGCCGCCGGCGCCAGCCCGCCCACCCAGTCGAGGGTGCTGGCGGGCGTCGCGGCCTGCGCGGAGACGAAGACCGCCGTGGTGCGGGCCGGGATGGTGAAGGTGTCGGTCGGGTCGTCGAAACGCGCGCTTTGCACCACCGGGTCGGCGTCGGTCGCGTCGGCCTGCACCGGGTGCAGCGTGAAGCCGTCCGTCCCCGGGATGGCGTAGCGCGCCGGGACCCTATTAGCGTTGAAAAAGACCAGGATCGTCGCGTAGTTCGGGTCCAGGTCAGCGCCCTGCGCAGCCGTGTCCGCCAGCTTCATCACGAGCAGGCCGGCAGGGTTGTTCTCGGTGTTGTAGAAGCTGACGCGGCCGTTGACCTCGGCCTCAGTGGTCAGCCGGAAGAGTGGGCTGCTCCGGCGAATCCGCAGCATCTCCCGCAACTGCGCGGCGCCGAAACGCGCATCGGCTGCGGCCGGGTTCAGCGCCGGGTCCGCCAGCAGCGGCGCCATGATATCCCAGCGGGATCGGTTGTCCCCGGCCGGCGGCAGGCCGACGCCGAAGTTGTTGGCGTACGTACCGTCGCCGTAGCTCCAGTCCAGCCGGTTGAACCAGTCGCCCGAGTCGTAGCTGTTGCGGTCGAGCGACTTCGAGCGCAGGATGTCCTGCCCCGCCTGGAAGAAGGGCACACCCTGCGCCAGCGCGATCAAGCTGTTGCCCATGTTCTGGACCCGCACCCGGTCGGCCAGGCTCGTGCCGGCCGGCAGCTTGAAGACATTCTGATCGAACAACGTCTCGTTGTCATGCTTCTCGACGTAGGGCACGCTCTCCTGCGGATCGTCGGTGAACGGCGAACCCCGGCCGTTCCAGTCGGCGCCGCTGGCGCGCAGGCCCGAGCGCAGGACGTCCATGGCCGCGGCCAGATCGCCCTCGAAGCGTTTGTCGTACTCGTAGCCGTTCCAGTCGTAGCTCAGGCCGTTGCTGAAGCCCTGCCGGCGGATGCCGAGATCGTCCTGGCTGTAGCCGCCATGGATCGCATCACGAATCTTGTCGTTGAAGGAGCCGATGCCCGTGCCCGTCATGTTGGCCTGCCTGGCGTAGCAGTCGGGGCACACGGTCAGCCCCTTGGCCACCGCCGAGCCGAAATCCCACCCTTCGCCGTACAGGTAGATGCTGGGGTTGACCGCATTGAGGGCGGCCTTGATGTCGAGCATGTTCTGCCGGGTGTGGAAGTTCATCAGGTCGAAGCGGAAGCCGTCCACCCGATAGTCCACGGCCCACCGCGTCAGCGTGTCAATCATCAGCTTCTCGAACATCGCGTATTCGGACGCCGTGTCGTCGCAGCAGCTATCGGTGTAGAGCGCGCCGTCTGCCGTATAGCGGTAGTAGTAGCCGGGGACGATCTTGTCTAACACCGAGCGATCGTTCTGGCCGCTGGCTGCGGTGTGATTGCAAACCATGTCCATCACCACGCGCAGGCCGTCCTCGCTCAGCGCCTTGACCATCGCCCGGAACTCCAGCACGCGCGCCGCACCGTCGGGGTTCGTGGCATAGCTGCCTTCCGGCGCGCCGTAATGATACGGGTCGTAGCCCCAGTTGAAGCCGTCGGTGGCACGGTTGGCGTTAACCGCCGCTTGTTGTTCCTCGCCATTCCGGGCGTAGCCGGTCGGATTCGGGCTGACTGCCCGCGGCACAGCGTTCTCCGGCACCGAGGCGACGTCGAAGGCCGGCAGCAGGTGGATGTGGGTCAGGCCGGCCTCCCGGAGCGCAAGCAGGTGCTTCATGCCGTCGGAAGACGTGTCGGTGAACGCCAGGAAGGCGCCGCGATGGGCCGCCGGAACCGTGGGGTCGTTGATGCTGAAATCGCGGACGTGCGTCTCGTAGATGACGATGTCCTCGGGCGCGGCCAACGCCGGCTTCGTCAGGCTGTCCCACCCGGCCGGCTTCAGATCGGCGTCGGCCAGGTTGACAAACTGGCTGCGCGGATCGGCGGCGGCCGCCGTGTCCGCGGAGAGACTGACCGCGTAAGGATCGGTGA
>JAPKMS010000186.1 GCA_026645775.1 Anaerolineae bacterium
GGGGGTGTGGGGGTGTAACGGATTGCGCATCACTCTCGCTGGCACCGCTGACCCGGAGGCGCGGGAGTTTGTGCACCGGCAGCTCCGGGCGTTCAACGATCAGAGCTCCGAGCCTCATCAGGCGATTCGGGGTGCGGGGCCGACGCCGCTCGACATCCTGATCCGCGATGCTGCGGGCGAGATCGTGGGTGGGCTGATCGCCTCGACTTACTGGGGCTGGTTGGAACTGGATGTCCTCTGGGTGGCCGAATCTTTGCGCGGGCAGGGGTGCGGCCGGGCCCTGCTGCGGATGGCCGAGGCGGAGGCCAGGACGCGCGGCTGCTTACGCGTCATGCTGACAACGTACAGCTTTCAAGCGCGCGGGTTCTACGAGCGGGAAGGGTACCGCGTCGTGGGCAAGATGGCCGATTATCCGCCGGGGGCCGCGTATTACTGGATGAGAAAGGAGCTTTGAGATGGACGCGCCGGAGCTCGCCGCCATCACCAACTACCGCCGCCTGGCGCCCGACCTGATCACCGGCGGTCAGCCCACCGAGGCGCAGTTGGCGCTCGTAGCCGCGGCCGGGGCCGAGGTCGTGATCAACCTGGGGCGGCTGGATCCGGCCTACGCCCTGCCCGATGAGCGGGGGACGGTCGAGGCCTTGGGGCTGATCTATGAGCACATCCCGGTGGCCTGGGAGCAGCCGACTCCCGCCGACCTGGACACGTTCTTTGCCGCTATGGATCGGCACGCGGGGCGGCGCGTCTTCGTCCACTGTGCGGCCAACTATCGCGCATCGGCGTTCGTCATGCTCTACCGGGTGCTGCGGCTGGGCTGGCCGATCGCGAACGCGCTGCCTGACATGCGGACCATCTGGGATCCGGCCGAGTATCCGGCCTGGCAGGCTTTCTTGGAGCGTGCGTTACATGGAACAAAAGACCTTCCCTGATTTCGAGCCCGGCGCGTTGGCGGCTGATGCGGCGGAGGTTCGCCTGCGCCACGACGCCAACCGCATCGCGTGGAACGAGGGCGCGGCCCGCTATACAGAGGAGATCGCGGAGACCATCGCCTTCCTGCGCGCCGGCGGCAGCAACCTGCACCCGGTCGAGCGCGCCAACCTGGGCGATCTGCGGGCCTGGTGCCGCACGGCGATCCACCTCCAGTGCGCGTCAGGGCGCGACACGCTGTCGCTTTGGAACGAGGGTGTGGCTGAGGTGGTGGGCGTGGACATCTCTGACGTGCACATCGCCAATGCGCGGCAGATCAGCGAGGCGCTGGCCGCGCCGGCCCGGTGGTATCGCTGCGACGTCCTCGACACGCCGCACGAGCTCGATGGCACGGCGGACCTGGTCTACACCGGCCGCGGTGCGCTCTGCTGGCTGCACGACCTGGACGGTTGGGCCACGGTGATCGCGCGGCTGCTCAAGCCCGGCGGCATCGTGCACATCTTCGACGACCACCCGGTGAACTGGCTGTTTGCCTGGGACACGGCCGACCTGGTCCCCACAAACATCGACTACTTCGCACACAGCGACTCGTCACAGGGCTGGCCGGCGACCTACATCGGCGAGCTGGCCGTGCCGGTGGAACAGCAGGCGGTCAAGTACGAGCGATTGTGGCCGCTTTCCGCCATCTTCGGCGCGCTGCGCCGCGCAGGGCTGGCCGTTGAACACTTCGGCGAGCACCGCGATGAGTATTGGGATGGCTTCCCGATGCTCAAGCCGGA
>JAPKMS010000187.1 GCA_026645775.1 Anaerolineae bacterium
ATCGGCCCCGACCCGGCCGGCGCGGGCCAGGTACAGCCGCGCCAGCCCCGCATGGGCGGCCGCCAGCTCGGCTGGCTGTGCGGCCGGGCCGGGCCGGGCGATGCCGGCTTGCAGCGCGGCGACGGCGGCCGGGTCGTAGCGCTCGAAAAAGGAGGCAGCGGGATCAAAGGCCGGCGCGGCCAGGCCGGCCATCTGCTCGTACCGCCGGCTGAGGGCCGTCTGCTCGGCGAGACCCGCCTGCGGCGCGGCCGCGGCCGTCCGTGCGGCCGTGAACTCGCTCCACCAGACCGGCGCCATGAACGCGACGCCGATGCTGGCGGTGGCTTTGCGGTTCTCCATGTGCCAGGTCAGGCCGTCGCGGTTACGCCGTGTGGCGGCCGGCGTGTGGGTCAAGATCGCCTCGGGCGGCAGGGCCGGGGCAAACTTGATGGTCACGCGCAGCGATTCGGGCGTGTTGCCCCATTGCAAGGTGGCGGTCAGTGGGTAGGTGTAGCTGACGAGGTCATCCTGCGTGCTCAGCGCCTGCCGATAGTGGAGCCGCAGATGCGCGCTGCCCGACACCGGCACTGTGATCGGTGCGGTGAAGCCGATGGTGGGCAGCGGGTTCAGCGCCAGCGGCCGGTTGTTCAGGGTGATCTCGAAATCGGCGGGCAGATCGGCCGCGGTCAGTTGTGGGCCGGGCAGCGTCACCGGCACAACGATGGGCTGGTTGCCGGGGTTGAAGAGCTGCACCCAGACGCGGGTGTCGGCCCAAACGCCGGTGCTGTCCTGCGAGATCACCGCATCCACGGTCTGTGACCGCAGTTGGATGCTGCGCGACCGGCCGCCTTGCGGCACGATGCTGAGCGCGGCCGAGCCGGGTCGGTCATCCCCCGCCGGTGCGGCACGCACGCTTGTCGCCAAGAGCAGGCTCAGGGTCAATGCCAGGAACAGACCAAGACAGCAACTCCTGATCCGAAAACGGGACGCGGACGAGCGCGGATGAACGCGGATGATGGCATTTTCATCTCTGCTTGTGTCGCCCGCGACATGGACGCTGATCCGATTGGTAAAATCCGCGTGGAAGGGAGGCATCGGCCGGTTGGGTGGCACTTGCGCCCATCGGCGAGGCCGGCTGAAGCCGCGACTCCAGGCATCTTGGGAATTCCTGAGGCCAAGGGGAATGACTTGCTTAATGCGGTTGATTCTGGTATCCTCCAAACAATCGTTTTGGGTAAGGGGAAGGGCCGCCATGATCAAGCTGCTGATGAAGTGGGATATCAAAGCCGGGCAGGAGCAGTCCTATTTTGAATTTGTCATGCAGGAGTTTGCTCCTGGTCTCATGCGCCTGGGACTGCAACCCACCGAAGCCTGGTATACGATCTATGGCAAGGGCCCCCAAATCCTCACCGGCGTAGTCACAAACGATTTTGAAACCATGCACCAGATCCTGGAAGGCGACGAGTGGCGCAGCCTGCGTGAACGCCTGCTGGAGCATGTGACGAACTACAGCCAGAAAATCGTCTCAGCCAGCGGGCGCTTCCAACTGTAGCAGCACCGGCCCTAGTTTATCGAGCACCCCGTACACCTCGCGCTCATCGAGCACCTTTTGCGTCAGCAGGAAGAGATCAACGTCGGCCGTGTAGCCCCAATCGTGCAGCACGCCCGTCATGTTCCCCGTCTTGTGGTAGAAATCCACCTGATCGCGCGGCATGTTGCGCAGCCACAGGCCCACATCGGTGTTCGCCCTCAGCATTGGCTCGATCCAGGCGCGCTCCTCGTCGTTCAGCGCATCGCGCAGCCGGAAAAGCTGGCTGCAATCCTCGGGTGAGATCCAGTTGTCCAATCCTTGGTCCCGTGCCGCGTAATCCATC
>JAPKMS010000188.1 GCA_026645775.1 Anaerolineae bacterium
GGCCATGCTGTCGAAGGTGACGTAGTAATCGACGGCATCGGTGTCGCGGATCAGGCGGTCATAGGAGATGACCTTCACGCCCGCGGCCTTGGCTGCACTGGCTGCTGCCGCTGCGGCGGTGGCGTCCTGCGGGCAGATGATCAAGACTTTGATGCCCTGGCTGATCAAGGCCTCGACGTTGGCCTTTTCCTTGGCGCTGTCACCCTGGCTGAACAAGGGGGTCCAGCCGGCCTTTACGAAGACGGCCTGGTCTTGCAACCAGCGCGGCTCATCCTTGGTAGGCAGCACGACGCCGACGGTGCCCTTGGCTGTTTCCCCGCCAGCGGCAGGCGTGGCTGTAGTCGTGCCACAGCCGGCCAGAGCAGTCCCGATCATCGTCAGGACGACGGCAATCATAACGAAACGCATCAGTTTGGTTCTCACTTGGGTCCTCCCTTTTGATTGTACCGATATGGTGATAGAGATTTGAGGAAACGGAAATTGGCGATTGAGCAGTAGCGACACCTCCTTGTGTGTGTCCACAGTTTGCCGTTGTTGAGGACGTCGTCTGGCCCATCAGTCTTCCTGGATGGGGTGGGCTTTGGCGTCTGTTGCCACAGCCGCAACTGAGGACGAGCAGACCAAAAACGATAGGTCGTCATGGCAGCTTCTCACACCGACGGCGTGATATCACCAGGGCGTTGGGAAGTATACCACAAAGAATTCTCTTTGTGTAAAATGTAGGTATCCTCTCAATAATCCGGGGGAGCTCAAGGCGGATCCGTGATCCGCCGCCGGCCCGCCGAGTCTGTGACTCGGCTTGAGCAGATCTACCCCCATTTTTTAAGAGGATACAAATGCAGTATCTTTGCCATCACGTGCCAGGCACGTCGCCCCAGAATGCCGGGCGCCTCTAAGGCGCCCGGCAGCGCTCACTGTCGGTGGTGCAGCTTCGGCGCAGCGATGAAGCTGAGGCCGTGCTCGGTCAGCGCGCGGGCCGTGCGGTTCAGCGCCTCGTGCTTATCCAGGTAGTTGCGCAGCAGCAGCGGCATATCACCGGCGGCTTCGATCTCGTCCTGGGCGCGGAAATACTCCAAGATGTCTGATGGATGCTCCCGCATCACTTCGACGTCCGGGTCGCCGCCCTCGTGCTTGGCCGAGATGTTGGGCACGTGATCGGCCAGCGCGACCAGTTCGTCCCGCCGGTTGTACGGCTGGATCACGATGTGCTTGTATGTCTCGGTGATGTGATGCTCGAAGCGGACCACGTCCTCGAACCCCAGCGCTTTGCGGAACTGCGCGGTGATCTCGATGGTCTTGTTGTTGACCGAGTTGCCCCAGTTGAAGCCGATCAGCGGGCTGGTGCCATGGTCGCGCGAGAACAGCTTGGCGCCGAGCAGCGTCCACAGGGCCGCATAGGGGTTGTCGTTGCCCATAAAGACGCTGATCTTGAACTCGTTGTTGATGCCCAGCTGGTGGAGCAGGTAGCCCGCCAGCACCGTGCCGGGGTTGATATTGAGCACCTGCTGCGTGCCGTAGGTGGTGAAGTAGTAGAGGAACTCGTCCACCCACTTCAGCACGTGGTCGTTGGGTTGGCCGATACCGCCGAAGTAGCCGGTGATGGTGTCGGGCCCGCCCAGGTGGATGTTGGAGCCGTCGGTGCCCTTGGTGTCCAGCGTCTCGACGTAGGATGCGCCCATGATCTGCATCGCGGCCGCAAATGCCGGCATGTCGCCGCAGTCCGCCTCCGACTCCCGCATCTTGCGCACGCGGATGAAGCGGCCCGGCATCAGCTCCCGGTTAGCGATGGCCTGTTTGGCCTCGGCGATCAGCCAGGGGAAGTACTGCGCGGCGCTGATCTCCAGCGTGACCGCGAAACCATCTTTAAAGGCCATCTCAGTGGCCCCGGCGCCCAGCACCAGGCGGCGATACTCGGCCTCGCTGATGAACGCGCCCGCGTCCCGCTGCTCTTGGAGCCAGATCAGATCATCCAGGTAGCGGCAGTCGTGCTCGGCCAGCCGGGTCATCAGGGTGTCGAAGTCGCGCGCCCTGGCGGCTTTGGCGTTGATTTCCTCCGGCGTGCCGTACTTGGCGACGACGTCCAATAGATCATTGACAACGCGCGTGTTGGGATCCAGCAGCAGCGCGTTGATGGCATCCAGTCGCTCGGGCGGGATGCGCAACCGTGCGCGCAGATCGTCTTTAGTTGTCATGCTTGTCCTCCTTGTAGAGCGCTTCGCGACTTGGTGCATCGGTAACTTGGTAAGTGGTGCATCGGTAACTTGGTAAGTTGGGAGACGAGGCTTTCACCAATCTACCAATCTACCAACCCACCAATCTACCCTTCCAACTCCACCAACCGCCGCAGCTCGGCGTATTCTTCCGCTTTGATCCCGAAATAGTGCTCCGGCTCGGGGAAGACCTTAGTCGTCACCTCATCCACATACTGTTTCAGGCCATCCGCGATTGCTTTGCCGGCGTCGGCGAATTTTTTGGCCATTTTAGGCGTGAAGCGGGGGTAGAGGCCGAACATGTCGTGGAAAATCAAGAGCTGACCGTGCGCGGTGGGGCCGCTGCCCAGGCTGATGATCGGCACCTTGGCCCGCTCGGTGATCAGCGCACACACCTGGTCAGGCACGAGCTCCAGCAGGATCGCCATCGCGCCCGCCTCTTCCAGGGCCCTGGCATCGTCGACGATCTTCTTGGCCTGCTTGGCGCTTTTTCCTTGCAGCCGGAAGCCGCCCAGCGAGGAGACGCTCTGCGGGGTGAGGCCCAGGTGCCCCATCACCGGGATGCCGGCGTTGACGATCGCCTTGACTCGCGGGCAGACTTCGATACCACCCTCCAGCTTGATGCCATCGCACGCGGCCTGCGCCATAAACCGGCCCGCGTTCAGCACGGCCGATTCGTCCGACGCCTGATAGCTCATGTAGGGCATGTCGCCGATCAGCCAGCCGTTGGGGGTGCCGCGGCGTACTGCAGCCGCGTGGCGGATCATGTCATCCATGGTCACGGGCAGGGTCGAGTCGTAGCCGAGCATGGTCATGCCCAGGCTGTCGCCCACCAGCACGATGTCGATGCCGGCCTGCTCCACCAGGTAGGCCATCGGGTAGTCATAACAGGTGATCATAGTGAGAGGTGTGCCCTTCGCCATCTTATCGAAGAGCACAGGGAGGGTGATTTTCTTGCGATCGGACATGGTTGACTCCTTTGTCAGTATTGGGAAATGGTGGGTTAGCAAGTTCGTGAAGCGGCAAAGTGGTGGATAAGAATGGTAAACTGGTAGAGTGGTAAATTGGGAGACTTGACATCAACCAACCAGCCAATCAACCAACCTACCAATCTACCTTCTAACCTCCAGGACATACCGGATCGCCTCGTGGATTTCGCTTTCATCCGGCGAACGGAAAATATAGGCGTAGTTGCCCATCACGGGTGCAAAGATCGGGCTTAAGGCCTCCTGGTGGACGAGGCTGGCGCCGAGAGATTGCACGATCTCGTCGTGGCTATATCGGTAGTGCTTGTGCTGCTTGCGGCCTGCATACCCGCAGAAATAGGGCCGCGTGTAATCGTTGCGCACCGGGCGGCCGGCGACCAGATCGGCCCATGCCCGGTAGAGGTCAGCATCGTTGGCGTAGTTGAACATGTCCATCGTCGGATGGCCCGGCGGTCGCATGTTGACCTCCAGCGCCACGATCTGGTCGTCATCGGTGCGGAAGAACTCGATGTGAAAGAACCGCTCGCTGATGCCGAACTCCTGCAAGGCCCGCAAGCCCGCGTCCAGCAGATCCTCTGGCAGCTCCCGCAGCGAATAGTAGTAGAGGTCCTGATCCTCGTTCAGGGTCTCCATGATGCCCTGGGCAAACACGTGTGAAGTGTAAAAGATCGGCGCGCCATCGCTGCCGGCCAGCCCGTCGAACGAGTAGATGGTGCCCCGGATGAACTCCTCCATGATATAGTCCACCGGCGGTTTAGCGCCGAAGAAGCCCTCTAGCTCGGTCTCGTCGTTGATCCGGTAGGTATTGGCCGCGCCCACGCCGCTGTCGGGCTTAGCAACCACGGGGTAGCCGACCTCGTCGATGAGCGCCTGCGCCTCCTCCAGCGACCGCACGACCCGGCCGCGCGCCACCTCGATCCCGGCCGCGATGAACTTCTCTTTCATCAGCGATTTGAACTTCATGTCGGCGATTTGGTCCTGGCGGATGCCGGGGATGTTGAAATCGCTGCGGATTCGGGCCTCGGTGTTAAGCCAGTACTCGATGTGCGACTCGAACCGGTCTATTTTGCCGTGTCGGAAGGTCAGATAGGCGACCGCACGCAGCAACTGGTCGTAGTCGTTCATATCGTTGACCCGGTAGTACTCGGTCAGCGCGCTCCGTAGTTCGGGGCGCAGGCTATCGTACGGCGCGTCCGCAATGCCCAGGACGTTCACGCCGGCCCGGCGCAGGGCCACGGCGAACTGGTAGGAGCTGGGTGGAAAGTGCGGGGACAGCAGGATCACATTCATATCCGAAAGCCTCGTGCCAGGGTTATGGATCATCCATCCGCTCAATGGGGCCATTGTAAGACCGTCTCGCCAAGACGTCAATCTCACCCCGCGCGCGTATCTATTGCTGGGAACTTGCGTCCATAGATGTGTAGCGATCATCCGAATCTCAGCAGGTGTGTGATGGAGACTCAGCTTCAGACCCCCCAAGATGGCCTGGATGCGCCTGGGATGGGCGATGTCCACGCCGATGCTGCTTGCTGGCGTGAGCTGCTGGTCCTGTTGCAGCACAAGGCGTATAAGCCCACGATCACCCCCGCAGAGATCGCCGCACAACTCCCCGATCTGCGCGAGCTCTATCGTTCGTTCCGATCACAAAGCCACAGCCGCTAGCACATAGGGACACAGTCTGCCGGATGTCGGCAGTGACAATTCAGGTCGCTGTGGGCTCAATTGGCGCGTTCGGAATTTCTGGGGTAAAACGATCCGTCATTTACGCTTATGCTCACAGAGACCGCTGAGGGAGGGGTGTCATGTCTGATGTCGTTCGTCTGCTCCGGGATGCTGACGGCCGGCCGGTCGTCGAGACGCGCTTCCGCGTGCGTTATTTCGAGACCGATGCGATGGGCATCGTTCATCATGCGTCCTATATTACCTGGTTCGAGGAGGGGCGCAGCGCCTTCACCCGCGCCCTGGGCTATCCCTACGCCCGCATGGAGGCGGATGGCCTGCTGTTGGCCCTGGCCGAGGTACACGCGCGTTACCATCTGCCGGCGCGCTACGACGACGAGGTGGTCGTGGTGACGACGCTCGATGCGTTCCCCAGCCGCGGAATGAATTTCAGCTACGCGGTGCACCGCGCCAGCGATGGCGCCCTGCTGGTGACGGGGAACACGCGGCAGGTGGCGATCGACCGCGCAGGGCGGGTGCAGCAGGTGCCGGCGGAGATCCGGCAGCGCATCATGGCGGCGATAGGCTAGTTAAAAACGAGGTGGGCGCGGGTACGACGTTCTTCCCGGCGCCCACACGCACGCAATGGTCTTCTGTCAGTCCTCGACGTCCGCGTCATTGTCCGCATCCGCGGCAAGAGTGTCTTCCTGTGCCCGCGGCGACCACTTTTCGACCGCGTGGCGCTGCACCACCCACTCCCCGTCCGGCGTCTCGACGCCGATCGCCCCCAAATCCCACCACTTCACAGCGCCGGCGACCACCTGTCCGTCGCTCAGTTCCAGTCGGATCGGATTATTCTCACCGATTACCTGAACCAGCGCCCGGCTGAGCGCCTTGCGCGGCCAGTCCAGCCGCCAGCGCAGCGCTTCAAACGGCACGTCGTAAAAATCGGCCAGACGGCGGAGGGTATCGTCGTCGCCTACGGCCCGGTAACGCTGCTCCATCTGGCGATAGAGACCCTTATCCACGCCCGTGGCCGCTTCGATGTCCAGCGGGGTGATGCCGCCGCGTCGGGCTCGTAAAATGCGCAGATAGTCGCTCAGGCTCATGCTCCCGGCTCCTGGCTGCCGCCGGCTTCCGGCACGCGGGTGTAGCAGACCAGCGCGAGCTTGGCTACTGTGACCTCAGCGCCATCGGCCTGGCGTAAGGTGAAATTGTAGGGCCCAAACCCGATCAACTGGCCTGTGAGGTGTGAGCCGTCGAACAGGGTCAGGTTCAGGGAGGCGTTGGCTTCCTGCACCGCTGTCAAATACTTCAGCTCGAACTGATCCACCGCCTCAGGCAAATGCGCCCGACGGCGTTCGACCACCTTGCCCGCTCGGTACTCCGTTTGCAGCTTGCCCAGCAGCGCGCTGACGGTTAGCCGATCAAGCTCGGCCAACGGTTTGCCGTGCTCGGCTTCCACGTCGGCTTGGGAACGGCCAAGGCGAGTCAGGAGGTCCTGCAAATGGGCAAGTTGACTCGGCCGCGGCGGCGCAGCGATGCGGGGCGGCAGCGGCGCGCGGGGGGTGCGGGGCGCCCGTTCGCTCGGTTTCGGCGGCGCCGCGGCCTGGATCGCCGGCGCGGGAGCGCTGCGATATTCGTCACGGCGAACCTGGCGCTCCAGCGGGCCTGTGCCCGGCCGCGGCTCAGTGTTCAGCTTGATGTCCGCTTCATCGACGTAGAGCGCGCGGGCAAGTTTGGACAGATGGCGGGGATCAATACTGCGATGCCCCGATTCGTACTCCATGATCAGCCCGATAGACAGGCCGGCACGGCTCGCCATTGTCGCAACGCTCAGCTTCTTTTGCTCACGCAAGGCCCAGAGATTGTCAGCCATAGGATCTCCTTGGTGGAGTTCGGTGAATGAGCCTGAACTCCGATGCTCGCGTGTCAGCATAAGGCCAAAAGGGTAAAACGTAAGTAGGGTGTTTTACCTTTGCGGCACGCACTTAACTCACGCTGTCGGGCAAAGGGGGAAGATGGTTCAGGCTTTCCAGCCCGAAGTATTGCAAGAACTGGACCGTGGTGCTGTAGAGAAATGGCCGGCCGGCTTGTTCCAGACGGCCAACCGGTTCCACCAGTTCGCGTGCAATCAACGTGCGCAGGACGCCGTCGCAGCTAACGCCGCGGATGGCCTCGATGCCAGCGCGGGTCAGAGGCTGGCGGTAGGCGATGACAGCCAGAGTCTCCAGCGCAGCCGGCGAGAGCTTGCTGCTGAGATCGAGGCCAAGGAACCGTTCGATGTGCGGTGCGGCCTCGGGCGCGGTGGTCAGGTGTACGCGATCGCCCTTGCGCAGGAGGCGCAGGCCGCGGCGCGCATCGACGTAGCCGGCGGCCAACTGGGCCAACACCGGCTCCAGCAGCTCTTCCGTCAGGCCCAGCACTTGTGCCAGGCGCGCCACGGGGGTGGGCGCAGGCGCCACGAAGAGCAGGCTTTCCAGCAGGGTGGGCAGGTCGGCCGCCGCGACCACATCCGGCGCGGCCGCAGGCTGCGCTGAGCCTGCATCTGCAGGAGGGAGGGTGAGTTCGGTGTCAGACAAGGCCTAAGCCTCTTCTTGATAGGGCGCATGTTTGATGCGCACTTCAACTTTACCGAGCTGCAGGCCCATTCGCTCGGTAATGACCTCCTGGGCAACGCGCACTACCTCATCGGTCTTCATCGGCACGTCGATTTCAGGCCGCGTCTCCAGGTTCAGGCGCACATTCACCGTTTTACCGCTGGCGGTCACCTCGGGGATCACCGAGATCACGTCGGCCAGTTGGTCGATGTGCCACACCAGCCGCCGCGCCACCGAATCGGTTGTCACGCTGGCTTGGCTGCCGGTTTCGGTCAGCACCCTCACCGCTTTCACCCGGCGCGGCCGGATTTCACCCCACAGCAGGAAGCCGAAGATGAGCAGCGCGACCAGGATCAGCAGCACGCGGCCGGCCACGTACAGCCACAGGGTTGATTTCTCGGCGTTGGCCAGGAAGGCGCCGAAGTTTTCCATGCTGTGCTGCACGGTCGTGACTGTTTGGAGCGGCAGGACGGCCAGCAGCACCGCGACCGCCAGGAAGACGACGAGCAGCAGGATGACTACGATTCGATTGAAGATGTTCATGTGGACCTCTCCGCACTTGGCTGGGTTAAGCAGCGCGATTATACACCCGATGGCGGCGGGCGTCTAAAGCCGATTTGTGTTGCTGCGGCGCTGGCCAGGAGCGCCAGCAAGGTGAGCAGGCTGATGGCTGCGCCGATGCGCCAGTTGGACGGCCGATACGTGAAAGTCACTTCGTGGCTGCCGGGCGTCAGGGCGACCGCGCGGAACAGCAGGTTGGTGCGCAAGATCGGCGCGGGCGCACCGTCGACCGTGGCCTGCCAGCCGGGGTAGAACGTATCGGCCAACACCAGCAGCCCGTCGCTGGCGACTTCGGCGCGCACCACCACGCGTTCGGCTTCGTACGTCAGCACCGTGGCCGATTCTGTGGACGTTGCGGCCGCAGGGGCTTGATACGGCGCCTCTGCTGCGATCACGGCTTCCGTGCGCGGATCGAACCCAGGCGCCGCCAGTGCGGCGAGCGTGGCGGCTTGGTCCGCATCCGCCGCCGCATCTTCGGGGATCGGCCGGACGCCGTGGACCAGCCAGGCGCGGCCCGGCGCGGCCAGCCGCTCGTAGACTTTGACGTCGCCGGAGTGGAGGCGGCGGAAGTCGCCTCGCGGCGACACGGTCACTGAGGTGTGCGCGGCGGTGCGCTCGTCGATCAGGCTCAGCCCTCGGAGGGTAAAACCGGTCGGGGCGATGGCTCGCACGGTCAGGGTGGTCGGCGTGATGGGCTCGGGCAGGACCACGCGCGTCGGCTGGGGCGAGGCTGCGGCCGCGGCGATTTGCAGCGTCACCGTGACCGGCGCGCCGCCCGCCGCGGCCACCGTGATTTCGGCTGCGGTCGCGCGCTCCGCCTCCACCACGATCCCCAGCGCGGTTGTCGAGAAAGCAGGATAGCCCGTCAGGTCGAGGGTCAGCGCCTGGCCGGCTGCGATCGGGGCACGGAGCTCCAGGTCATAATACACATCATCGGCCCACAGGTCGTGCTGTTTATCGGTGATCACATACCGCACGCCGGTGAGGTCGAGCAGCCGATCGGCAGGCACCTCGCGCAACTGCTCACGCAGCCGGCCATCGGGCACCAACAGGTCAGGGGATATGAACAATCCCTGTAACTGGACATAACGACCAAGCGGAAGCAGACCGCCATCGTACCCATCCACCGCGGGGAGCTGGTAGAGCAGCGGTAGATTGGGTGCAATTACCTCCACCTGCTTGGCCGCACGCACCATACGCTCCACCGCGTCCGGCGGCAGCCGGTCGGCCTGGAGGCTGCGCAGCTCGGCCAGGTCGCCGGGATCATAGCGGATGTCCGATAGGCTCAGGAAGCGGTCGCGGCCTGGGGCCGGCTGGTTGGCCGTTTGGGCCAGCAGCGCAGCGGGGGCGTTGCGCAGGCTGAGCGCAAAAGGAGCCGTGGCCTGGGTGAACGGGAGCGCTCGTCCGCCGAGCCACAGCTCGGCCAGCGCGAGCGCGATCAGCCCGCCGCGTGCGGGGCCTGGCCGGCGCCGCGCGGCCCGGATCAGGGCGACTGCCAACAAAGCCGCGGCCAGCCAGCCGGCGAGGGTGCGCCAGCCCGGCCATTGCTGCAGCACGAGCAGCGCGACCAGCCCCGCTGCGCCAAGCACCGCCAGCACGCGCCCCGCCTTCGACCGCCACAGCGTCCGTATCCCCCCTGGCAGCGTGGCGCGCCCCAATGAATCCAGGCCCATGCCCGCCAGCACGGCCAGCCCGATAGCGGCCAGCGCCAGCCAGCGCGCCGGTGCGCGGAACAGGTCGAACCCCGGCACGAACCGCCAGAGAAGATAGTAAACCGGATTGTATGCGCCCAGCGCCAGGAAGAAGCCCGTCACGGCCAGCACCAGCGGCGCATCCCACGCGGTGCGCGGGCCGGAGGCGCCAGGCCCAACAGTCGAGCCCGGTCGGGCGTCGGGGAATGCGTCCGGCTTCCAACGTCCCCGGATCCCCAGCGCGACCAGGATCAGCGCGGCCACGCCCACATAGCCCATGAATTCGCCGTAACCCTCGCTGGCAAAAGCCTCGGCCAGGCCGCCGGCGAAGGGGGGCAACAGCGATTGGACCAGCAGCCGCGGCTGCAGCGAGAAGCTGGCCGCCTGCCGGTAGCTGAGCCCGCCGGTGCGCAACCCCAGGCCGTTCAATTCCAGAGTGGGCAGCAGTTGCGCCGCACACAGCAGCAGCGCCGGCAAGACGGTCAGCAGGGGAAGCAGTCGGCCCAACAGGAGGTAGGCGTGCTCGTCACGCTGCGGGCTCGCTTCCGGCGAACGCTCTAAGCGCAGTCGCAGGGCGCGCAGGAGGTGCCGCCAGCCCTTGACCGCCGGCCAGGCCGCAACCACCGCCAGCCCGCACATGTTGACGAAAAACGTCTGTGTATGGCCGGCCAGCAATTGCAGCGCGATCACGACCGCCAGCGCGCTGCCCCAGCGGATGCGGCGGGGCCAGCCGGCGGCGCGTACGGTTTCATCGTAGAGCCACAGCGTCGCGGGCAGCCAGGCCAGCGCGTTGAGCTGATTGATGTTTTCGACACGTGCCAGCGTGAACCCGCCCAGCCCGAAAATAGCCCCGGCCAGCCAGGCAGCGGGCCGGCTCAGCGCGAACGAGCGCCGTGCGTACGCGTAGGTGAACCCCGCGGCCAGCCAGACGTGCAGCAGGGCGGACCAGATCAGCGCTTGAGCCGGCGTCAGCCAACTCAAAGGCCAGTGGGGCGGATAGAGCACGGCAGCCTGCGGGTTGGCCAGGTACGGCACGCCCAGGAACAGGTACGGGTTCCACAGCGGCAGGTGTCCGGCGCGCAGCGCGGCCATGCGATAGGCCCAGTAGGGTGTGAAGTAGGTGAAGGCATCCACGCCGGCCAGGATGCGATTGGTGAGCCCCAGCGGCCAGAGGACGGCGAGTGCGGCCGCGGCCAGGCTCAACCAGGTGAACAAATCGCGCCCGCGCTCGCCCCAGCGAGACCGAGAGTCAGGCGCGCCGGGGTTGGCGGGATGCCGGGAAGCGGCGGTCATCGGGCAAATGCCTCCTGTGCGGGCATGATCCGATAGAGGGTGAACGATTGCGTGCCGTCGGGACGCCGGATGCGGTCGGTTTCAACCAGGGCCAGCCCTTTGCTGGTCAAGGCCAGGCGGATCTCATCGGCCTGGGGCGCTTCCCACGCCGCCAGGATGACCCATTGGCGGCGCGCGGGCGTTTGTTGCGCGGTTTGGAAGGCATCACTGGCCAGCTTCCACCCCGAATCCCACCAACGGCGTTCCTGGGGCGCATCGAAGAGGTAAAAATCGAAATACCAGCCGAGACACTGGTGATATACCACCGCGTCGGCGGGCTGCTGGCGCACGGTCGTCACCACCTGGTCGAGTCCGGCGTACGCACCGTGATCGCTGCCCACGGGCAGCCGGCCGGTCGTGCCCAGCCCTGCCGCGTAGACGAGGGCCAGCGCCAGCACGGTCGCACTCACCAGGCCCGCCCGGCGGGGCAACGCGGGGTTGGGCAGATGGATCGCGCCCGCAAATCCCCGCGCGGCCAGCACGCACACCAGCGGCGCCAGCGGCAGCAGATAGCGATCCCAGACCTGGAAGGTGATCACCGTGTGCAGCGCCAGGTAGCCCAGCACATAGGCGGCCAGCACAACATCCACCCGGTGGGCGAGCTTCGCCCCTGTTGTCGCCCGCCGCTCAGCGGCCCAGCGCATGGCGCCGCGCACGCCGACCGCTGCTGAGCCACCCAGCATGAGCGCACTGAGCGCCGGCAGGCCGAACAGCAGGGCCAACTGCGCACCCCATTCGACCGCTCGGCGCGGCCAGTCGGCCGGTGCGGCCACACCGAGCCCGCCGTAAGTCATCAGGCTGCGATCCCAAAAGCTAGGCCGGTTCGACCAGCGCAGGCTGTCCCAGTAGATGACCGGGATGAAGATGACGGCGCAGCCCAGCAGTGCGGCGCCGAACGACCGGCCAAAATGCCGCCAGGGCCGAGGGTGGCCGCTAACCTGCGCGGCAAGCAGCGTGAGCACCAACGGCGCGCCGAGCAGTCCCTGCTGTTTGCTGGCGACCGCTAAGCCGAGCGCCAGGCCGGCCCCAAAGGCCCGGCCGCCGAGCGCAGCCCACGCCGCGATCACCAGCCATAAGGTTAACCACGGATCGGTGAACGCGGTCGGTGCGAAGAGGATGGCGAACGGTGAGAGGGTGAGCAGCGCGACGGCCAGCCAGGCGACCGGGCGGTCGTAAGCGCGTTTTGCCAGCGCGTACGTCGCTGCAAGGGTGAGCAGCCCGGCCGCCATGCCCGGCAAGCGCAGGGCCAGCTCATTTGTCCCGAAGGTCCGTAAGCTGGCCGCGATGAGGTAGATCACCAAGGGCGGTTTGTCGATCCACGTCGTCAGCAGCAAGGGATCGCTCCCGCTTGCAATCAGCCTGGCCCAGTAGCCGTAGAGCGCCTCATCCCGGTGCAGAGGATAGTTGGCCAGCCAGGGGATGCCGCGCAGGGCCACGGCAGCGACAATGAGGGCCGCAGCGGCCGCGATGCGCTGTCGCCGAGTCATTCCGTTAACCGGTATTTTAACAAGGTCCACATGACGGTCAGCCCATCGCGCCAACTGATCTTCTTGCCCTCGTTGTACTCGCGGCCGTTGTATGAGATCGGCACCTCGTAGATGCGATAGCCGCGCTTCAGGATTTTGGCCGTGATTTCAGGATCGAAGCCCCAGCCGTGCGATTTGAGGCGCAATTGCTCCGCAACGGGCCGCGTGAAGACCTTGTAGCAGGTTTCCATGTCGCTCAAGATCGTGTCGAAGAGGATGTTGGTGAACAAGGTGAGCATCTTGTTGCCCATCATATGGGTGAAGAACATCGCTTTGCGCGGGCCGCCCAGGAACCGGCTGCCGTAGACGACTTGGGATCGCCCTTCAATAATGGGGCGCACCAGCACGGGATATTCACGCGGGTCGTACTCCAGGTCGGCGTCCTGCACCAACAGGATGTCGCCGGTGGCTTTCTCGATGGCGGTGCGCACGGCCGCACCTTTGCCACGGTTTTGATCGTGGTAGTATACCCAAACACCGGGCAATTGCGCCAGTTTCGGCAGAATCTCTCGCGTGCCATCTTGCGAGCCATCATCCACGATGATGATCTCTTTCTCCAACACCATCTCGACCGCGCCGGCCGGCGTTTCCGATTTGGCGGCATGACCGTCGCGCACCTGCAAGCGGATGTCCACTGCCCGCACCTGGTCGACGATTTCTTGAATGGTGTCGAGCTCGTTATAGCACGGGATCAAGACTGAAAGCTTCATCTTGTTTTCTCCTGGTATCCGGCAAGGCAGCGCCGCTCAGAGGATTATAGCCCAAACGCGCACGCCGGCCAAGCGCCATCCTTTGCGCGCCGGCGCGCTCCGGTAAACACAACAGCCGCCCGGTGTGGCCGGACGGCTGTTGTTGCGCATCGTCTGTGAATTACATCAACCCTGACCGACCTGGTGGGCCAGAATGATCGCCTCAGCGACGTCCTTCATGGCCTTGCGGTTGTCCATGCTCATTTTTTGAATCTTGCGAAAAGCCTCGGCCTCGGTGAGACCTTGTTTGTCCATCAGGATGCCCTTGGCACGGTCGACCAGCTTCCGGGTCTCGAGGGCCAATTGCAGATCCGACACCTGGCGCTGAAGATCGGTGAACTCGGCGAAGCGTGCGAGCGCGACCTCGATGGCCGGCGCCAGTTCTTCCTCGCGATAGGGCTTCACCAGGTAGGCCACCACGCCCGCCTCACGAGCGCGCTCCACCAACTCGCGTTGGCTGTAGGCGCTCAAGAGCACGACGGGTGCGATGTGCTCCTCCGTCAGGACCTGGGTTGCCTCGATGCCATCCATGTCGGGCATCTTGATGTCCATGATCACCACATCCGGGCGCAGCTCGCGCGCCTGGTTCACGGCGCTGCGGCCATCGGCCACTTCGCCTACGACCAGGTACCCCAGATTGGTGAGCATTTCCCGCAAATCCATGCGGATGAGGGATTCATCGTCTGCGATAATGACACGCTTGCGCTCCATAGCCTACCTCCTGAATAGGTCCGTTCCGGTTTGAGCACTCTGAGCTCGCTATTATGACCTGAGATAACGTCGTTATGCCTGCGCCACCTTGGTCATCACCCCTTTGGGGAAGATCACGGTGGCGACTACCCCGCGCGCCTGATTTTCCAGACGTACTTGCCCACGCAGGTCACCCGTTACCAGGCTGCGCACGATCTGAAGCCCCAGGCTGCCGGTGTTGCCGAAGTCGAAGTCATCGGGCAGCGGCTCGCCATCATCGATCACTTCGAGCTGCACCTGATCGCCGCCATCGGTCAGAATCATCTGGATGCGGCCGCGTTTCCGATGTTCGAAGCCGTGCTCCAGGGCGTTTTGCACCAGCTCGTTGATGACCAGGGCGCAGGATGTAGCTTGTTGGCTGGGCAGGTAAACGACAGGTCCCTCCACCGAGAGATCGATCTGCTGTTCGGGCACCATCACCTGCCGGGTTTGCGCCACGATGCGTTGGCAAATATCCCGCACATTGATGGATTGCCGTTCATTCAGCGAAAGAAATTCATGGATCACAGCAACGCTTAGGATGCGGGCAATCGCCTCATTGAGCGCCACCAGGGTGTTGCTGTCCGTCGCCCGCCGGGCCTGCATCCGCAAAACAGCGGCGATGGTTTGCAGGTTGTTTTTCACCCGGTGGTGAACTTCCTGGATCATCGTCGTTTTGACCTGGAGCTCTTCCTTTTTGCGGCGCTCTTCAGTTGCATCGTGGATCAGGATCAGCACGCCGGCCACGTCATCGCCGCCGCGTTGCCTGCCGATGATCCGGCGCAGCATGCTCTGAGCGGTATCGGGGGGCCAAATCGGCACGACCTTGCGCACCCAGATGTGCGAGCCCTCTTTGACCTCGCGCTCCAGCGGGTGTCGGGCCTCGATGGCCGCCACGACGATCTCATCGTCACTGGTGTTCAGGTACGAGAGCCGTCGTCCGCGCAGATCTTCCATGTAGCCCAGGCGCCGAAATAGATTGTTCGCGATCCCGCTGAGATAGGCGATGCGCCGCTGCCCGTCCACCAACGCCACGCCATCCCATTCACCGAACGGCGACAGGCTTTCATTGACGATCAATTCGCCGCGCGCACACATGATTTTTAACCAGTCGATTGCCCGCCGGAAAGAGTGATGGCGCTGTCGATGGCGTTCCAGTTGAATCTGGCTCGTCTCGATGCTGAGTAACCCGGCCACCGAGCCATCTTTTGCGAGAATGGGATAGACATCCTGGACGACGGAAGCGCCGCTCGGCAGGTCGCGCTGGGCGCGGCGGTGGCGGCGTTGATGCCAGGCCTCCACGATCACGGGGACATCTTCTTTTGTCAAGCTGCGGCCGACCAAGTCGTCGGCGTACAAGGTGGCGATGGAATGCGGCTGGGCCTGCGCAATAACCATCAGTTGTTCGGCCGTGTCGGGGCGCAGCAATAAGAGATCTGATCGACTCAGATCGGCTGTGATCGGCATCCCCAGCGCGACATTGCGCAACAATCCCGTGGGCAGTCGCTCATCCATATCGCCCATGATCTGCCATTCCGTTCATCCGACGTCATCGTCGTAACCGTGATATAAAAACGGAGGGGTGGGACGCATCCCACCCCTCTCAGGTATCGAGTTGGTCGGGGCGAGAGGATTTGAACCTCCGACCACTTGAACCCCATTCAAGTGCGCTACCTGGCTGCGCTACGCCC
>JAPKMS010000189.1 GCA_026645775.1 Anaerolineae bacterium
CGTGCCGCACGCTGCAGCGATCTCGGCCTCCTCGATCAGCCTGCCGCGATACGCCAGCACCATCCTGATGCAGGCCGGCAAACAGGTCCAGGGGTGCTCTTGCCGCAGCAGCGGCACGTCAAGCGCCATCGTGCGCTCCGAGCAATTCCGCGATGGGGGTAGACTGGTCGGGAACCAGCATTCCCCCTGCCGTATAACAGAGCTGGCCGATGGGGCGCTCTGTGCCCGCCTCCAATACCGGCGCAAGCCAGCCGCCGGCTGCAGTGCGCTGCAGCGGTCCGATGCTCACCGCGTCGCCTACATTTTTCAACAGGTAACGTAACGTCCGATTCTCGAGCTCTTCAATGCTTATTTCAGCGGGCGTGACATGAATGCCGTCCTTCTGCAGGGAAATGGCAATGCGAGTTCCCTCCGGCAGACCATAGGCACGAATGACTTCAAGCGGGATAGAAATGCCAGCACGGCCAACTGTCTGATACAACGTTTCCATCGTTTCGTCTCCTTGATGGGCCTATCCACTCACTTCACTTACGCTCTCATTGTAGCACACCCACAACCCTGCGCCAAGCCTTCCGACCGCCCTGGCCCCTGTGAAATGTGGAATGTGGAATGTGAAATGTCGAACGGTGGATATAGAACGTTTGTGCATTTTCGGCGATCGTGTTATCATGCCCCCACAAAGCGGGGGTGAGATTACAGCGTAGCACAACGATGGGCTGGGAAGAACGCAACGGTCACAAGTATTACTACTACAAAAAGCGCGTCAACGGCCGCGTGAAATCGATCTATGCGGGCCGCGGCGAGGTGGCCAGCATGGTGGCGGTCATGATCGAAACGACCGGCGGGGTCCTGCGCGTGCTGAATGCGCTGGATCGCGCCGATGCGGAGGCGCTGGAGCGGCTGGATGACGATGTCGATTCCCTCTGCGCGCTCATCGGTGAGGTGACGCGGCAGGCGTTGTTGGAGACGGGCCATTATCAACACAAGGGACAATGGAGAAAACGGCGAAATGGCAAACAATAGCGCAGTGAAGCCTGTTATCGATGTGGATGTGCTCATCGGTCTCATTCAAAAGGTCAACGATCCGAAGAAGACGACCGAATGGACGCCGGTGTATCGGGCTCTGCTGAAGGAGAACCCCGGACTTTGGCGGCGTGTGGGCGATCTGGCCCACCATACCACGCTGGCGCTGATCGAGGACTTCCACGGCTCGGTCGCTTTCACCGAGTCGATCCGGCAGGGCCTCGAGGAGCTCAAAGCGGAACTGGGGTATGACAGTGCGCCGGCGCTCGAGAAGCTGCTGATCGAGCAGGTGCTGGTGACATGGCTGCGCCTGAGCCTGTTGGAGAAGAGCGCCGCCACCCGGCCCGCCGCCCTGGCGCTCGATTTTGCCCGCACCAAGGAGGCCCAGGACAAGCGCGTCGCCCGGGCCCTGCGTTCCTTCACGCATGCGTGTACGACGTTGGCCCGCGTGCGGAAGCTGGCACAGCGGACGCCGGAGATCATGCAGATCAACTTCGGCGCCCAACAGGTGAACATGGTCAAGGGTGAGGCCGACACCCCGGCCGCGGCCGATTGAGAAGCACCCTCTCTCCGCCTTGGCCTCAACCTTGGCCTTAACCTCAAGCCGGATTCCACAGAGTATGCACAGCAAGGAAAGGCCGGTGGGTCAATGTTGGGCGCTCTCAACCACCCGGGCTATGATCTCGTGTGCGCGGCGGGCGAAGGCTTCGAAGGTGTGCCGTTCCTCGAAGCGGCGGCGCGCAGCCTGGCCCATCGCGGCGGCTTGGCCCGGGTGATCGAGCAGGTAGCGGATTGCGGCGCGCAGCGCATCGGTATCGCGCGGCGGCACCAGGAGGCCGGTGACGCCCTCTTCGACGTAATCGCGCACGGCCGGAATCGCCGAACAAATGACCGGGCGGCCCAGCGCCATCGCGTCCAGCACCAGGGATAACCCTGCGGCATAGTTCACCGGCTTCAACGGAATGACCACCGCCTGCGCTCCCGCCACCGTGGTCGCGTATTCCGCCCCGGACAGCAAATCGCTGATCGTGACCTCGGCGGGTATCGGCAGCCGGCGCCCGATGTAGGGCCGCGTGGCAATCATCGTTCGGATGCCGGACCCGGCAACCGCATCCAGCAGCGTTTGATAGTCGCGATCTGTGAGCCCGCCGGAAAAGAGATAAGGGACTCCCCCCCCTGCACCAGGCGGCGTCGCCACAGAGGGCAGGCCGCTCCAACGATCATAGGCGCCGAGATGGCAGACGGAGACCCGTTCGGCGGGCAGCCCCAGCATTCGGGTGTAGTAGATCGCCTCCCACTCCGACGGAACAGTCAGGTGGTCCACGTAACTGAGCGAGCGACGCACGAGTGCACCGAAGCGCGCGGCGTTTTGCTTGGCCGAGAACGTCAGCAGCACCAGCGGCGGGTGGCGGTCGCGTCCCAGCCACCGGAAGAGGGCCAGGGGCAGGCCGTTCTTGCTTTCCCAGGCCACAATCGCGTCATAGCCGCCGCGTCTTGCCGACTGCAAAGCCTTGTATGCGTTCAGGAAGTACCCCGGGTACCGGGTGATGGCCTTCCCGATGCCGCCGAAGAGGTTCGGCGGCTGCGCCACTGCGAAATCCACCTGGTCGCCGCAATCGGGCAGATAGTTCCACAGCCAGCGATCGCCGGGTCGGACGACCGAGTCCAGCACGCAGAGGATCTTCACGGCGCGATGGCCTCCTGTCTTGAACGCCAGCGCGCGAACCTCGAATACAGCTCGATCAGGGTCAACGCGGCCAGGGGCATGAGACAGGCATCGGTGGGCACGCGGTAGCGAGCGGTGGGCCACGAGAGCAGGTAGCTGGCTGCGGTCACTGCAAAAAAGAGCAGCGGCAGCGCCCAGGCGCGCAGACGTTGGCGGCCCAGATAGAGCCCATACAGCGTGAGCGGCAGCAGAAGGCCGAAGGATAGCGGGCGCTGAAGGTTGCTGATCAGGCTGGAGTCCGCGGACGGCCAGAATTTGAAGTACTCCCCAAAGCGGTTTAACGTCAGCAGGATGTAGCGTCCCGGATCGGCCAGCACGAACCCGAGGCCTCGTCGCATCAGCGCTCGGTCCATCTCCGCCTCTGTCAGGCCCAACAAATCGTCGGGCACGGGAGCGACGGCCGTTTCTGCTGACCAGCGGGCGCCGAGCGCCGGATTATTGGAGGAGTAGAAGGCGTATCCTGCATTGGCGTTCAGCAGCAAGAAGTGGCCGTAGACGCGGTAGTTGCGCAGGGTCCACGGCGCGATCAGCAGCGCGATGACCGCCACGGGGATGGCGTAGTGCTGCCAGCGCAGCCGGCGCCGCCCCTCCCACCAGAGCCAGGCCAGCAAGACCGGGATGAAGGGCAGGATCGCCTGGCGCAGCAGCGCTGCAATGCCCAGGCAGAGCCCCAACAGCGCGGCGCGGCCGGCGGTTGGCTTTTCGCTCAGCCGGAAGGCCATCTCCAGCGCGGCCAGCGCGGCCACCATGAAGAACGACTCGGTCATGAGCGCGGCGCTGTAGTAGACGAAGTAGGTGTAGACCGCGGCGATGCCGGCCGCCACCAGGCCGGCCCGCTCGCCGAAGACGCGGCGGCCCAGGCTGTAGACCAGCAGGCAGGTGGCGACGCCGGCCAGCACGGCCTGGATCAGCCGGGCGGCCAGCGGGTGGACGCCGAACAACAGGTACACGCCCGCCAGGTAGGCTGTGTAGCCGAACGACCACTGGGAGGTGGGCGTGTTCGGCGGGGTGAAGGGGTACCAGCCGGCGTCAAAGGAGTAGCCGTGGCCGCCCAACAGACGCAGCGCCAGGGAGTGGTACGATATCTGGTCCTGGATGCCGGGCAGCTCGACGACCTGATCGCCCATGATGAACGCGATGCCAACGCGCAGCAGGATCGCGACAACGATGATGAGGGTGAGAACTGAGCGTGGTTTTTTCATGTTGAATGTGAAATGTCGAATGTTGAATGGACGATGTTTTTTTGGGTGGTTGTCAGCCGGTTACATTCGTCTTAGCTCGGCGAGCAGGCGGCGGGAGGTGCGGGCGTAGCGCCTGGCCCTGGCTGAGAATAGGCCGCCAACCGCGGCTGCAAGCCAGCGCGGTGCGTAGGCCAGCGCTAGCAGCGCTTTGGCGAGCCGGGCGCGCTTCAGGCCGCCAAATTTGCGGTAGAACTGAATTTTGCTCCGGTAGAGCTGCAGGTACATGGCTTCGGCGGCTTGTCGGCTGCTCGCCTCACCGTAGTGGGTGACGACCGCCGCGGGCACGTACCACAGCTCCCAGCCCTTCTGCGCCAGCCGGCAGCACAGGTCGACCTCTTCAGTGTACATAAAGTACGAAACATCCAGCATGCCGACCTGATCCAGCGCCTTCCGCCGTAATAACAGGCATGCGCCCTTGATGGCCTCCACGCGGCGGGGCGTGGCTGGGTCCCAGCTCTCTATCGGATAGGTGGCACGCGGCCAAAGCCGCTCCAGGAACAGCAGCCGCCAGAACTCGCGGCCGGGCGTGAGCATGGGATGGCATCCCGGCTGGAGCGAGCCGTCGCCGTTGAGCAGCCTGGCCCCGCACGCGCCGGCCGCGGGGTGGCCTTCCATGAACACGACCAGGGCTTCCAGCGCGCCGGCATGAACCTCGGTGTCGGGGTTCAGCAGCAGCACATACCGCCCCCGTGCGGTCTCAATCCCCTGGTTGTTGGCCCGCGCAAATCCCGCGTTCTCCGCGTTCTCGATCAGCTGCACCCACGGGAACCGCTCGCGCACCATGGCCGCGGAACCGTCGGTGGAGGCGTTGTCGATGACGAAGACCTCGGTAGCAGGTAGATTGGTAGATCGGTAGATTGGGGCATCTGGCATGCCGCAATCGGCAATCCGCAATCGGCAATCGGCAATCGAGTGCAGGCACTCCGCCAGCAGTGCGCGTGTGTTCCAGTTGACGATGATGATAGAGAGGTCGCAGGGTGTCATGCCAGATCTCTGAGACTCTTCAGCGCTGCCAGAATGCATCAAAGGTACCGTCAGGCTAACCGGACGACCAGTTGTTTGCCGAGGGCGCGCGCCAGTCGCTCTAGAGAATCGAGCGTGATAGCCGTGTTCTCAGGGTCCAGCAGGCGATCAAGCTGGGAGCGGCTGGTCTGCAGCCGTCCTGCCAACTCGCTCTTGCTCATCTGGGTCTCCGTCATGGCATCCTGAACCTGGAGGGCCAGTAACCGCTTGTAGGCCCTGGCTGTCACCTCGTCCAGAATGCCCTCTTCGGCCAGGAAATCATCGAAATTGCTGCCGGTATATTGGTTCATGCGCTTATCCACTCCACCAAAGGTCCCTGCGCCGGCGCGCCAGCTCCAGCTCTTGCAGCGATGTCTTCTGGGTTTTCTTGATGAACCCATGAAGCAACATCATCTTGCCGGCGTGCACCGTGAAACAGACACGAGCGATTCGGCCGCCTTGCAGCCGGCTGCGAACTTCCCACAGATCTGCATCAAGCTTGTCTACTAGCGGTATCCCCAGCGGCCAGCGAAACTGCACCAGCTTGATGTCTTCGCCGATAGCCTTGCGGTCGTCGGCAGCCAGTTCCTTGAGCCACTCACGAACCGGCTCACGCCCGGTTTCTGAGCGAAAGAAAGTGACTTGCAGGATAGGTTCTTCGTTCATTTTGCCCTACTGTACCATGTATGGTGCAATCTTGCAAACCCCGCCTCAGGTGTCAATCCCTCCGCCCCCTGCCCCCGGACTCCTGACGCCAGGCACTCAGCCAACAGCCCGCGCGTGTTCCAGTTGATGATGATGGAGAGGTCTGGAATGTGCAATCCCACTCCGCTTCGCTGCGGGGACGATTGTCTGGAATCTGGAATGTGCAATGTTCAATCGTCCCTGGTGCAGGCCCAGAAGGTGCGCAGCAGCCAGCGGTCGGGCAGCCGCTTCTCGACCGCGGCGAGCGCACGCAGCGCCGGGTAGGGCAACTTGCGTTGCCAGATGGGGGAGAAGAGATAGCGGGTTGCGGTCTCGACTTTGCGCAGCCCGGCCTCTCGGATCAGGGTTTCGACTTCAGCGGGCGCGATCTCGTAGATGTAGCTTTGGGCCACAAAGCGGCGCAGCAGCGGCCAGCGCCGCGGGGTCCAGCGGAAGGAGTCGAAGATCACGCGTCCGCCGGGCCGGATCACGCGGCGCAGCTCGGCCAGCGCCCGGCCGATCTCCCCCCGGTCGAAGTGCGAGAACAAGCGGAGGGTGATGGTGGCATCGAAAGCGCCATCGTCAAATGGCAGATCGAAGATGCTGCACAGCTTCGGCGTCGCGCCGGTCTGTCGTTGGCCGGTGATGTCGAGCATCGGTTGGGACGCATCGGCGGCGGTGACGTCATAGCCTCGGCCGGCCAGGTGCTCCGTGTAGACGCCCGTGCCGCATGGGATGTCCAGGATGCGGCCGGGCGCAGGGGGCAGCAGCGCGTCCAGCGTCCCGCAATCCCGGCGCAGGATGAACTGGCCGCTGCGCCCGCCGAAATGGTGGCGATCATAGCGTTCCGATAGGTCTCGGCTGTAGGCTCGGTCCAGGGTCATTCGTCCTCCACGGCCAGGCACATCTCGGCGAAGCTGGCGCCGGCTGTGACGCCTCTCAACAGGCGATGCGCTTTTTCTTCAAGCTCAATGTTACCGCGACGTCGCGCAACGCGCACGTGCCGGTAAGTTCTCAGCGCTACGGCGGCGCGCAGGTCGTCATCGAAGCGGCGGTCGAACAAGCCCGGGTACCGCGCCCGGTACCGCCGGTACAGCTCGCGGCCCAGCGCCGGATTGGCGTAGTGGTAGCCGGTGAAGAGCTGGCCGAAGTTGGCCGCGGGCTTGCCCACGTGCAGCGCCTCCAGGTCGATGATGCCGAGGGTGGCGCTCACCGGGTCGAAGATCAGGTGCGACGGCTGCAGATCGCCGTGGACCAGCACCTTGCAGCGGTTCGGGTGGGTGATGTAGCCCCGCACCAGGCGCCGCAGCTCGCGGCGCTCGCTGTGCGACAGCAGGGGCGCCCGGCTGAAACGCTCCTCCAGCAGGATGCCGGGCCCTTTCAACCCGCGGTAGACGAGCGCGAATGGGGCGAACGGGTCGCGGGCCACATCCGCTGCGTGCAGCGCCTCGAGCACGGCCATGCCCAAGTCCAGGGCCAGGCCGCGAGTTTCGGGGCGATAAAGCAGCTCCAAGAGCGGCTGGCCGGGGAGGCCGCGGCTCGTGACGGAGACGCGCCCGCCGACGGCGACCCGCGTTTCGGGGAAGATGATGCGGACGCCGCGCACTTCGGGCGGCACGACCCGGCGGGCAAAGCGCACGCAAGCGCCCTCGCGCAAGAGTCGCCAGGCCGCGGGCTGCCACAGGCTACGCTGCTTGGTGAAGGTTTCGTCTGCGCTCACAGCTTCACCGGCTTCCCCCCGGACTCCTGATCCCTAACCCCTGGCCCCTGATCACTGAAGTTCTCCAACGCCACGACCCCGCCCAGGAACAACCACACCAGCACGCTGGCCTGGAAACCGGGGAAGCCGATGTTGTAGACGTGCGGCAGGATCCAGTCGGCTAAGGCCATGAGCACCAGCGAGCCAGCGCCGGCCGCCAGCATGGCGTTCACGTAGCCGGCCGCGAAGCCCTCGGTGTAACGCCGGCGCAGCCGCAGGCCCGTGCGGGCGAACGCGACGGCAAACCAACCGAACAGCGCCAGGCCCAGCAGGCCGACGTGGGCAAAGAGATCGACGTAGTTGTTGTGCGAGTTGACCCAGGGCTGCAGCCAATAGGCACCCAGATAGGGCAGCGGTTTCATGATCGCGTAATGCCGGTACGCGGCCGGCCCCAGGCCGGTGATCGGATTGCGCATGGTCACCTCGATCACGCGCTGGATCAGCACCAGCCGCGAGCCGCCGCTGCCGACCCACTCCTCCTCGCCGCCCGCGAAGTTGTAGACCGTCGGGAGAAGCACGCCGGCCACCCCCAGGGCAACAACGACGATCACCAGCGGCCAGCGCAACCGGGGAAAACGCAACCAGAGCAATACGCCCAGTGCCGCACCGATGCCAACCCAGTTGGAGGTGGCGTCCTGCTGCTGGACCAGGGCGTAAAA
>JAPKMS010000190.1 GCA_026645775.1 Anaerolineae bacterium
AGCCAGCGGACGTCCTGGCTGGCGACGAAGTGCAGCGTGCCGCGCATCGGCCAGGTGCGCACGATGGCGCGCTCGACAAGCGCCTGTTCGATGTCGCGTTCAGTCGCCCCGGCCGTGCGCAGCCCGATCGCCCACAGCGCCCCGCGGTAGTCCTGGGCCTGCAGCGCACCCAGCCAACGGACGGCGTCGCCCGGCTGGGCGCAGGTCGGGCCGGCAATGTGCTGGTTCGCCAGTCGGGAGAGTGCGATGTTCATGCGGAAAACGCCATATGAGAATTCCTCTCACCAAATCCCAGGCACGAGCCGATACCCGACATGGCGCGCATACTCGGTGTAGCCTGGCAACTCCTCCCGCAACATCCGGTCTTCCTTCGCCGCCCTGAGCACGAAGATCAGGTCGATGGCGGCGCCCGGCAGCAGCGCCCACCAGGAGCCAAGCGCCACCGGCATGCCGAGGAACAGCAAGATAACCCCGAGATACATCGGATGGCGCACGTACCGGTACGGGCCGGCGGTGACAACGATTTGGCCCCGGTCGTCTTGGATCCGCGCCATGCGCGAGAGGTAGGTGTTGGTCGTGATCGCCCAGAAGATCAGTGCGCCCGCCAGCGCCAGGCCCAGCCAGGCCAACGCCTTCGCCGGCAGCGGCACGGCCGATCAATGGAACCGGCCCGCGTCCAGACCGGCGACGATGGGGGTCAGCAGCAGGAAGACGGTGTACGCCGCCATGATCGTCTTGTCCCAGGGCTTGACGTTCTCCGCTTGGCGAGCCTGACTGCGCTCGCGGAGCTGCTCCGGGTCTTTCCGCAGGCCCCACCAGGCGTACATGGCGAGAAACGCGGTGTACGCGGCGACGAGCGCCCAGGCTTCGAGCCGCCAGCCGGCCCACAGACACTCCATGCCCTGGTCGAACAGGTACTCTGCCCAGGCGCGGCGTTTGTCTTCGGTTTCGGTGCGCTGGCGTCGGCCCGCGGGCCGACGCCAGCGCACCCCCGGACGACATGGGCACACCGAGACCTTGCTGTGGCCAATGACGGACTGCCCTTTGTGGGCTTGCCGCAGCCGTTCAGCGATGCTGCGACTGCCGCGTTCGTGCGGGTTGGCCTCATAATAGGCCAGCACCTCCGCACAGATCTCGGCGCTGATCGGGGCCAAGCGCGGGTGCTGCGGCGCCCGTGAATGCTCATGCTGTAACCCCGCGGCGCCCTCAGCCGCATAGCGGTCGCGCCAGTAGTAGTAGGTCCCGCGGCCCCGTGCGCCTGGCGGGCCGTCGCGATCACGCTGTCGCCTGTAGCTACCGCGCTAAACAACAATTGGCGCTGGCTAGCCGTCGTGGGCCGGAAGTACGTCCGGGCCGACGTTGGGGTAGTGGGAATGGTTGTGTCCATGCGCCTATCATACCACTTCTGCTCCGGCGTGTCACCCGGATTCTGTTCAAGATGTTAGTGGACACTACACATAATGGATAGTTATTGCGAAGCGATCAAGCGAGAAGCGGCGGAGCTGCATATGCCGGACGGCATTTGAGTTATCGACCGCGTGACGCGGTGACGCCGGCGCCGATGATGGGGATCGCCGTAAGACTGACATACCTTGAAGATCTTGCCGTGATGCGGAATTCTCAAGGTCAGGTGTACAGAGGCGCGCGAAAACCCTGAGTTAGCCTTGCGACGTGAGATCGGCATCGGCGCCAGAGGTGCGTAGGGAGGACTACCTCCGCCTGAGCACCAGCGGCAGGTAGAGCGAGTTAGAAGGCACGATCCCAGTCGACACCTCGCGTGCCAATACAAACGTGCCGACGGCTGTCATCGGCTGCGGTCCGTAGTGCGAGATGGTTTCGCGGTACTGCCCGCTGTAGACGCCGGGCTCGCCTGAGACTTCAGTGCCATTCAGGAAGAACTGGCGCTTCACCGTCCGGCCGCCGCTGACCTGGGAAACCTCGTCGGAATTCACCGCCATGTTCGCGCCTTGGAACTGACCATGCACGGGGATGGTGCCCGTGAACACCAGCGTCACGGCGAGGTCAACGTTCCCGTTCACCCCTGTAGACGTGTCGGTCAGTTGTAGTCCCAGGTCGAATTCGCCCAGGTCTGGCGGCGTGACGCCGGGCTGCGGGGTGGGAAGGGCGATGGGCGTGCTGTTCGCCACTACACCTGGCAGCACCTGCGCCAGCTTCACCTTGCCGACGTACTTCACCGGCGTTGGAATCGCGGCGGGTTCGTCCACGGGCGGGGCCGACTGGACGCCAGGGGCGGCCATGCTCCACAGGGCGCCGGCTGCCAGCGCCAGGACGGCGAGGAGGATCAAACCGAGCAGCCGCGTCAACGGGTTCCTGGGCCAGGATGCGTTCTTGCGATTCATCTTGTCCTCCCTCAATAGTCGAAGCGGATGCAGTCAGACGCCTGGGGCTGCCCCGGCTCGCGGCTGGCGTAGGTGGCGTCGAAAACCAGCTCGATGTCAGTGAGTTGGTTCAAGTCCATCACCGGCAGCCCCACCGCCGGCGCCGCGGAGCACACCAGCACCTGCCAGTCGGTCGCAGAGACCGACCGCCCCTTGAAGACCGGTGTGGTGAAGCGACTCGCCGCAGTGTCACCCGGCTTCTTCACGTCGGCCTCCCAGACAGCCGTCATTTTTTCGGCCTCCTGGTTCGCCGGCCAGTCAAGCCCGAGAAGCTTCGCCGGCGCCAGGAGCCGGTAGTCGAACACGCAGCCGGCGAGGGAACGCAGATGTGCGAGCCCACCCTGGGTCAGGACCACCGTCCGTCTGTCCAGTCCTGCCTGGTCGCTCCGCAAGATGACCCTCGCGCCCTTACCCTTAGTGTCATCGCCGGACAGCTTCAGCAGCCAGTAATGGTCGTAGCCGGTGCGGATCACCTGCGACCAGAGCCCGCCGTCGAGCAGCGAGGTGCCGAAGCTAAAGCGAAGCGCGGGGTTGGCCTTGCAGGCAGGGTCCGTGACCGTGGACTTCTTCACCCACGCCTGGAATCGCTGTTTCCGCGCCGCCTTGGCCGCATCTCCGGTCAACCCCTCCTTTGCCAGCGCCTCGTCCGTCAACTGCAGCAGGTGCTGCGCCACGGAGACCGTGAAGGTGCTGTCCCTGGTAGAGTACGTGGGGCCTCCAGGCAGGTTGTTGGTAACCAGTTTCAAGCTGCTCAGATATTGCTTGATGTCGTCCGCGTTCCGGGCACGGTAGATATCGGAAATGCGGAATTTGCTTGCGCTCAGCCGGGTAGCGTACTCGTACTCGGCCCGTCGGGCAGCCAGGTAGGCGGCTCGGGTCGCCTTCGTCATGGCTTTCGCCAGTTGGAGACGGGACGAGTCGCGCACCATGCGGTAGCTCGGGTCGTTGGCGGGGCTGTGCTGGAAGTAGGCACGCGCCCGCTGCGCCTCAGACAAATTATACTCCGCCTCGCCGAACAGCCGCTCGACCTCTGTCTGCTTCGAGAGGAACTGTTGGTACGCGCCGTACGCGTGGATAACCAACTCACTCTGCTGGATCAGGAGGGTCTGCACTTCCTTGTGATTCTCGGCATCTGCGATCATGACATCGGCGGCTGTGGAGACGGCGCCTGCCGCGGCCTGGGCCACGGTGTTTATGCTTTCCAGAATTGCGCAGCCCCCGACCTGCTTACCTGGATCGACACTCATGCAATCAACATAACCAGCCATCGCCTCGGCGGTCCGTGCGGCAGTCTCGACCGCCCCCGCGGCGGCCAGCCACGTTCTCACGTTGACGTTGCAGTCGTTCAAAAGTTTGACCTGCTTCTCGATGTTGTGGGCCTCCTCCTTGATGCCCCAGTATTCCACGTAGACAGCACGCAAGTCGAGAATCGCCTGCTTGACCGCGCCGGCGTTGTCCTTGACAACCGCCATGCATGCGTCGAACTTGTTGTTCGTCGTGCTCTCGTCATCGATCACGTCGAGGCAGTTCCGCAGCTTGGTGAGTTGGTCGTTGACGCACGCGTACCACGCTTCATCGGTGCCCACGTCCGAACGGTAGCACCCGCTGTTGTCTCCGGCCGCGCCATCAACTTCCGTGCGGATCCTCTCTACCTCCCTAAGCAACTCTGCCTGCGTCTGCTCCCAAACTCGCGTGTTGGCCTTTTCCTTCTCCTCCAGCACCTCGGCTTCGTCCGCTAAGCACTGGGCTTCTTCCAGTAGCCCGGAGCTGCTGGTGCAGGTCGGCGGGGCCGCCAGGTCCGGCTCGACCGCAGCGTTGGCCGCTACGGGGGGAGCCGACGAGTACAGCCGGGCAGGAGTAAACGTCACGTCAAAGCCGAAGACGTTGCGCCCCTCGCCTAGCTCGCGCGCGGCGCGCCGCGTTTCCAGGAGCTTTGCCGCCATCTGTGCCGCCAACTGCCCGTCGGGGTGGGCGTCGGCGGCCTGGCAGGGCGTCCGTTCCTGCGCCTTGCCAGCCATGGCGACCATTTCGATGTAGCCGTCCACGGCTGCCTGGCGGTAGGCAGCGTTCGCTCGTTCGCGCGCCAGGCCAGCGCTCGTCGTGCTGTCAATGCCCATGTAGCTCAGCCGTACCGCGATATGATGTTGGGCCGTCTCCTGGTTCTCGGTAGCTCGCGACAGTAGCGCCCATTCGGTCTGCGTGTAGAAATCGGAGATGTAGCAGCCGCTGCCCACAACCCGGTCGAGCCCCTCTTTCAGCCCCTCAGCCGCCTTCGCGTACTGCTTTTTGGCATCTTGCAACTGGCCAAGCTCCTCGGTCACCGCAGCTTCACCGCCCAGGAGTTCGGTTCCGCTGAAATGTAGGCCCATGGCGTCCACCATGAACTGCTGTCCGAACAGCAGGCGCAAATTTGCCGCCTCGCGGATGCTCTGGCGCAGCCGGGCCCGGAAGTTGCACCAGTCAATGACGGGCTTTCCCGCCAGGCCGCCCGACCCCAGCGGGTCCGGGTTCTCCTTGTCGGTTATCCCACATAGCGCCGCCGCACCGCCGCCAGTATAGGTGGCGTCCTGCCTGAAGCGCGCCTCCGGGCCGTACACAACCAGGAAGGCATACAGGTCGCGCGCCCTGCGCAGATCCGTGTCGGCCCGATCGACCAAGTCTTTCAGGCTGAGGGTTGTCCCGTACGGATTCGGCGTCGTTCCTTGGGGAACGCTTTGATCCCACCCCTTTTCGGCATCGAATTTCACAACGTATTGCTGAAACGGCACCTGACCTTGATAGGGCGACAGCGCCTCGCGCACCTGCAGGCCGTTCTTCAGCTTGGCGCGGGCTTCCGTTTCCATCTGCACGAAATCATCGTAGACCAGCGCGCCCCAGGCCGGGGCGCCGGGCCCGGTCACCATGAGGGACCCTCGCAAAGCCTGGTCGCTGATGGGGCTGAAATCGCCGGAGACCAGAGTCTCGCCGGCAAGGTCCACATCAGATGCCGCGGTCGCTGCCCCGCTGCGCACTGCGATGGCAATGACGAGGGCAAGCAGCGCCAGCCCGCAGACCAGCAGCAGGGGAGACCTGATCGCGAGAGGCCTGGAAGGAGTCTTGGGTTTCATAGGCCACACCCTCCTTTACCGTTGCGAATGAGGGGTCATGGGGCGACTCGCTGCCCCAGGTTGAAGCATGTGGCCTTGCACAACGCCTGGTCACTGCCAGCATTGACTCGAGCCATGAAATACCACAATGGCCGGTCGCCCGGGGCCCTAACGTACCGGGGTTCGGGTCCCGGGCAGTTCATCCAGTCCCAGCAGGGAATATCGGGGAAGACGAGGCACTTCCCCCAGTCAGGGGCATAATTGTCGAGGCCCGCGAGCTGGACGCCCGCCAGCGCGCAGAAATCCCACGCGCCTAGTTCTAAGTACTTCGACTGGTCCGTGTATGTGGCCTCCAGGGTGTACGACGCGTACGCTCGTTTTGTATTGAGGTCGCCGGATACGGTTGCATTTCCGCTTACGGTGGCGTTTCCGGTTATGGATGCGTTTCCGGTCGACGTGAAGCTCTTAATGCTGGCGTTGTCCACCAGCGTGGTCGCCGTGGCGGCCGTAGTCGCGGCGTCTGCGCTGTTCGCCTTCTTCGCCGCCATGGCCCACGGCACGGCGTGCAGCCGCTGGCGGGGGATCAGTTCCCCCTGACCCAGATCAATGCCGATGTAGCGGGGCAGTGGATCGAAGGTGTCGGCCTTAAAGGCCGGTTTCTCGCCAAGCACGATGTTGAACAGGCCGTCTCGGACGGAGACACCCTTTACCATATCATTTTTGTACTTCTCGTTGCCATCAATCGCCGAATCCCAGATGCGAGCCGTGATGTCGTAGGTGCCGTTCAGCAGCTTGCCCGTCGAGTCGCGCACGTAGCCCTGGTAGTTAATCGTCCCCGGGATCGCGGCGTCCGGCCCGGAAGCCGTTTCCGACGCCGTCACGAGCTCCTGCGCGTGCGCCTGGAGCGCAAGCGGCAGGGGGCTCGCTCCGCCAAGTAGGGTCAGCACACCGTACAGGGCGAGCAAGGCCAGGGCCAGATAGCCAATGGCTTGTGCGAACGTGCGGATCTTGTTCATCGGTTGCCTCCTCTCAGTATCCTTGGGTCTATGGTAGGAGCGCGCGCCAACCCGCGTCGCTTCCTTTGCGCCAACGCGCACTTGAGATAAAATGTCCACATTCTGCACCAGATCATAGCGGCCTGTCGTGTCTGCATCGTACCTCCGCCGTGCCATCAACGTACCAAGGCCGCTCCATGAGGAGTTCCTATCATGGTCGAGTTGCGTCTCACGCTCCTGGGAAAACCTCTCGTGACCCGCGATGGCGTAGCTCTGGCACACTGGGCACGCCAGAAGGCCTTCGCTCTGCTTGCTTACCTGGTCGTGACCCGCCGCCCACACCCGCGCGGTGCGCTGGCCGACCTTCTCTGGCCGGACGACGATGAGTCGGCAGCCCGCTCGAACCTGCGCAAAGTCGTGGCCGAACTTCACGACCTGATACCCTCGCACCTGACGATCACGCGCACTGAAGTGGCCTTCAACCGGGAATCTCCCTACTGGCTGGATGTGGAGGTATTCGAGCGCGACATAGTCCTGGCGCCGTGCCAGCATAAGCCGTCCGGCAGCAACCGCTCCTTCTCCTGGGAGCAGGCGGAAGCCCTGGCTGCTGCGACGGAGCTGTATCGAGGCGATTTCCTGCAGGGCCTGGAGGTGCATGCGGCCTCCCCGTTCGAGGAGTGGGTGTTGACCGAGCAGCGGCATATGAGGGAGCTGGCCCTTCGCGGGCTCGAAGCGCTGGCCGAGCATCAGGTGGCCCAGGCGCAACCTGTCCTCGCCTTCGCAACGCTCGACCGCCTGCTGGCACTCGATACCGCGCACGAAGGCGCGTGTCGGCATAAGATGTGGCTGCTGGCAGCCGCCCAACAACGAACGGCCGCGCTGCGCCAGTATGAGGAATGCCGGCGTGCGTTGCAGGCACTGGATGCCGAGCCAGACCGAGAAACCGAGGCATTGCACCGGCTGATTCGCAGCGGGGCCGAGTTGGCGCCGGCACGCGCGCCTTCCACCCCGACACCCGGCCAGGTTCTCTACGCGCCACTGGCGCCACTGTTCGGTCGTGACTCGGAATTGTCTTTAATCCGCGAGCGTCTGCAGGACCCGGCGTGCCGGCTTCTGACGCTGGTCGGCCCCGGCGGCGTCAGCAAAACCCACCTGGCGCTCCACCTGGCCGCACAGTTGCAGGCCGGCGACGCGGGCACGACGGCCCCCCCGCAATGCGCCTTTGCGGATGGTGTTTACGTTGTCCGCCTCGCTTCAGAGCCAACTGTCGAGGCCATCTTGCCTGCCATTGCCCGGGCGCTGGGCCTGCCGGCCATCGAAGGGGCACACCCGGCCCAGCGGATTGCGAAGCACCTGTTCGGCAGGAGCCTGCTGCTCGTCATTGACGGGTTCGAATATCTGCGGGACGGGGCGGGACTGCTAGTGAACCTCCTGGAGAGCGCGCCCGGTCTCAAGATCCTGGTGACCTCGCGTGCGCGGCTGCACCTGCAGGCAGAGCACCTGTTTCGCGTCGCCGGGCTGAGCTGTCCGCAACTCCAGGCCGACGCGCCCGGTTGCGGGGCCGAGGCCCCTGCAGTCCAGTTATTCCTCTGGAGCGCCCGGCGCTTCCGGCCCGACCTCGATGTCTCGCCGGACGAAATTGAGCATATCGGCCGGATTTGTCGCCTGGTGCAAGGCCTGCCCCTGGCCATTGTGCTGGCGGCAAGCTGGGCTGAGATGCTCAGCCCAGCGCAGATTGCCGAGCAGCTCGAGGGAGAGAGCAGCGTCGCGCTTGACTTTCTGCAGGCGAACGAGCACGATCTGCCCACGGGACAGCGCAGCATGCGCGCCGTGCTCGATCGCTCCTGGCAGCTGCTCGCACCCCGCGAGCGACAAACGTTGCTCTCGCTGGCCGTGTTTCGCGGTAACTTTTCGCCTGCGGCCGCGGAGTTTGTCGCCGGCGCTTCGCTGCGAGATCTGCACGAGCTGCTGGACTGTTCGCTGCTGCAGGAGACTTCCCCGGGGCGCTACATGCTCCACAAGTTGCTTCGCCAATACGCGGAAGAGAAGCTCAACGCTGACCCAGGCGCCGCCGAGGGAACCCGGGATCGCCACAGCGCGAATTTCATCGCTGCCTTGGAGTGGGCAGGGGAGGACCCGCAGTGGCCCGGGCGGCAGGCGGCCATGACCGAAATGCACCTGTAATACGGCAACCTGCACCCCATCCGGTCGAGGCGGAGGCGGTGCGGCTGATGTTCGCCTGGTACGCTACGGGCGAGTACTCCGACGACAACATTGCGCGGCGCCTCAACCGCGAGATCTTCGTCCTGCCCGACGGCACGGAGGTGCGTTTCCGCATACATACGGTGTACTTTCCCGCCAAGGGGCTACCGGGCGCGTATGCGCCGCAGGCCTTCGACAAGGACGCGGTGCAGGGCCTCCTGACTAACGCGGTCTATGCCGGCTACGTTACCTATGCGGGCAGCGATGAGCACGGCAACCGGCGGCGCAAACCAGTGGAGTTGTTCGAGGGCAAGCACGAGGCGCTGGTCAGCCTGGAGCTCTTCCGTAAGGTGCAGACCATCCGCCGGAACCGTTATCACCGCAGCACCACGCTCGCCAACCCGGCGCGCATCTACCCGCTCACGGGTGTGCTCTACTGCGCAGCCCAGCACAGCCCCCTGCGCGGCATTTCCTCGAATGGCGGCGACAGCCGCTACTACGTGGACCGCCTCTGTCAGCAGCGGTTGGACAAGCATGAATGGCATCAGCCCAACCTGCGCGCCGACTGGATCGAGCAGAAGATCCAGGACCTGGTCACGAGCATCCATTTGCCGGCGGCCTGGCGCGAGCGCATCCTCACATATCTCTTCTACGATGAAGGCACGGACGAGGTCGAGCGGGAGAAGCTGGCGATCCGGGAGCGACTGCGGCGGGCGCAGGAGCTCTACCACGACCAGGACTACACCCGCGAGCAGTTCGAGCGGGTCAAGTCGGCCTGCCTGCGCGACCTCAAGGCGTTGGTTCCCGCGGCGACGCCGACCGGCGGCGAAGCGCTGGCGCTGTTGGACAACCTGCCGGCGTTGTGGGTCGCGCTGACCGCCGACAAGCAGAAGACCCTCTACCGGCTGATCTTCAGCGCCATCGAGGTGTGTGACCAGGCGATCGTAGCGATCGATGCGCGCGGGCTTTTCTGGCAGATCGGTTAGCTTTCAGGCTGGCCGAGGATAGCTTCAATGGCGCTTTTCAGCGGCGGGAGGTCTTTCCTGATGACCGACCAGACGATATCCAGGTCAATCTGAAAGTAGCCGTGAACCAACACGTGACGCATACCGATAATTTGGTCCCAAGAGGTCTGGGGATGGTCGGCTTTGAACTGCTGAGACATCCCGTAGACCGCCTCGCCGACGATCTGAAGATGATAGATGACCCAAACCTGCTGCATTTCGTTGTCAGCGAAGGCTTCGATATCGCTGCACGTGTGTTGCTCGATTTTTTCGATGGCTTCGAGGATGTCCAGCAGACGTTCTCGATCATTCCTCATAATGGGATCGCCTCTTGGATCACCTGTGCTCGGATACGTGGGCGCAGCCCTTTCTCCGTGACCACATCCACCTCCACGCCCAGCAGAGCCTGCAAATCATAAAGCAAGCCGCCCAGATCGAATAGGCTGCGTCCTGGTTCCAGGTCCACAAGGATATCCAGGTCGCTGTCAGGGCGGGCATCGCCACGCGCGACCGAGCCAAAGACGCGCACGTTGTGTGCGCCGTGGCGCGCGGCGATAGTGAGGATGTCATCCCGCTGAATCTGCAACATGGTGCGCGTATTCATGCGCTCAATTATACGTGCATCGCCGGTTTGTGCAACTTGCACCGACCGCGGGGATGGTCGCAGGCTGGCTCCATCCGGTAGAAGGCGAGGCGGTCCGGCACATATTCGCCTGGTACCTCACCGGCGACCTTCGGCAGTGACGGCGAGATCGCCGAACGGCTCGCCAAAGGCGCGCCGACGGGGTAGACCTGCCCGATGGCCGGCGCATCGGGTTTCGCATACATACGGTGTAGTTTCCCGCCAAAGGCCGGGCGCCGGCACGGCCGCCCACGGTTTTCAGCAAGGATAGCGTCAGGGAGCTTTTGCAGCACGAGGTTTACAGCGGCGTGGTCGCTTTCTATGGGGTGGACGAGAAGGGGCCGCGCAGCGAACGCAAGCGCAAGAACCCGCTGGAGGTCTTCCCCGGCGAGCATCCGGCGCTGGTCAGCCCGGCCGACTTCGCCAGGGCGCAGGAGCTGCGCCAGATGTTCGCCCATCGGGTGCGCCTGGGCCACACGCAGCCGCACATGTACCCCTTGTCGGGGCTGCTGCTGTGCGACACCTGCGGCCGCAACATGCGGGGGATGACCTCGGGCGGCCGGCGCTATTACCGGGACGTCACGCACGTCAACCACATCGGCAACTGCGTCCAGAAGACCGTGCGGGCCGACGTGGCGGAACAGCAAGTCGTAGATCTGCTTTGTGGCGTGAAGCTGCCTTCCGACTGGCAGGAGTGGGTCATGAGCAACCACTTCACGCCGCAGGAACGGGCGACGCTGGCGGAATCCGAGCAGGCGCTGCAGGCGCGGCTGGATCGGGCGACCGAGTTGTATCTGGCCGGGGCGATCACGCGGGAGAAGTACCAGGCCGAGAAGTGGCACGCCAAAGGCGTCAGGCGGACAGGACCGGTTTGCGTCCAGCGGCGTTGGATGCTACAGCATGCCCCGCTGTTCCGGGCATTATGGAGGCCGGACACGTGCTTGAGGGATTCGCCCAACGGTGGGCGGCAGCGCAAACGCCCTTGGCAAAGAATGAGCTCCTGCGACTGATCCTCGCAGGAGCTCAAATCAAGGGACATTCGCTTACCGCACTTGTGGTGAAACTGGCGTTTTATCCACTGATGCGACATTGTCCCAGCGGGGACGACGGGTCGTGCCGTCTCTGGGCAAATGTCCAGTTGCTCCCCGAAGATGTCGCACCAGTGGCTAAACCCGACCGGAAACTGATCGAATCAGGCCGGTAGGCGGCTTCACACACCCTACGAATAGCGGATAGCGAGTGATTCCTTGATGCGGGATCGAGCGCAGGCTCGATTTCGGTCAGGGGCGTCATGCGCTATCCGCTTTCTGTTGCCCACCGCCGGCCCCCCCTCACCTGTGTCCGTATCCCACCACACGGAGCAGACACATGGCAAACCAACACACACCCATCGCCGTGGACGGCAAGCGCATGCGCGCCCTGCGCAAGGCACGCGGCTTCTCGGCCGATGCGCTGGCCTGGCACGCCGGCTTCAACTCGCGCCACATCTGGCGCCTGGAGTCCGGCAGATACCAACACGCCGCGGCCATCACCCTGGCCGCGATCGCCCAGGTTCTGGACACGACCGTCGAATATCTGTTGGGCCTCACCGACGATCCGCGCAGCATCGCCGAGCTGATCGCCGCGGCCGAACCGGCTGCCGGTGAGCCCGCCGGCGAGGCAGGCCAGGACGAGCAGCTATGACATCCATAAGGAGCATCCGATGAGCCGAACCTTCAACCTCTGGACCCTGGCCCAGGCCGAGCTGCTGCAGATTGCAGGCAAAGCCCATGACTTCCTGGCTGCGCACGGCCTGGCGCTGCGCGGGGAGCCGCAGGGGCAGATCGCAGACGATCCCGGCCCCCTGGCCGCGGTCGCACTGGCGGCGCACGCCGACCTTGCCGCGGAGGCAAGCATGGCCTGCCCGCCGGAGCCGCCGGCGCTGCCCCCACCACACGACTTTGGCGCGTGCTGACACTGTGCGTCAGC
>JAPKMS010000191.1 GCA_026645775.1 Anaerolineae bacterium
ACGGCTCATGCCGGATGGCGCGCTCGATGCCGGCTTCGATCCCGGATCAGGCGCGAATTACACGGTGTATGCCGTCGCGTTGCAGCCGGACGGCCGGGTGCTCATCGGCGGCGCATTCGATACGGTCGGCGACGTCTCACGGCGCGGCATCGCGCGGCTGTGGGGAGATCAGCGCATCTACCTGCCGCTTGTCACGAGATAGAGTTGTCAACTTTGCGGAAAAGTTGGCAACTCTACACCGTCTCCCCTTCCCAAATCACCCGAGCGCAGCGCCACATTCTGTGCTATCCTGCACCGCGCGGCTCCGCCATGCACAGATCCCCGTTCTCTAGCCCTGAGATCATAACTCACTTTGACAATGGATATTGTCGGTTGTACAATCATGCCACATCGAACTGCTGACGCCGGAGAGGCTGCCCTGCTTGGCCAATTCCGGTTCTGCATAAAGTTGCCGCCGCATGAGGGCCCAAGGAGTCCAATGGCCGTCAACTCTGCTAACATCCGCCAATACCTCAGAGACGCCTACAGCGACGACGAGTTGACCGCGCTCTGCTCCGATCATTTCTACGATGTCTGCAATAGCTTCACCGCTGGCATGACTAAGGAGCAGAAAATCGAGCTTCTGCTGGATTATTGCCGGCACCGCAATGTCATGCCTAATCTGCTCGCCGCGTTGGCGCAGCAACGGTCAGATCAATATCAGGAGCGATTCGGGCAAGCGGTCCCAGCGTCCGCTCAACAAGTAGAACATACTCCGACTCATCACACACGCCGACTGCTGCGTGCACTTGCGATCATACTAGCAGTGCTTGTGATCGCCATCGGCAGCGCATTTGCAGTGAGGGCGCTATTTCGCCCCGAACCGACACAAACGCCCACTCCACCGTCATCCGTCACGCCCAGTCCGTCCCCGACACCGGCCACCATGCCAAAGTGCGACTACCGCAGACCGTCTGCCTTTGAGTTCATTCTTAACGACGGACAGACGCGGCAGGTGGCGACAACGGAACAAGGGATCGAGTTGGAATCTGCTGATCTTGCCGGGTTGACAGATCTGTTGGGTCGCCCAATCTGGACCGAGTGGAGCCTCCCTCCAGGTTGCACCTGCGGCTGGGAGGCAGCGGTCAACGGCAGTACTTACCTGTCTGCGGACAGTTCGCTCGGTCAAGGCAATTTTCGAATTCCTCTCCCTGGCACGATTCGCACCGTTGTTCTTCGGCTCCTGCTGAACGACAAAGAGGTGGATCAATTTATCATCAACATCAACACCAACTAAGGGGGTAGCTATGAATGCGCAAGCAACAAGCCGTCGAAAGAGTCAGCTCATATGTATTTTCGTACTGGTGGCCCTGATGATCAGCCTAGCTGGCTGTTCAGCGACGCCTGTGCCGCCCTCACCGACAGTCTCTGTCTCGCCACCGCCACCGACCCAGTCCCAGGCGTCTGTTCCCTTAGCGCCCGTCATAGACCCCGGCGGCGCGCAGATCATGGTGGAAGCAGGAAAGAAGATCCCGATCCGGGCCACTGCAGCCGGCGCGACCGAGTTCGACTGGACCCTGCAAGGCGACGGCAAGCTCTCAGCGAATACGGGGGACGTCGTGATGTATGAGGCGCCGGCGACAGGCGGCGGGATCGCGATCGTCACGGTGATCGCCGCCAACGATCAGGGGGCATCTGCGCCGACCTCATTGGTCATCAACGTGCCAGTCGCGCCAGCAACCGCGACGATACCGTTGGATGCGCTGGCTATTCCGGCCGGCTTCATGGCGGGGACCGGTGACCCTGCAAACGTGATTGCCTTGGGAGCCGGCCAGGTAGTCTGCCACACCGGGACGGACTGCATCGCAATTACGTACAAGCCAGGGGCCGGCTGGGGCGGGATCTTCTGGTGGCCGCTGACCTGCGGCGCTGCCGGGGATCCAGTAGCCTGGGATAAGGTCCAGCGAGGTGATTGTGGGGTCAACGTACTCGATGCGGGCGGCCTCAAGACGGTCGAACGGCTCAGCTTCTGGGTGCGCGGAGCACAGGGCGGCGAAGTCGTCGAGTTCAAGATCGGCGCCGTTGACATGGCTCCCAAGCCGGGCCGCTCGCTGGGCAAGGTAACACTAGATAACGGCTGGAAGCAGAAAGAAATCGATCTCACGGGCGTGGACCTCACGAATGCGATTGGCTTGTTTGCCTGGATAGCGACCGACAACAACAACCCGAACGGAGCCATTTTCTATCTGGATGATATCCAATTCGAGGGCTCGAAAAGATAGAAGACATGATGGGTGTAGAGGGCTTGGACAAGAGATGAGCAGGACCTTGCCTCGCTTGGGATTGTCGCTTCGCATATCACTTCGTTGGCTGCTCCTGGCAGTCGCGGTCATCTCGACAGGTCTCGGCCTTGCAGGATGTGTTTTGTCTACCTCGCCCACTTCTGTCCCTTCTCCCACGGCCGTGCCGTTTGCGGATGTACTGGCGCAGCTTTGCTGGGCGGCCTATTCGCCCACGAACTTCGACCCGACGGTGACTCCCGTTGTGTCGCCGTCGGAGGAGGATGTGCGGGAGGACTTGCGCGTGCTGGCCGCGGCGGGATTCAACGGCCTGGTGACTTACAGCTCCGCCTACACCGACTCGCTCAAACCCGGCCAACCGCTGGACATCCCGCGCCTGGCTCAAGAGGCAGGTTTCGATGGCATGATCGTGGGCGTGTGGAACCCGTCCGATGAGGCCGAACTGAGCGCCGCGGAGAAGGCAAGCAGTTACCCCGTCGTCCGGGGTTATTGCATCGGCAATGAAGGCTTGGATGAACGCTATGATCTGAAGACGTTGACTACGACGATGGAGAGAATCCGGCGCAACACGGGCAGACCTGTCAGCACCACAGAACAGGCCAACGACTACTACGAGAACACACCCCTGTGGGCTATCTCGGATTGGGTCTTTCCCAACGTTCACCCGTACTTTGCCAAACGCCGTGATCCGCGCGAGGCTGCCGCATGGACAGCAGAAATCTTCGAGACATTGAACGCCGTGAGCGATAAGCCGCTGATCTTCAAGGAAGTTGGCCTACCTACGAGTGGCGACGACGGCCTCAGCGAATCCGGCCAGGCCCAATACTACCGGTTGCTGCGTCAAACGCCCGTGATCTACGTGATATTCGAAGCATTCGATGCACCCTGGAAGCACCTGACGCCACTCAAAGCGGATGGCACACTGGCCTGGCCCGATCCTGAGCCGTTCTGGGGTGTCTTTACCGCCGACCGAGTGGCAAAAGAGGCTGTTACAGGCATCTGCTCGCCCAGGTAGGAACCTGAAGGAATACGGCGGTCCAGTCACAGGACTAAGCATGTACGAAACCATCATCGGGCTGGAGGTTCACGCCCAGCTCCAGACCCGTTCCAAGATGTTCTGCGGTTGCAGCGCGGACTACGCGTCCGCGCCGCCCAAC
>JAPKMS010000192.1 GCA_026645775.1 Anaerolineae bacterium
CCGGTGATTAAGGCTTTAGGCATGTTGACTTGTCTCCTTGGATGACGGGGACTAGGGACTAGGGACTAGGGACTAGGAATCGCGACTTTCCGAATCCCAATCCCTAATACCTGATCCCCGGTTCCTAATCACTTGTTCTGCTGAATCCGCAATTCCAGCGGCGTCGGATCGCCGGCGCCGGTCCGCACTTGTTCGCGCCAGTAGGCCAGCACATCGGCCATACTCTGCTCGATCGGGATCGTTGGCTGCCAGCCGGTGCGCGCCTGAAACTTGCGGATGTCGGCCGTCATGCACGGGATATCCGCGGGACGCATGCGCGCCGGATCCGGCACGATCTCCACAGCCCGGGCAGATAGGCGGATGAACGTATCGAGCAACGTCTGCGCGGTGTACGAGTTGCCCGATCCGATGTTGTAGACTTCGCCCGGCTCGCCGCGGGTCAGCGCCAGGTAATACGCCGCGACGATATCGCGCACATCGCTGAAATCACGTCCTGCGGCCAGGTTGCCGACAACGACCTGCGGCGGCCGCAGCCCCGCCTCGATCTCGGCGATCTGTTTGGCAAAGTCAGCAGCAACAAATCCCTCACGCTGGCGCGGCCCCACATGGTTGAAGGAACGCACCCGCACCGCCGCCACACCGTAGCTCAGGAAATACTGTAGCCCCAGGAAGTCCTGCGTCACCTTGCTCACCCCGTAGGGTGTCACGGGGCGTAAGGGCGTCTCCTCATCGACGGGCAGGTCCTCAGGCAGGATTTTGCCGTATTCCTCGGCCGAGCCCACCACCAAAACCCGGCTGGCCAGCTTGAGCTGCGCCACGGCCTCCAGGACATTGAGCTGGGCGCGGATATTGTTCTCCAGGGTGAACCACGGATCAAGCCGCGAAAGTGCCGGGATCGGCTGCGCGGCCAGGTGAAAAATGTAATCGGGCTGCGCCTCCTCCAGGATGAACCGCACCACCTCCAACCGAGACAGCTCGGCCGGGTAGACTGTGATACGGTCGCGCAGGTGGGCGATGTTATCCAGCCGTCCATAAACCGTGCCGGCAACCTGCCAATCGGTGTGGCCCAGCAAATACTCGGCGAGGTGGCTGCCGACAAAGCCGGAAATCCCAGTGATCAATGCGCGCAAGATCGCCTCGTGATGGGTCATGCATGCTGCGTGTCGGCGCATTACGTCAACAAGCAAATGCGCCGTAAGCAGATGCGCCGCGATTATACCGCAGGATAACGGTCAGGGCAAAGCTAACAGCGCAGCCCGTTTCAATCGCCGTTCGGCGGGCTCAGCGGGCTGATGGGGCTGATCGGCGGAGTCGGAAGCGGCGGAAAAGGCGAGACCGGCGGCTGGGTCGGGATGATCGGGCTGCCTGCACGCGCCTCGATTTCGCTCTCATAGATCACCGCGGGCGGTCGATAGGTTGTCGGGGATGAAATCACGGGGCGAGTCTCAGTCATCGTCACACCTCCTGCCTCCAGTTGAGAAGACCCGATAGGGTGGTTTCACCCTACCGGGTCTCATCAACTTACGCCAGCCCTGCCGCTTTCTTCAGGGCGGCCACTTTGTCCAGCTTCTCCCACGGCGCGTCGATGTCGGTGCGGCCGAAGTGGCCGTACGCGGCGGTCGCCCGGTAGATCGGCCGGCGCAGGTTCAAGTCGCGGATGATCGCGGCCGGGCGCAGGTCGAAGTTGTCATGGATCAGTTGCACGATGGCCTCGTCGCTGATCTTGCCGGTGCCGAACGTCTCAACGGCGACGCTCACGGGATGCGCCACGCCGATGGCGTAGCTGACCTGAATCTCCAAGCGATCCGCGGCGCCAGCAGCAACCAGGTTCTTCGCGACGTAGCGCATCATGTAGGATGCGGAACGGTCCACCTTCGTCGGGTCCTTGCCCGAGAAGCAGCCGCCGCCGTGACGGGCGACGCCGCCGTAGGTGTCCACGATGATCTTGCGCCCGGTCAGGCCGGTGTCGCCCGCAGGCCCGCCGACCACGAACCGGCCGGTCGGGTTGACGTAGATCTTAGTGGCCGCATCGAGATAGCCGTTGGGCACGACGTACTTGATCACCCGATCAATCATGTCCATCTCGATCTTAGCACGATCCACGTCGGGGCTGTGCTGCGTCGAGATGACGATCGTATCCACGCGTACCGGCTTGCCGTTGTGGTACTCGACTGTGACCTGACTTTTGCCGTCGGGCCGCAGGTACGGCAGGGTGCCATCCTTGCGCACGGAGGCAAGGCGCCGGCAGAGTTTATGCGCCAGGTCAATCGAGAGCGGCATGTAGTTTTCGGTCTCGTTGCACGCGAACCCGAACATCATACCCTGGTCGCCCGCGCCGGTCGCCTCGATCAGCGCATCGGCCGCCTCGCCGTGCTTGGACTCCCAGTTCTGGTCCACGCCCAGCGCGATGTCGGCGCTCTGCTCTTTGAGGCTCACCATCACACCACAGGTGTCGGCGTCGAAACCGTACTTGGCGCGGGTGTAGCCGATCTCGCGCACGGTGTCGCGCACGACGGACGGGATGTCCACGTA
>JAPKMS010000193.1 GCA_026645775.1 Anaerolineae bacterium
CGCACGCCGACACCCACGAACACGCCGACGAACACACCGACGCGCACGCCAACCCCAACCAACACGCCGATCCCGTCCGCGCCGGCGATTGACGTGGAGAAGTTTGTCTCGGTGGACGGCCAGCTCACCTGGCAGGATGCGGATGCGCCCACCGGCCCGCAAGCGATCGCCGGCGCCGGGGTCTACTTCCAGTTCGTGGTGACTAACATCGGCAACGTGCCGTTGAGCAACGTGACCCTGAGTGACAACGTCTACACGCTGAGCCGGTGCGCTGCTCCGGCCCTGCTGGCCCCCGGCCAGAGCTACACCTGCTGGCACGGTCCCGTGCCCGCTCAGGTCGGACAGCATACGGACACGGCCACCGCAACCGGCGTCTACAACGGAGCCACGCTGCGCGATGCCGATGACGCTAACTACTTCGGGGCCGCACGGCCCGCGATTGACATCGAGAAGTACGTCTCGGTGGACGGCCAGGCGACCTGGCAAGATGCTGATACCCCGGCCGGGCCGACGACGGTGGTCGGTTATGCCGTCTACTTCCGCTTTGTGATCACCAACATCGGCAATGTGCCGCTCAGCAATGTGACGCTGAGCGACAATGTTTACGCCTTGGTCGGCTGTCCGCCGATTCCGAACCCGCTGGCGCCGGCCGCGAGCTATGTCTGTGTTTACGGGCCGACTCCGGCTCAGGTAGGACAGCACACCAACACTGCCACCACAACGGGGATCTACGATGGGATCACAGTGCGCGACGGCGACGACGCGAATTACATCGCGCAGAGCAAGCCGGCGATCGAGGTGGAAAAGCTGGTGTCGGTTGACGGCCGGGCCACGTGGCAGGATGCCGATGCGCCGCCCGGCCCGCAGACTACGGTCAATAGCGCCGTGTACTTCAAGTTCATCGTGACGAACACGGGCAACGTGCCGTTGAGCGATGTCACCCTGACCGATAACGTGTTCGATGTGAGCGGCTGCCCGTCCATCCCGAACCCGCTGTCGGTTGGCGCCAGTTACACGTGCGGTTACGGACCCGTGGCGGCACAGTTTGGACTGCACACTAACACAGCTACGGCAACGGGACGCTACGATGGTGTCACCGTGAGCGATACGGATGATGCCAACTACAACGTGCCCTCCCGACCGGCTATCGATGTTGAGAAACTGGTTTCCGTGGATGGGCAGGTCACATGGCTGGACGCCGACGTCCCGCCGGGTCCCCAAACCCGCGTGGGAGACCCTGTCTACTTCCGCTTTGTCCTTGTGAATACCGGTGACATTGCGCTATACAACGTGACGCTGACCGACAGTGTCTATCCGTTATCTGGATGTCCGGCGATCCCGAACCCGCTGCTGCCAGGCGTCAGCTATACCTGCAACTACGAGACGGTGGCAGCAGACATCGAGAACTGTGTCCACACCAACACCGCGACCGCCACCGGCGCATACGACGGAGGAACAGTGAGCGACACGGATGATGCCAGCTACTTCGTCCCTTCGCGGCCGGCGATAGACGTGGAGAAGCTCGTGTCGGTGGATGGCAAAGTCACCTGGCACGATGCTGACGCAGCGCCAGGGCCGGAAACGATGGTGGGCAGCGCCGTGTACTTCCGGTTCGTGATCGTTAACGTGGGCAATGTGCCGCTAAACTACGTGACGCTGAGCGATGACCGATACCCGGTGGCTGCGTGTGACCCGATCCCGGATCCGTTGGCGCTCGGGCAGAGCTACACCTGCACCATCGGCCCGCTGCCGGCACAAGCCGGGCAGCATACTAACCTGGCTACTGCGACCGGCTGGTACGCCAAGCTCATGGTGCAGGACGCCGATCAGGCGAATTATATCGCCGCCTCAGCTGATGCATCGATCGGTGATCTTGTCTGGCGCGACCTGGACCTGGATGGGGTGCGCGATCCAGGCGAACCGGGCATCGATGGCGTGCTGCTGGAGCTGCTAGATGCGGATGGCGCCATCCGCGCGACGGAGGTCACTGCCGGCGGCGGCCTCTACCTGTTCGATGGCCTGCCGGCGGGCAGCTATCGGGTGCGGGTCGCGGCCGCCAACTTCGACAGCGGGCGGCCACTGTACGGCTTCGTCTTCACCAGCGGCGCCTACGGCCCCAACCCCTACCCGGTCGATCTAAGCGCAGACCAAAGCTTCCTGTTTGCCGATTTCGGCTATGCGCGGGCGCGGGTGGCCATCACCAAGCGTGCGAATCCGGTGCAGGTGCTGCGCGGCGGCAACGTGACCTACACCTATGAAGTGAGCAATCTGGGTGATACCTGGCTGGATCATCTTTCGGTGGTGGATGACCGGCTGGGTCAAATCTGCACCTCGCAAACCCTGGGTGCACTCGGGCCGGGCCAGAAGACTTGGTGTACTAAAACCGTCTCCCTGGCGGAGCGCACCTGCAACATCGGCTCCGTGTCTGCCAGCGCCACCACCGCCGCGGGCGGGTCGCTGCAAATCACTGTGCAGGCGTCTTCGGCGCAGGTCTGCGTGGACGTTCTGGCATCTCTGCCGCGAGACTACGGCGATGCGTCCGATCCGGGGCCTGGCACCGGCGTAGGCAACTACGAGACCACTGCGTCTGACAACGGTCCCAGCCATGTGATTATCCCCGGCCTGTACCTGGGGCGTCAAGCGCCGGACAGCGACAGCGGCGCGCTGCAAAACGCGGCTGCGGACGCTGACGATATCACGAGCACGGATGATGAAGATGGTGTTGCCGTGCTGCCGATCATCAGCACTGCATCGGGCGGTGTCAATCTGATGATGACGGCGGTCAACACGACCGGTGATGGGGCGACCCTGGCGTGCTGGATTGACTTCAACCGCGATGGTGATTTCCTGGATGCCGGCGAACGAGCGGCCGCGGCGCTCAACAGCGCGGCCGGCCGGCAGTCGGTCAACCTGACCTTCGCTGGATTCCCGGTGCCGACGCCGGGTGTCAGCTATCTGCGCTGCCGAATTGCGAATGCCGCGAGTGAGGTGGCCCTGCCGACAGGCCTGGCCAACAGCGGTGAGGTTGAGGACACCTGGATCACTCTTATCAATGTTGGCTCATGTCGGCCTGCAAATGCCATGAGGCTGTTGGAGGCGAACGAGGAGCCATGTCCCGAGGTGAGCATCAACGGCCTGACCTGGGAGGACACTACGCCGGATGGCATCTACGCGGATGAGGCGGTGCTCAGCGACGTCGTCCTGAGCGTGCAGAACGGCCAAGGCGAGCGGCTGGCTATCGTGACGACCGGCCCCGGACAGTTCTTGCCTGGGCGCTACCTGGTGCAGAATCTGCCGCCGGGCAAGTACCTCGTGACGGTCGAAAGCTGGCCCGTCGGTTATGTCCCGGTCGAGCCGAGAAGCCGCAAAGCGATCGTCTTGACCAGTGGGGAGAGCATCACGGTGGACTTTGCCTTCAAACGTCAGGTGCGGCTCTATCTCCCGGCCTTGATCAGGGAAATGCCCTGAGCCCCTGAAAAGCCGCTCAGAGAGGTAAGCGCAGGGCCAGGCGGGTTTCCCGCCTGGCCCTGTCTGCGCACTGTGAACGATGCAGCGCTGAATGGGCGGCGTATCTCGCACGCCAGCCCGGCCATCCCGCACACCTCTTGCGGCTCGGGGCAGGCTGCCGCGGCGATCCCAGACGCAGCCGATTCTGACGATGTGAAATCGCTGTTCTCAGTCGGTCCACAAAGGCACGAACTTGAATTGATCCACATCCACCAGGCCCTGGTCGGTCAGCTTCAGGTGCGGGATCACTTCGAGCGCCAGGAAACCGAGCGTCATGAAGGGATCGTGGAGATCCGAGCCGAGGCTGCGCGCGGCGCCGATCACCTCGTCCAGTTTCCGACGCACTTCGGCGATCGGTCTGTTGGACATGAGCCCCGCTACCGGCAGCGGCAGCCGGGCCAAGATGCGGATGCCATCGGCCACGGCCAGCCCGCCGCCCATGTCGGCCACCGCGGCTGCCGCGGTCGTCAGTGAGATGTTATCGGTGCCGGCCACGATCAGGTTGTGGTGATCGTGCGCAATCGTGGAGGCGATGGCGCCGCGCCGCAACTGCAACCCCTGCACAAATCCCTTGCCCACATGCCCCGAGGCCATGTGCCGCTCGATGACTGCCATCTTGATGATGTCGCGCTCAATATCGGGCACAGCGAAGCCGGATGCTGAGGGAATCTCCAGCACCCGATCCTCCGTGATAAGATCACCGGGCACGGCGCCGATGACATGTGCGCGGGCGCCTTCGACCGGGATCGTGAAGTCCACTGTGTGCCAGTTGACGTTCATGGAGCCGCGCAGGTAGCTCGGCCGTTCCGGCACATCCAACGGCACCAGATTGCCGTTCTCCGCGGCGATTTGCCCTCCGCGAATCACCAGCCGCACGTTGAACTCTTGCGGGTCATCGAACACGATCAGGTCGGCGCGGTTGCCGGGGCGGATGCCCCCGCGGTCATACATGCGGAACCACTCGGCGGTATTCAGCGTCGCCATGCGGATCGCCGTCACCACATCGACGCCGGCACGGATCGCGGTGCGCACCAAGTGATCCACGCCCCCCTCGTCCAACAGATCGCCCGGATGGCGATCATCGGTGCAGAGGCAGATGCGCCGCGCATTTTCCGGCGTGATCATCGGCAGCAGCGTGCTCAGGTTGTGAGCGTTCGTGGCCTCGCGCACCAGGATGTACATGCCCAGGCGCAGCTTCTCCAGCGCCTCTTCCACAGTGGTGCACTCGTGATCCGAGCCGATGCCCGTCGCGACGTAGGCATTGAGCTGTTTGCCGGTGAAACCCGGCGCATGGCCGTCCAGCACACGGGTCTTGAAGGCCTCCAACTTTTCCAGCACCCCCTGGTCTTCATTGACCACGCCAGGGTAATTCATCATCTCGCCCAGGCCCAACACCCAGGGGTCGCCCTGCAACGAGGCGATATCTTTAGCTTCCAGGTACGCGCCCGCGGTGGCCATGTGCGTAGAAGGCACGCAAGAGGGGACCATCACGTACATGCTCAACCGGCCATACTTGGCCTGGTCGAACATGTAGCGAATGCCGTCTAGCCCCAACACGTTAGTGATCTCGTGCGGATCGGCCACGACGGACGTGACCCCGCGCGGCACCACGGCGGCCGCGAACTGCCGCACGCCGACCATGGCGCTCTCGATGTGGACGTGCGCATCGATCAGGCCCGGCGCCAGATAACCGCCCCGGAGATCGATCTCCTGCGTGCCTGTGTAGCCTGAGCCGATGCCGACGATGCGGGCATTATAAATCGCGACATCGGTGGGATAAATCTCGCCGGAATAGACATTGATCAGCTTAGCGTTGCGCAGCACCAGATCGGCCGGCGCGTCGCCGCGCGCCACGCGCACCAGAGTGTTTAGCTCCATCAAGCTCCTCCTTTGGAGACAGGATGTCGGGGATCAGGTTGTGCGATTATATCACAGAGACGCGTATGGGGCTCGTATGATGTGAGTCATTTGCAATCGGTCAACCACTGAACTACAATACAATCGTTAAGCTGTTGATTGCCGCTGTCACGTGCCGAGCTATCGCGCGGCGCGCAGTGGGCATCTTTAGAAAGGCGGTGAATAAAGCCGGACATAACTGCCCTCTCGTCACTCGCGGTTTAGGTCATACCACACATTGGAGGAGATTTCATGTCTCGCAAACAGTTCTGGGGGGGTATTGCCTTCCTACTCATCTGCTCGATGGTGCTTTCTGCCTGCGGCGGCGCCGCAACGACTGCGCCCGCACAAGCAACCGCCGCACCCGTTGCGGCCACTGCTGCACCGGCTGAAGCAGCCGGCTTGCAGATCCCTGACGTCGTTGCCGGCAAGTTCAACGTCGCTGGCGTGTTGATCGGCCCGCATGACGACGGTGGTTGGAGCCAGGCGCACTACGACGGCCTGGTCTATGTCGAAAAGAACGTGCCCAACACGCACGTCGCCTACGTTGAGAACGTTCCGGAAGGCGCTGAGGCCGAACAGGTGATCCGTTCGCTGGCGCGCAAGGGCTTCAATCTGATCTTCACCACCTCCTTTGGCTTCATGGACGCTACCGGCGCCGTGGCCGAAGAGTTCCCTGACATTATGTTTGTCCATGTCAGCGGTTACAAGACCAACAACACGAACTTCGGCAACCTGATGGGCGCGATGGAAGACATGAAATACCTGGCGGGCATGGTTGCCGGGTCACGCGCCAAAGTGGACAACAACCCGAAGCTTGGCTACATCGCCACCTTCCCCATCCCCGAAGAGCTCCGCCTGGGCAACGCCTTCGCCTTGGGCATGAAGAAGACCTGCCCGGACTGCACCATGGACGTGCGCTGGATCAACACCTGGCACGATCCGATCCAGGAGAAGGCCGCAGCCGAGTCGCTGATGGATGCGGGCGCACAGGTGGCCTTCACCGGCGCCGATACGCCGGCCCCGGCTGACGTCGCGCAAGCCAAGGGCAAATGGGGCATCACCTACGACTGGGTCGGCTCCTGCAAGGTCGAGCGCTGCCTCACCACCATCTACTGGGACTGGGGC
>JAPKMS010000194.1 GCA_026645775.1 Anaerolineae bacterium
CGCCTGCGCGCGGGCCGGGGCCTATTTCAAGTATCTTTTCTCGATGTCCGTGATCTTTTCGACCCGTTTGGCGTGCCTGCCGCCGCCGTAGGGCGTGGCCAGCCAGTCGGTCACGATCTGTTTGGCCAGGTTGACGCCGATCAGCCCGGCGCCCAGCGTGAGCACGTTGGCGTGGTTGTGCTCGCGGCTGTTGACCGCGGTGGCATGGTCGTAGCACAGCGCGGCGCGCACGCCCGGCACTTTGTTGGCCGCCATGCACGAGCCGATGCCCGCGCCGTCCACCACGATGCCGGCCGCGCATTTGCCGTCGGCCACCAGGCGGGCGACCGCATAGGCCAGATCGGGATAATCCACGGCGTCGGTGCTGTGCGTGCCGCAATCGGTCACTGCGTAGCCCAGGGCTTGCAGATGGGGTTTGAGCGCTTCCTTCAAGGCGTAGCCGCCGTGATCAGCGCCGATGGCGATGCGCTGCAGGACCGGCGTCTTGGTGTCCACCTCCGGGCCGGCCCCGGCTTCGCGCAGCGTGATCTGTCGCTCGGCCGCGACCTGGCGGGCCAGGGGGGTGATCAGCGCGCCGGGAGGCACCTGGAGCGTCGCACCCGCCGCCAGGCCGCGTATCGCGGCCTCGTCGATCAGCCGGGATGCCGGCGCCGGGGCAGGCTGTTGGCTTGCGGCGGGCGCCGGCAGCTCTTGCAGACGCACCAGGATCTTGCGCACCATCTCGCGGACTTCGGCGTCAGTGGGTGGCATGGCTTGGCTCCCAGGTCAGGGCGCGGCTGCGCTCAGGTCGGTGAGATTGAACTGAGGCACCAGCGACCAATACTGCGGGGGCCAGTAGGACACCAGCGCGCGGCCGATGATCAGCTTCAGCGGCAGCGGGCCCCACATGTGCGAGTCGCTGGAGTTGTTGCGGTTGTCGCCCATCACGTACACTTCATCCGGGCCGACGACAAGCGGTCCGGCGTTGTAACTGCCCGGATTCGGGCCGAACGGTTCCGGCATCAACTGCTCATCGACGTAGACCTTGCCTTCCCGAACTTCGATGGTCTCGCCGGGCAGGCCGATCACGCGCTTGATGAAGTCGCGGCTGGGGTCGCGGGGGTATTCGAAGATGATCACGTCCCCGCGGTTGGGCAGGCGCGTGCACCAGGTCTTTTCGTACAGCTCCACGTTGACGATCGGGATTTCCAGGTGGATGCCGGGGCAATAGGCGTAGCGGTTGACGATCAGAAACTGGCCGTCGTGGAAGTTGGGCTCCATGCTGAGGCCCTCGATCCGATAGTTCTGCACGACGTTGCGGATCAGGATCACCATCAGCAGGGCCAGCAGCAGGATCTGGATAAATTCCCAGACTGCGCCTAAAAGCGAGGCCTGAGCAGGGGCCTGCGCGGTAGGTGAAGGTTCGGTCACGGGCGCCTCAATCGGCGTTTCGTTGTCTATCACAAGCAATCCTCAAGCCTAGAATCTGACGGCCGCCGTTCACCGGCGCCCGTCGTACGCTCCCTGATCAGAAACAATCAAAGCAGTTATTGGAACGCAAACCGCGTTCGGTCGTGTAGACGGCTACCTCGTTGTCGATGGTGTTGTAGGACACATCTGGATGAGTAGGGTCAAAGTAGGAGGTGATGACAAAACGGCGCGCGCTTGGAAACGAGAAACGCGGTTCACTGCCTTGTGAGTGGACCAGCGTCGGGGGTCGCACAACATTGACGACTACCATAGCGATCAATAAGCAGACCGTTGTCAGTCGTGCCCTATGTTTCATGTTCGGAAGCCTTCTACGGTATCATGCCCAAAGCGCGGGGCATTATCCGTCCGTCAAACGTCAATTGCCGCAAGCTGCGATTGTCAACGTTGACCCACCAGCCGTTCAATTGGTTGTCTATGTTGGAGATAAACGCCACTCCTGAGCCATCCGGCGTCCAAACCGGTGACCAAGCCCCTTGGCCTTTGAGATCAGTCAACTGAAGCCACTCTTGCGTGTCTGTATCCACTACCCATAGATTGCTGTTCAGTTTGTTCAGGTCGAAATCCGCTGATCGATCTTCCATATTCGCTCGTTGGACAACAACGATCTGATGACTTTGCGGACTCCAAGTGGGGAAACCATCGAATACTTTGCCTGGGCTAAGTTGCTGTTGCTTACCTGTCTGGGTTTCTGCCACCCACAGAGGTCCGAAACTATTAAATTGAATAACAGTTTGATCCCAGACATAAGCAATGAACCGCCCGTCAGCGGACCACGTGATGCCCTCTGGCCTGTCTCCTGGTTTAGGCAAGGGTGCTAGAATCTCGCGGAGCAAGTTGCCTGCCGCGTCGATGAGTTTTATTCTGTCACCCTGGATAATGGTGTAGGCAATGATTTTCCCATCTGGTGACACGGCCGCATCGGTCACGGTCTCGCCTTCAGGCGTGATCCTCCGGGATTCACCTGTTTCAAGGTTCAGTATCTCCAGATGATCGCCCATGAGCAGCCATTGTTTCGAGTCAGGGAACCAACCGCGGAACCAACCCTCTCGCGGTTCACCTACAGTTTTGCCATCCTTCACCCTGACGATAATAATCCGTGACAGACCTTCAGTGCTACACAGGTGCAGGGCAAGTTCTTCCTGATCAGGTGAAGGGCGAAGTTCACACAACTCTCCTGGCCCCAGGTAGTCTCTAGAAATGTACACAGGTCTGAAGGTAGAGCCATTGGCGGTTCCTGTCTGGGGTCCGACGATAATACTGGGCGCGACAGGGGTTGAGCGTGGCGCAGGGGTAAAAACTAAAACGGGATCGGCTGGCGGCGTCAGGTAGTACGGGCACGGGGTTAGATTGATTGGGTAGGGCGGGGTAGGATATAGGGCGCAAATTGCCGCGTCGGCCGGACCAGGTGTTGGCGTTCCAGGCTCAGATGGCCTGGATGTAAGCGCAGGTTCCTTAATCGGTGATTGAAATACTGCTGATGCAGGCATCACATGGGGTTGACGTTCACGCAGATTCAGCGCCACAATGACCGTCAACGCGCCTAGTATGAGCAGACCGGCCAAATTTCCAATGACTCGGAGGATTTTCTTCATTCTGCTCCGCCCTCTGGATTTCGGTGTGATTCCAGACGGCCTAACATAGGCTTTGACGGTAAGTCGTTCGTTACGGCAAGGTCGTGCCGGTTGACCCACATTGTTTCATTGTCCGGCCTGACGGGCATTATAGCACTGGGGAGAGGACGTGGCAATTTAACGGTTTCCCCCATTTCCTAGCAGATGTTCGAAAGCATCCGCAGGCAGCTCGGCCAGGGTGCGCACCGCGCGGTCGGCCGGCGGAGCGAATGGGGTCGAGCCTACGCCGATGGCCTTCATCCCGGCCCGGCGCGCGCCCTCGATGCCGAACGGTGAGTCCTCGACCACGACGCAGCGGGCCGGCGGGGTCGCCAGCCGCTCCGCCGCGAGCAGGAACACTTCGGGATCGGGTTTGCCGTGCGTCACATCTTCGTCGGCCACCGTCGCGTCGAAATACGCGGTCAGCCCCAGCGCGTGCAGCGCCGCCGCGATGTTTGCGCGCGGCGCCGAGGATGCGATCGCCTGGCGCCAGCCGGCCGCGGCCAGCACGGCCAGCCACTCCACCGCCCCGGGCAGTGCGTGCAGCCGCCCCGCCGCCACCAGGGCGCGATACCGGCGCTCCTTGGCGTCGCTGATCTCTAGAATCTCGTCCCGGGAGATTTCAGGGCCGAGCAATGTGCGCAGGAGGATCTCGTTGCGCTGCCCAAACCGCGACGTGAAGTGGTTCAGGTCGAACCGGTAGCCGGCCGCGGTGATGGCTTCCTCCCAGGCCAGCCAGTGCAGATCGGCCGAATCGATCAATGTGCCGTCCAGGTCCCACAGGACCGCGCGTGAAAGCTTCGATGCAGTCATTTGAACTCCGTGCTTGTGGGTCTTGCCTTCAGTCAACCGTCAGCGTCTTGCTCAGGTTGCGCGGGAAATCCGGGTCATACCCGCGGGCGATGCTGACCTGGTAGGAAAGCAGTTGCAGCGGCACCACGGCCAGCAGCGGGTTCAGGTCGGCGCCGGCGGCCGGCAGCACGATCAGCTCGTGTGCGTTGCTCCGCAGCCGGTCGTCCTCCTCGCCGACCGCGATGGCCCGCCCCCCGCGGCAGGTGGTCTCGTTGATGCCGCTCACCAACAGCGGCGCGTCTTCCGGCCCGGCCACGAAGATCACCGGGTAGCCCTCGGACACGGCCGAGAGCGGCCCGTGCTTGAACTCGGTGGACAGCATCCCCTCGCAGTGCGCGTAGGTGATCTCCTTCAGCTTGAGCGCGCCTTCCAGGGCGATGGGGTAGGTGAGGCCGTAGCCCAGGCAATAGAGATCGTTCGCGGCGGCCAGCCCGGGCGCGATGCGCGCCACCTGCGGCTCGGCCGCGGCCAGGGTCCGCTCCAGCAGATCGGGCAGGCCGTGCAGGGCCCGCGTGTCGTGCCCGCCCATCCGCATGGCCAGGTAGAGGAACGCGATACACTGGTTCATGAAGGTCTTGGTGGCCGGCACGCTGATCTCGTAGCCGCACGCCAGGGGCAGGTGGATCGCGCTCTCGCGCATCAGGGTGGAGCCGACGACGTTCACCAGGCCCAGGCAGGTCGCGCCGCGAAACTGCGCCACCGCCAGCGCGGCCAGCACATCCTTGGTCTCGCCCGACTGGCTGACGAACACGCCGACGTCCTCGGGACCGAGCGCAGGGCCGTACTGCGCCACGAATTGCGGCGCCAGGATGGGAATCGCGGGCCGTTTCGCCAGCCGTCCCAGGTAGACCGCGGCCAGCATGCACGCGTGGTAGCTGGTGCCGCAGCCCACCAGGTAGAGGTGCCGCGCCGCCCGCATCTTCTCGACCATCGCCGCGACATCGGGGGATTCGTCCAGCAGGCGCACCAGCTCGCCGGCCAGCGCGGGCTGCTCGTGGATCTCTTTGAGCATGAAGTGCGGATAGCCGCCCTTGGCCGCCGCATCCATGCTCTCGGTGACGAGCTCCGGCGCGCGCTCCACCACGCTGCCATCTGAGACCCGGCAGATTTCAGCGCCGCCCGCCCAGAAGGTGACGATCTCGCCGTCGTGCACGCGCAGGATGCGGCGGGTGAGGGGCAGGATGGAGGGCAGATCGGACGAGACGCAGGTGAAACCGTCGCCCAGGCCCACCACCAGGCCCGAGCCCTTTTTGATCGCGTAGAGGCGGTCCTCGCGGACGTGGCCGATGACGAACGCGTAGTCGCCGTGCAGGTCGCCGTAGGCCCGGCGGATCGCCTCCACCACGCCGTGGCCGCGATCGACGTATCGCTCGACCGCATGGACGCACGACTCGCCGTCATTCTCCGAGCGAACCGTCATCCCCTCGGCCATGAACTGGCGGCGCAGATCTACGTTGTTGACCACGTTGCCGTTGTGGGCGCCCACCAGGTCGCCGTCAGAGTCGAGGTGGGGCTGGGCGTTGGGCTGCGA
>JAPKMS010000195.1 GCA_026645775.1 Anaerolineae bacterium
TCACGCTCGAGGCGCGCTTCACCCCGGGGATCGTGCCGCTGGCCCCCGGCGCCTACACCGCGCAGATCACCGCCCGCGACGCGCAGACCGGCCAAACTGTCTCGGTTTCCTGGCCGTTCGAGGCCGTCGCCGCGACACAGCGAACCTATCTGCCAATGGCAAGGAGATAAGGGTTTCCCATGGACATGCATGCGCACCGGCCACTGGCGGCCAGTGGCCGGTGCGCATCGCGGCGCAGCTCGACTTCGGCGGTGAGCGCGTCTATTTGCCGATTGTCCCGCGCAGCGCGCGTTCGACACTGTGACATGTCCATCGAACAACGCTCTGATAACCCCGGCCCGGCACAGGAGGTCACAATGCGCTTGCGTACGATAAGACCTGCATCTACCAAACACTTCTCACCCGGCCTCGCCATCCTGTGCGCCGTCGTCCTGGCGGCGCTGGCCATTTCGAGCGGCGTGCTGGCCGCGCCGACCCCGGCCGCCCGCCACGCGCCCGACGCCTGCTCACCGCTTAGCAGCCCCGGCCAGATCCCCGCAGCCACCGTCATCAGTTTCGATGACCTGCCCGACGGCGCGAACATCGGCAACCACTACGAGGCCGGGTTCGGCGTGCGTTTCGAGGACAGCCGCACCGCGCGGGTGAATGCGGCGGCCCTGCGCGACGGCGCCCATTCCCCGCCCAACGTGGCCCGGAGCGAGGCCCTGGGCGACCCCGCGACCACCGCCCTGAACTTCACCTTCGACAGCGCCAAAGCTTACGTGGGCCTGTTCCTGGGCAACGGCGGGGGCGCGACGACGGCCCGGCTCGAAGGCTTCGACGCCGACGGGAATCTGATCTGCACGGCTAACGCGTCCAACGTGCCCGACGCCCACAGCGCGTTCGTCGGCTTCCGCGATGACGCCGGCCGGATCGTCAGCGTCGCCTTGACCTACATCTCGACGCAGGCGGAGTCGCTGGACGACCTCTACTTCAGCGCCGCGGCCGCGCCGACGGTCACGCCGACGCGCACATCTACGTCTACCGCGACGCACACGCGCACGGCCACACCGACGCCGACGCGCACCCCTACCATCACGCCGACCCGCACGGCGACACTGCCTGCGTCAGCGGCCGCGGCCATCTTCGTCTTCCCGGCTCAGGTTGCGCCCGGCGGCGAACCTGCCGTGAGCGGCTACGGCTTCCCTGCCCTGGCCGACCTGCGGCTGATCCTGGCCTGCCCCGGCAGCGCGGAGCTTGACCTCGCCGGAGCGCGCACGGATGCGACCGGCCGGCTGCGGGCAGCGGTCTTGATGCCGGCCTATCCGCCCAACCCCTGCCTGCTGGCCGCACGGCAGGGCCGGACAAACTTGGCGGAGGTCGCGCTGACGCTGCTGCCAGCCCTGGAACTGACTTTCTCACCCCAGGCAGGGCCACCCGGCACGACCATCAGCTTCACGGTGCGCAACCTGGTGGCCGGCGAGCTGCGGCTGGACTACGCGGGCCGGGCCGTCTTCGGGCCGGCGACGGTGACGGCCGGCGCCTTCTCCGGTACGTTCATCGTCCCCGGCGACCGGCCGGCGCCGTTGGGCAGCGTGGCCGAAATCCGCGCCACGAACCTGCTCCTGGGCCGGGCCGCGGGCGCGGCCGCCGGGACCTTCACCTCGCAGGCCGGACGTACGCCGCCGGTCTACCGCGTCATTGATCTGCAATTGCCGGGCGCGGCGAACCCTGCAGGGAGCGATTTCACCATCACCGGCCGCATCAGCCCTGCACCGGAGGGGCCGTTGAGCCAGTTCCAGGTGATCCCGATCTGGCGGAAGGCGGATGGTCGCACCTTCCACATCGGCCGCGGGCCGGCGCAGATCGCCGCGGACGGCACGTTCAGCGCGCCGGTGCGGGTGCCCAGCCTGCTGACCGGCGACCCGACCTGGCCGGAGGCGGGCGACCTGGCGGGTGTGATGTTGCTTACGGCGGCGAACCCGCCGCAGCCTTTCCTGCAAATCATTGTCAACACGCCGCTCTCCCCTAAATTCAACATCAAGGTGGTGGACGCGGCGACGGCGCAGCTCATCCCCGCGGCCAAAGTGAGCTTCGAGGCGTGGCAGAGCTATGCGGTCAGCGCCGGTTCCCTGGGCGAGTTGGCGGGGCAGGCGGCCACCGGCATCTCCAATCAGATCGGCCAGGTGATGGGCACGACCGAACTCACGGACGACGAGCTGGCCCAAATGGCCCTGATGAAACTGCTGTGCATGCCCCAACCCATCCCGGTCAACGCCAACAAATGGGAGCTGATCAACCCCACCCTCGACCAGACGATCAGCCAGCCGGCGGTGCAGGGGCTGCTCCTGGAGAACAGCATCATCGTGGAGACCGCTGCGGCCGCGGGGCAGGGCGTGGAGACCCTAGGCATGGCCATGCCAGCGCAGTCGGCCGGCGGCGGTCAGCCGTCAGAATTCCCAGAGCAAGATGCACAGCCTGCCGGCGATCCTGCTGCCGGGCAGATCATCCCTTACCTGCTCACCGTGGATGCGCTGGACGCGGGCTACGGCCTCAAGGACGCGGATGGCACGGTGAAAAATCTCAGCCTGCGCGTCAACTTCCATCTGGCGGACCTCACTTATCGCGACCTGGGCGGCAGCGTCCTGCCCAATCCCTTCATCGTGGCCCTGGCGAAGCTCTCCAGCGGCGACCAGTCGACCCTGGGGCCGATCAACACGCTGCTGGCCGGCATCGGCGCGCCGGAGCTAGCCAGCCCGAACGCGCTGCCCCGCTTTGTTCGCTACCATTCGGTCAAGAAGGCGCCGGCCGGGGTGCAGGTGACGAAGAGCGCCGAGGGCAGCGTCCTGGTCAGCTTGTCGGTGGCCCAGTTCCACAAGCTGGGCGCCGGGGGGATGAAGCTCTATCTGGACGGCAGTTCGATCGCCGACATCCCCCTGCAATTCAACCCCGGCCTGAGCTGCAACAAACTTTCGGGGGCCATCAAACAGACCAGCGATCCCTTTTACCAGGGCAAAGCCGTGATCCCCAACGCCCATCTGCTGGCGGAGGGAGACCGGGCCTTGCAGGTGCGCGCGCAACTCCAGGGCGGCCAGTGGGTCAACTACGACTACATCCTGCGGGTGGACGATCTGCCTGAATCCTGGTTCGCCATCGCTGCCGCGGGTACGCGCACCCTTACCTGGCGGCCGGGCGAGGTCTATCTGCACACCTCCTGGCTTTCACCGGCGGCCAGCACCCAACTGCTGCATTCCGACCCTGCCAAGACCGACGAGACCGGTCAGTTGGACAACCGCACCATCCCGGCCGGCAATATCAGCCAGCAGGCCGAGGCCAACGGCCACAAAGGCCCCCAGATCAGCGGCCAACTGAAGGGGCAGACGCTCAACCGGGACGGGCAGGGCTGCAACCTCAGCAATTGCCCGGCGAACACCGCCGCGGTTGCCGCAGAGACGTTGCATGCAACGTCTCTACGGCAACCGGCCGCCGATCCCCTCGCCGGCCACACCTACGGCCCCCGCACAGAGACTGTAGTCCCGGACATCACCTTCGACCTGCCCGAGGTCAAATACGGCATCCCCTTTGTGGCCGAAGTGGCGGCCGGGGGCAGCATCTCCTACGGCGCCACCGTCACCTACCAGGGCAGCGCGGCCGTCCTCAGCGATGGCAGCGTGCAGAGCCGGCTCACCATCCACCCGGAGGCCCACACCAGCGCCACGGTCTACGTGGAGGGCCGCCTGCTCTCCGGGCTGATCGGCAAGGCCGGCGCCTCCCTCACCGCGAACTTCGACGTGCATATGCCCGTGACCTACGACACGGCCAAGAGCGACCCGCTGGTGGCCGGCACCTATTTCGAGTACGGTGCGGATTTCAAGGCGTGGCACAAATGGGGCTGCGTGCCCGGTCTCGGCTGCGCCTATAGCAAACAATACCCCAAACCTCTCTTCGATGGCTGTGAAGTGCTGTCCGGCCCCATAGCCTGTCCTGCGGCGACGAGCGCGCAGGCGGCAGAGAGCATCACCGCGGCCGACCCGCCCCAGTTCGACCTCCAGCTCGCAGCCAGCGGCCAGGGCACGGTCATGGCTATCTGGCCGCAGACCCGCACCAGCCTGGCCACCAGCCTCTTCAACGGCGCGGCCTGGACGCCGGCGGGAAGCATCGCCACCGGCCTCGGCAACACGCAGCCGCAGATCGCCTTCCTGACCCCCAACCGCACCATCGCCGTGTGGACGGAGACGAACCTGACCGAAGCGCAGCTCCCCGGCCTGAGCGGCGAGGATCTTCTGCGGGCGCAGCGCATCGCCTACGCCATCTGGGACGGCGCGTCCTGGTCCGCCGCCCAACCGCTCACCACCCCCAGCCTGGGCGAGGGCGGCCCGGCGCTGGCCGCTTGCCCCGCCTGGCAAACCGGCTGTCCCGCCGGCGGCGCGGCCGTGGCCGTCTGGGAGCGCAACCTCTCGGCCAACCTGGAGGCGCGGGCCATCCGCCTCTACTACGCCCGCTATCAGAACGGCGCCTGGAGCGCAGTGCAGCCGGTGGATACCGCAAGCCAAACAACGCTCGGCGCCACGCAGTCCGGAATGGAGGCTTCAGCCGGTCTTTCTGAAGAATCACAGCAACCGGCTAAAGCCTCGAATCCAGAAGACAGCAACGCCGCCGCGTTCACCGACATCTTGTCCCAGGTCGCTTATGTCAATGGCGCACCGCTGGTGGCCTGGGTGCGCGACAGCGACACCGACCTGACCGACGCCAGCTCTCGACGCATCGCCCTGCGCTTCCTGAACGGCGGTGCGATCTTCACACCCGCTGAGCTGCCCACGGGCATCGCCGAGGTAGCGTTGGGCGTGGACGGGGCCGGCCAACCCGTCCTGGCCTTCACCCAACTGGAAGACGCCACGCAGCTGCTCACCAATCGCCGCCCCCTGTGGGTCGCTTCGGTGACCTGTACGGGGCCGACGACCTGCACCTGGCAGCCGGTTAAGCTGACCGACGCGGCCGGCCGCAGCCTCTACGCCGAGCAGCCCCTGCTGACCACCGACGCGGCCGGGCAGGTGCTCGTGACCTTCCGGGGGATCGGCTTCGGCGGCGCGGGGAACGTCCAGCCGGGCGACCCGCCGGGGATGACGGGCGGTCAGGGCGAGCTGGTCCAGGCCACGCTCAACTTCGCCACCGGCCAGGTGGCGCCGAAGTATCTGACCCAGGACGGCGCGGTCAACTGGCTGCCCGCCGCGGCCTACGACCCGCTGCTGGGCGTCTCACTGGCGACGGCGGTCAAGGGTTCTCTGCCGGCCGGCCTGATGGGTGGGGCGGAGGCTGCCCGTCCCGCCGATAGCCCCGCACCCGACCTGCCCATCGCAGCGGCGCTCGTTCCCAACTTGCCCGATTTCCTCGTGCTGGCTGGGGCGGTGACCGGCGGCCCCGCCACCGGCGATCCGCTGCGGGCCGTCGTGCAGATCGCCAACAGCGGCGCGGCCTGGCCCGGCTCGATGGAGCAGCCCCTGGAGATCGCGGCGGCCTGGGACGGCGCGCCCGGCATCGGCGTCCCCGCCGGGCAGATCGGCCTGACCAGCCTGGGGCCGGCCCCCTTCGTCACCGTCACCCTCGACCTGACGCCGCCGCCCGCGGGGCTGGACGCGGCCCACGCGCTGCACCTGGCTGTCAATCCCGGCCTGCCCATCGCCGAGACGGACGCGACGAACAACAGCCTCACCCTCACGGCTGGCGGCATCTTGCCCCCCCTGGGCCTATGGGCGCAGACGCAGCCCGGCAGCGCGCTGGTCTTCCTGGGATGGGAAGCTGTGCCCGACCGCCGGGTGGCGGGCTATCGCGTCTACCGGGCTCCCGCCGGAGGAGCGTACCAGCCAATCGGCGGCAGCTTCGCGCCGGGCTACGTGGATCTGACGGCTGCTGTCGGAGCCGCGTATACCTATGCAGTCGCGGCATTCACGGCCGACGGCCTCGAATCGCCGCTGA
>JAPKMS010000196.1 GCA_026645775.1 Anaerolineae bacterium
ACAACAGGCCAAACAAAATCGTGAAACCGACCAGGCTCAGAGACACCAGCGCGCCCAGCACTGCCTGGCCCCACCGGTCGGAATCTTTGTGCTGAAGCAGCACCTCGGCGACTATGAACATAAGAAGCCCGATGAGAGCTGGCGCGATATAGAGCCACGCTGTGAGGGACTCCTGTGGTCGCGGGAGGACAGCCAGGTGCTGGTAGTACCAGATTGCATTGATGAGGGCAAGCACCCAACCCAGAACGATCAGGCTTCGAATAGCCTTAGGAGAAATCACGTGTCGTCCCCGCTTCACCGGTCGAGCCGGCTAATCAGAAACACTACGATCCCGCCTACGACTGCCTTTATCAATAGCCCAAGTTCCGCCCCGGCAGCGCGCCGCAGGTTCCCTGTTTCAAGATAGGTCACCAGGCCGGCGCCGACGTATCCTACCAGCGCACCCGCCAAGAAGAGCAGCCACGGCGCTGCACCGGAGAGCTTCTCCGCGTTGCCAGAGCTGTTCAGCCGCCAGAAGTACAGGACGACTCCCGAAGCCATGAGCAGCACGCCGGCGATTTCGGTGAGGTGGTAGGCGCTCGATTTTGAGGCAGGCATTGCTACCGACCTAGCAAGCTGATGCCAAGCAGGACGAGACCAACAACGAGCGCAACTCCGACAGTGCGGCCTGCTACGGCCAGAGCGGTTGAGACATTCCCGCTGTCCTGGTAGGTGTCCACGAACTGCGCGGCGCCCATCAGAACAAACCCGAGGACTCCACACCCAACCACAAGTGCGATCGTATCCGGCGTCCTGGCTGGTCTGGTGACCATCAGCCAGAACGCGGCCCCCCAGGCGGCCACAGCCAGGATCCAGAAAAGGACTTGCAGTACAAGACCGGCTATTCGATTTTTCTCCACGGAATACCTCACGATAAAAAAGCTCAGGCATCGCCAACCGATCCGCGGCGCCGTGTAGCTGCGCGCCGTACGCGTTACAGGATAACCTGTAAAAGTTGCTCATGGGTCCTCTGTGTGGCTGCACCCGATACCGCATCATAATGTATCATAGTGCAACGCGCATACTATAGCACGCTCACGATTTCGCGTCAAGCCGCTGCTGCAATGCAGCCAGCTCGCGCAGCACCGCCTGGTAGTCCCGTTCCAGCCGCTCGTACTGGTCGCGGCGCACCAGGACCACCTGCTGATCGCCGTAGCGATGTACGGCCAGCGGCTGGCTACGGAAGTACACCCCCTCCAGGTGTTTGCGCAAGTTGTTGCGCAGTTCCACAATCGTGATCTCGTGCATGCTGTCCTCCCCAAAGGATGCGCCGGCTTGCAGCTTCTGCTGGCCCGCGGCCCGGGCGCCCGCTGCGCCCCCGCCTCCCCCGCCGGCGCTCTGCGCCAAGGTTGGCGAGGCGGGCGGCGTCTGCGCCCGTCCGGCGCTCTGCGCCGGTTTCTGTGTGCGCCGCCCCTGGCGCGCCAAGACCTTCCGGGCTGGCGCCGGGGGCAGCTGAGCGCTTGTCCTGGCGCTCAAAGTGATTCTATCGTTCGGGCGCTTTGTTTGCAGCCTTCCTGGCGGCGCTGGCGGCCCGGCTCTCGGCCTTGAGCCGCGCCACCTGTGCGCGCTCTTGCTGGGTGGCGTTCAGGATCATCATCCGGTCGCAGATCACCACGGCGCAGCCGTTTGTCGAGCGCAGCCACCCTTCGACCGTGACCTCCAGCGGCCCGGCCACCACCCCCTGGTAGGCCAGGAGCTCGAAGGCCAGGTCGGCCAGGAAGATCACCGTGTGGTGGCCGCCGTACGACGCATGATCCGTCACCAACGTGGCATAGATCGCCTCGGTGGCCTGGTCGCCCAGCGTGACTCGCCGATGCTCCGGCTGGACCAGTTCGCCGCTCAGGTAGACGCTGTTCTGCTTCTTCATGACGCTCGCGCGTGATCCCCCCTTTCGTCTTGTGGCGCAAGCTTGAGCCAGGGCGCCAACCGCGGCGCCAGCCTGGCCGCTTGCGCCCGCCAGCGCGGCCAGGCCGCGGCCGGGATCGCCCCCGCACACAGCCGCCAGTCCGGCGCCGGGCCCTCCGGCGTCAGGTCGTTTGGCTGCGGCACGCTGCTGATCCGCCCGCCGGCGCGGCGCAGGGCCACCAGGAACGCGCCGGTCACGGGGTCGGTGGCGCCCATCACTCGCAGCACCAATTGCCAGTACCGGCCGTCGCCGAAGCGAGCAGCCAGATCTCGCCGGGGATCGTCGAACGAATCAACCGCCACGCCGCCGCGCGCTGGCGGTTGAGCCCCAGGCGCCACGGCGTTCGGGAGAGCCGGCAGGCGACTCATGAGCGCCGCCGCGGCGGCAGCGGGCCGCCCCAGGCGCGCTCGTTCTGCACGCCCGGCACACCGACGGCGATCGTGCGCGGGTCCACGCCTTCCATCGGGCAGCCGCCGGCGCAGGCGTCGCCGGGCCGCAGCGCGTGGTAGATGTCGTCCGGTGCGCGGTCGCGGTCGTGTTCCTTCAGGAAGAAGCAGCGCCGCAGAAAGCCATACGGGCCGCGCGGCGCGTTCGGGCCTAGCTCGGCATAGCCCACCAGGCGGCCCGCAATACCCTGCCAGGAGGGCCGGCCCGTGCGGTGCGGCAGCTCGCGCGGCCACTCGCGGACGTAGTCGTACTGGCTGACATCTTCGAGCCAGACGATGCACACTTCGTGCAGCAGTTGATGCGGCAAGCTCATCGCCATCCGGTTGGGACCCTCCAGTGGGAAAAAGGCAGGAATAGCAGGAACCCTCAATAGTCCCCTATACGTTCTTACTCGAGTTTAGACTAACAAGGCGGGCGGTCTGAGTTTTGCGCAGACCGCCCATCGGCAGAAAATAGGGGTAT
>JAPKMS010000197.1 GCA_026645775.1 Anaerolineae bacterium
CCCTGATCCCTGATCCCTGGTCACGAGTCCCCAATGATTCCACTCAAACTTCGCCTCTACCACTTCATGTGCTACCGCGAGGAGCAAAGCCTCGATTTCGGCGGCATCCACCTGGCGTGCCTGGCGGGCGACAACGGCCACGGCAAGTCGGCGCTGCTCGACGCGATGACGTGGGCGCTGTGGGGCCGGGCGCGCGGCGACCGCGACGATGAGCTGATCGCCCTGGGCGAGACCGAGATGTGGGTGGAGCTTGAGTTCGGCCTGACCGGGCAGCGTTACCGCGTCTGGCGCCAGCGCAGCCGGAAGGGGCGCGGGCAGAGCGATTTACATTTCTATGTGTGGAACCCGGCTGCTGGAGTCGAGCCTTCAGCCGGTCTCACATCCCGACCGCCTGAAGGCTCGATTCCGGATGATTCGGGCGACTGGCAGCTCCTCGACGAGGGCGGGCTGCGCGAGCGGCAGGCGCAGATCATCCGCACCCTCCGCATGGAGTACGACACCTTCGTCAACTCCGCGTTCCTCCTCCAGGGCCACGCCGATTCCTTCACCGTGAAAACTGCCAGCGAGCGCAAACAAATCCTGGCCGACATCCTGGGGCTGAGCCGCTACGACCTCTACGAGCAGCGCGCCAAAGATGAGGCGCAGGCGCGCAAAGACACCGCGACGCGCATCGCGGGCGATATCGCGGGCTTCGATGCCGAGCTCGGCCGTCGCGCCGACTACAAAGCCCGCCTCCAGGCGGCTCGCGCAGCCGCTGCAACCGCCGCGGCCCTGTTGAAGACCGCGGAGGTCGAGCAGGCGCGGGCGCGCCTGGCCGTCCAGGAGCGCCAGGCCCAGACCCGCCAGCTTGCCGACCTGCGAAGCCGGCTGGCGCGCGCCGAACGCGATCTGGCCGAGGGCCGCAGCCAGCTCGACGCGGCGCGGGCGCAGCTAGCGCAGTTCGAGGCGGTGCTCGTGCAGCGCGCGGAGATCGAGGCCGGCTGGGCTGCGCTCCACGGGGCGCGCGCCGACAACGCCGCCTGGAACGCCCGCCTGCTGCGCCACACCCAGGTCAGTGAGCAGCTCAACCGGGCGCGGCTGGCGGTGGATCAGGCCCGGCTGGCGCTGGAAGCGGAGCAGCGCCGCCTGACCGATCGGCAGGCTGAGTTGGGCCGCAAGGTGGCCGCGGGGCAGGAACAGGCTGCCGTCCTCGCCGAGATGCAGGAGGTTCTTACCCGACTGGCCGAGCACCAGAGCCGCCGCGACGCCATTACTGTCGAGCTGCGCGATCTTGGCGAGCGGAGCGCCGGCATCCGGCATGAGTTGGAGCGGCTGAAGGCCGAGGGGCAGGCGGTCAAGGACAAGATGGAGATGATGGCCGCGGCCGAGTCGGCCGCTTGTCCTCTTTGCGAGCAGCCGCTTAGCCCAGATCACCGCGACCGGATGCTGGCCGATTTCGCGGCCGAGCGCGAAGGGCTGGCCGAGCGCTATCGGGCCGACCAGGTCGAGCTGAAGGCATTGGACAAGCACCGCGCCGCCCTGGAAGCCGAGGATGCCGACCGGGCTCGTGAGTTACGCGCCCGCGACGCACGGCAACGCCAGGCCGCCCAGGCCGAGACCGCGGTCGCCGACGGCCACGCCGCCGCAAACGAACAAGCACGCGTCACGACTCAGGGCGCCGAGTTGGCCGCCCGGTTAGCAGCCGGTGACTACGCCCCCGCTGAGCGCGCCGAGTTGGCAAAGGTGCAGGCCGCGCTGGCAGAGATCGGCTACGACGCGGCCAGACACGAGGCCGTCCGGGCGCAAATGGGGCAGCTTGAATCGTTCGACGCGCGCTACCAGCGCCAGCTTCTCCCCGCTCTGGACGGCGTGGCCGACGCCCGCGCCCGCGCCGACGCGCTCGCGGGGCAGCAGGCCCGCCGCGAGGCCGAGCTGGCCGACGACCGGGCCGAGGCCGAGCGTCTGGCCGCCGCGGTCGCGGATTTGTCCGCGCTGGAAGCTGTGCTCCGGCGAACCGATGCCGAGGTCGAGCGTGCGGCCCTGACCGAGCGTCGCGCTCGCATGGAAGAAGGCGCGGCCGCCCAACAGATCAGCGCGTTGGCCGCGCTGGAGGAGCGCCGCGCCGCCCGCCTGGCTGAGATCGATCGGGTCAACGCCGAGTTGAGCCTCTACACCCAGCTCCGGGAGGCGTTCGGCAAGCGGGGCGTGCAGGCGATGATCATCGAGAGTGCCATCCCCGAGGTCGAGACCGAGGCCAACCGCCTGCTCGCCCGGATGAGCGAGGGCCGCATGAGCCTGCGCCTGGAGACCCAGCGCGAAAAGGTCACCGGCGGCGTGGCCGAGACGCTGGACATCATCATCTCCGATGAATTGGGTGCGCGGGCTTATGAAATGTATTCGGGCGGCGAGAGCTTCCGCGCTAACCTGGCGCTGCGCATCGCGATCAGCAAGCTGCTGGCCCGCCGCGCCGGCGCGCAGCTCCAGACGCTGGTGATC
>JAPKMS010000198.1 GCA_026645775.1 Anaerolineae bacterium
CTCACCCTGCACCCGGTGCAGGCGGCCTCGGTGGACCCGGTGGTCAAGACCGCCACCTATGATGCCGGCAACGGCAAGTTCACCGTGCCCGCCCGCACCACCGCGGTGTGGGTTGAGAAGCAGCTCGCCGCGGACGCGCTGGTGACGTTCCCCGGCAGCTACCCGGAGGCGGCCGGGCTGGGCGGCAACTGGGCGCCCGACAACCAGAACATCAAGGCCAGCGATGGCAACGGCGATGACGTCTGGAAGTTCGTCACGGACAAAATCCCGGCGGGCAACTACGAGTTCAAGGCCACGGTCGGCGGCTCGTGGAATGAGAACTACGGCGTCAACGGCGCGCCGGGCGGCTCGAACGTCACCTTCACCGCGACGGCGGGCCAGCCGGTCAGCTTCTACTACGACCGCAGCGACAACTACGTCGCCAGCCGGCCCAACAGCATTATCCCGGCGGTCGCGGGCAGCTTCGCCTCCGAGATCGGCGGCGCGGACTGGTCGCCTGACAACCTGACGACCTGGATGAAGGACCGGGACGGCGACGGGGTTTACACTTTTGTCACCGCCGCGATCCCGCCCGGCGGTTACGAGTTCAAGGTGGCGCTGAACGAGAGTTGGGACGAGGCTTACCCGGCCAATAATGTCAGCTTCACGGTGCCGGCGCCCGGTGCGACCGTGACCTTTAGCTTCAACAAAGACAGCAAAGAGGTCAAGGCCGAGGTCGTGCCGTTCACCGAAACGCCACCGCCCCCACCGCCGGTGGGTCCGATCGTGACCTTCCCCGGCAGCTACCCCGAGGCTGCGGGCCTGGGCGGCAACTGGTCGCCCGACAACCTGCTGACCCAGGGCAACGACGATAACAAGGATGGCGTCTACAAGTTCGTCACCACGGCCATCCCGGCGGGCAGCTACGAGTTCAAGGCGGCCGTCGGCAAGAGCTGGGACGAGAACTACGGCGTCGGCGGCGTGAAGGGCGGCGATAACGTTAAGTTCACCGTCGCGGCCGGCGATGAGGTCCACTTCTACTACGACCGCGGTTCGGGCGACAACTGGGTGGCCAGCCGGCCCGACAGCCGCATCGCCGTGCTGGTGGGCAGCCTGATGAGCAAGGTCGGCGGCGCAGACTGGTCGCCGGACAACCTGGTGGGCTGGATGAAGGACAAGGCCGGCACGGGCGTCGCCAAGATCGTGCTCAAGCTGCCCGCGGGCAACTACGAGTACAAGGTGGCGATCAACGAGAGCTGGGATGAAAACTACGGCGCCGGCGGCGCCAAGGGCGGCGACAACATCAAGCTCGTCGTGCCGGCCGATGACACCGAAGTGACCTTCACCTACAACGACACGACGCACCAGATCACCGACAGCATCAACAACCCGGCCCAGCCCGGCCTCGACGGCAACATCCTCTGGGATGGGCTGCGGCACGATTCACGCGACCCGCTCTACCGGACGCCGTTCGGCGCGGTGACGAAGGGCACGGAAGTGCGGCTGCGCTTCCGCACCACCGCCGGCGACGTCGAGGGCGTGGGCGTGCGCGTGGCCGATCTGCTGGGCGGCGGCGCGACGACCTATCGCATGAGCAAGGTCGCCACGGCGCCGGGTGCGCCGTTCGGCTACGACTTCTGGGAGGCCACGTTCAGCGCACCGGATAAACTCACGGTGCTGGGCTACACCTTCGGCGCGGTGGACGGCGCCAAGATCGTTTACTACGAGGATGACGCGGCGCAGGACGGCGGCGTGGGCCTGCCGTACAACGCCCCGGCTAATCAGCCCTACAACATCTACGTCTACGACGCGGCCTTCACCACGCCGGAGTGGGCCAGGAACGCGGTCATCTATCAGATCTTCCCCGACCGCTTCCGCAACGGTAATGCGACCAACGACCCGACTGCGGCCAAGTGGTTCTACCCGGCCGAGCGCGGCCACGCGTGGCCCATCACGCCGTGGAACACCATTGTGCCCGATCCTGAACCCTACGACCCGGCTAACCCGTGGTACAGCACCTACAGCAGCACCTTCTACGGCGGCGACCTACAGGGCGTGGTTGACAAGCTGGACTACCTCCAGTCGTTCGGAGTTAACACGATCTACTTCAACCCGATCTTCCTGTCGCCGTCGAACCATCGCTACGACGGCAGCGACTATCGGACGATTGACCCGGCCCTGGGCGATCTGGCGCTGTTCAAGCAGTTGGCCGATGCCCTGCATGCCCGCGGCATGAAGCTCGTCCTCGACATGGTGCCCAACCACGTGTCGTCCGACAGCATCTACTTCGACCGCTTCGGCCAGCACCCTGAGGTGGGCGCGTGCGAGTCGGTGGACAGCCCGTACCGCTCGTGGTTCTACTTCAAGCCGGCCAGCCCGGCCGGCACCGGCGTCTGCGCCGGCGACACGACCTATGAAGGCTGGTACGGCATCGAAACGCTGCCCAAGGTCAACACGGCCGACAACGAAGCCGTGCGCAACTTCTGGCTGCGCGACGCCGACGCCACGGCCAAGTACTGGCTGGCGCAGGGCGCCGACGGCTACCGCGTGGACGTGGTGCCCGACATCGCCCCGTCCTTCTTCACCGAGTGGCGGCCGATCCTGCAAACTGCCAAGCCTGACGTGATGACCTACTCTGAGACGTGGGGCGAGACCGACGTGCGGCCGGTGGTGTTGGGCGACAAGTTCGACTCCACCATGAACTACCGCTACGCCACCGCGCTCCTCTCCTTCCTGCGCGACACGCCGTTCTCCGATGGCGACGGCAACCTGGGGCTGACCCCGCTCAAGCCGAGCCAGTTCGAGGCGGCTTTGCGGGCCATGCAAGAGGATTACCCCGAACCGGCGTGGGCCACGGCGATGAACCTGCTGGACAGCCACGACACCAACCGCGCGGTGGTCAAGCTGGATCACGACGGCATCAGCGGCAGCGGCGCGGCCCGCACGCCGGTCAACGGCTTCGCCGACGGCAAGGTCCGCCTGAAGACCGTGGCGATCCTGCAATACACTCTGCCCGGTGCGCCGACGATCTACTACGGCGACGAGGTCGGCCTGGCCGGCTTCGGCTCCGACGCACCGCGCGACGACCCGTACAACCGCCAGCCCTACCCCTGGGCCGACGAGCCGGGCTACAGCAGCCTGCCCGCCTGGCGCCAGGCCGACGCGAGCCTGCTGGCGCACTACCAGAAGCTGGGCCAGATCCGCACGCAGTACAGCTTCCTGCGCACCGGCAGCTTTGACACGCTGTTGGCCGATGACACGATGAACGCTCTGGCCTATGGCCGCAAGGATGGCACGGGTGTGGGCATCACCGTGATCAACCGGGCTAAGACGCAGCAAACCGTCGCCTTCAAGGTCGGCGGCTACCTGCCGGACGGCCTGACTTTCACCGATGCGCTGAACGGCGGCGAATACATCGTGGCCGCTGGCATGCTCTCTGTACCGCTTCAGGGCTTGTGGGGCGCGGTGCTGGTGCACGCTGGCACGGTGGCCGCGCCGGCCGCGCCGACCGGTCTGCAAGCTGTGGGCGGCGAAAGCTTCGTCAGGCTGACCTGGAACAAGGTGACGGGCGCCACCAGCTACAAGGTGTTCCGCTCCTATCTCACCGGGGGCAGCTACGAGGAGATCGCCGAGGTGACCGGGACCACCTACACCGACACGGACGTGATCAACGGCCAGCCGATGTACTACGTGGTCCGCGCGGTCAAGCAAGGCATGGACAGCCCGAACTCGGCTGAGGCGATGGCGATCCCGCAGCACGAGATCACGGGCCTGCTGCTCCAGTGGCCGCCCAGCATCAATTATACCCTTCAGGCCGGCCACCCGACCGACACCGTCTACGCGCGGGTGCGCGTGAAGTACGTCACCGAGGAGCCGGGTGCAGTTGACGGGCTGATCCTGCAGGTCGGCTACGGTGCGCCGGACACGCTGCCGGGCACCTGGACCACCTGGCAGCCGATGACATTCAACAAGGACTATCCTGCGACCGATGACACGCTGCGGGAGTGGGAGGAGTGGATGGGCGCGCTGCTCCCGGATATAGCGGGCCGGTTTAGCTACCTCGTGCGCGCCAGCGCCGACGGCGGGCGCACCTGGCTCTACGGCGGCCTGCGCGCCGGCACCCGTCACGGCGGCAGCTTGACTGTGCTCCCGACCGATGACAAAACGGCGCCGGCCGTGCCGGCCAACCTGCGGATCACCGCCAGCAGCCCGGACAGCATCTCCCTGGCCTGGGATGCCAACACTGAAGCCGATATCTACGGCTATGAGCTCTACCGGATGGCGGCCGGCGGCATGTGGAGCAAGCTGGCGACGATCCTGGCAGGCGTCACTACCTACGTTGACCGCGAGGTCGGCACCGGCAAGACGTATCAGTACGCCCTGCTGGCCGTGGATACGTCATACAACCGCTCAGCCAAATCCAATGCGGTCGAAGGGGTGGCCGAGGCCCGCCTGGTGAAGGTCACGTTCAACGTGACGATCCCGGCGTTCACCCCGGCCGCCGACATGATCTACCTGCCCGGCAACCAGACCGCCCAGGGCCCGTGGGACCCCGGTAAGCTGGCGATGACCCGGGTGGACGCCACACACTGGACGACCGCCCTCGATCTGCTGGATGGCACCGCGCTGGAGTACAAGTATGCGCGCGGCAGTTGGGATGTCGTTGAGTGGTGGGGCGAGATCATTTCCACGAATAATCGGAAGATCAACGTTGCCTACGGGACGGATGGTATGATGGCGGTGAACGACACCGTAGAGAACTGGCGTGATCCGCTGGTTGTCAGCAGCGATCCCGCCAACGGCGCGACCGGCGTGGTCGCCAGCTCGGCCCTCAAGGTGGTTTTCAACCGTGTCCTGAAGACCGAAGATCTGACAGCGGCCAATGTTTTTCTGAAGCAGGGCGGCCAGGATGTGGCCGGCGCTATTGCATGGGATGAAGCGAGCCTGACCCTCACCTTCACCCCGGCCGCGGCGCTCAGCCCGAACACGGCCTACACGCTGACCGTCGGCCCCGGCATCCACGGCGACGCGGACAACGCGGCGACGCAGAACGCGACTACGGTGGCGTTTACGACGGCGCCGTAAGGCTGGCGGCCCCGTAGTGCCGACTTGGGTCGCTCATATGGCAAACGACTGAAGCCGCCACTACGGATCGCCGGTTCGCCAAGCACCGCACGAGCGCTCGCCATGCAACTGACGGGCGCTCTGTTGCGTATTGGGTTCTATGTGTACGATATTCTGTCAGTGATATGTCATGGGGATTTCGGACTGCCGCGGCGGGATGTGGTATAGTACTGTTGCATTTGAAACCGGTAAAAGGAGCAGCCCATGAAACGCAAGGTGCTCTCTGTCTTTATGCTCATGCTCGTCCTGCTGCTGGCGTTCGGCGGGATAGCCCAGGCGCAGGATAAGACCCTCTATTGGCAGCGCTATGATGTCGACATCACTGTGCAGACCAACGGTGATTTTCGTGTCGTGGAAACGCAGGAGTTGGTGTTCACCGCCGGCACTTTCCGTTACGGCCAGCGTGAGATCCTGAAGAGCCGGTTCAGCGACCTGCGCGATATCACCGTGGGTGAGCTGGATGGGACGCAGTATGAGCTTTCCGATTATGATGCGCCGTATACCTATCGCGTCTATGAAGAGGGCGGCTACATCAAGATCCGCTACAACTTCCCGGCCAGCACGGATACCCGCCGCACGATCGTGATCGGGTATACGGTGGTGGATGGGCTGCGCTATTATCCCGACACCGGCGTCGATCAGGTGTATTGGAAGGCGATCCCATCGGGCAACCCGTTCCCGACGCAGTCGTCCACCATCACGCTGCACGTGCCCGCACCGGCCACCTTCACCAACTACGGCCTCTACGGCGCTGAAGGTGAGGCGGCGTTCAAGGCCGGGCTCAGCGATGCGACGATTGCGGTGTCAGGGCGCATCGATGCCGGCCAGGAAGTGGAAGTCGTCGCCGAGTGGCAGCATGGCATCGTGGCGGGTGCAGCGCAGGCCTGGCAGAGCGATCTCGATGCCGAGGCCGAAGCCCGGAAGCAGCAGGCGGCGTTCCAGGCGCAGTGGGGGCCAGTGTTGAACCTGGGCTTCGGCGCACTGGGCGGGTTGCTCGGCATCGGCGGGCCTGTGCTGCTCTATCTGTGGTGGTATCGTCGGGGCCGCGATGCGCCGGTGGGCCTGATCGCCGATTATCTACCTGAGCCACCGTCGGATCTGCCCGCGGGTATGGTGGGCACGTTGATCGATGAACAGGCCGACTTGCAGGACATCCTGTCCACAATGCTCGACCTGGGCCGTCGCGGCGTCATCGAGATCGAAGAGACGAAGGAGCCGGGCTTCATGGGCATCGGCTCTAGCACCGACTTCACGTATCGCAAGAAACAGAGCGGTGTGGATCTGCGGCCGTTTGAGAAGACGCTGCTTGATAATATGTTCAAGGGCAACCGCACCGAGGTGCAGCTTTCGGATCTAAAAAACAAGTTCTACACCGCCATTCCAACCATGCGCAAGCAGTTGTACGAGGCGGTGGTGAACGAAGGTTACTTCAAAGAGAATCCCGACACCACCCGGTCTCGCTACGGCTGCCTGGGAGCATTCGGGTTGGGCGCCGCAGTCCTGGCGGGGGTCATGCTGCTGGGTGCGTTGTCCCAGTACAGCCCAGCCGTGGTCTGTGTGCCGCTGGGGTTGGGCGTGATCGCCATCGGCCTGATCATCCTGGCCCGCTATATGCCGCGGCGCACGGACAAAGGTGCGGATGCCGCAGTACGCTGGAAGGCTTTCAAGCGCTACCTGGAGAACCTGGAGAAGTACACTAAGGTCGAAGACGCGGCCAAGTATCTGGGCGATTATCTGCCCTATGCCGTGGCTTTCGGCCTGGAGCAGAGCTTCCTCCGCAAGTTCCAGAGCGTGCAGGCGCCTGGGCCCACCTGGTGGATTCCCTACGACCTTGGGCGACCTTATTATGGCCAGGGTGGCGGTGGCTCGGCCGGCGGTGGGAGCAGTCGCGGAGGGGGGCTGGCGCGGCCGATGCCTGTGGAGGGCGGCGGCTCCCGGCCCTCGTTGGAGGGCATGTCCAAGGGCCTGGGCACTTCGCTGGCCGGGATGAGCACCGGACTGGGCACCATGCTTTCGCAGGCCGGACGCACGCTGACCAGCTCGCCGGCTCCCAGTAACAGCGGCGGCGGCGGTGGCAGCCGTGGCTTCGGCGGTGGCGGTTTCTCGGGCGGCGGCGGCTTCAGCGGCGGCGGTGGCGGCGGCGGCGGAAGCAGCTTCGGATGAGATGTGATGCGGTTTTGGTGTCAGCAAGATAAAGGAGGGAAATAATCCATGCCAGGTCAAGGACGTACACTCGGCATTGTTCTGATCGTGGTTGCGCTGGTTGCGCTGTTGGTGTCGGTTGCGTTGTTGCTCGCGCAAGTCTCCGCGGGAGAGACGACGGTCACCGGCGCAATCCTGGGGATTCTGATCGCATCGGTCGTGTTCGTGCTGCCCTTGGGCGGCGGCGGATTCTATCTGTTGAGCAAGGGCAAGCAGGAAGTCACGGAGTTCAATGAGATCGCCAAGCAGAAGAAGATCCTTAACATGGTCCTCGCCCAGGGCAAGGTCACGTTGTCGGACGTGGCGCTGGAGCTGAATGCGCCCATCGAGCAGGTGGAAGACATGGTGCGCGACCTGGTGGGCAAGAACCTGTTCAGCGGCGCGATCAACTGGAAGGATGGCGTCCTGTACTCCAAGCAGGCTGCTGCCATGAAGGCCGATCATAAGTGCCCAAACTGCGCCGGCGAATTGGAGCTGGCTGGCAAGGGCGTCATCAAATGCCCGTTCTGTGGGGCGGAGGTGTTCTTGGCGAGCTGAGGTTGAGGGGATGGGGCGATCGGTCATGGGTAATTGGGCAGATTGGCAGATTGGTTCTGTCGGGAGATTGAAAAAGTGACTGCTGAAAAGGCTTATGTGCGTGAAGAGGCGGGTATGCCCTTCATTATCCGGGTGTTGTGGTTCTTTATCGTCGGCTGGCACGTCACGCTGTACTGGATTGTGGCAGCCTGGATTCTGAACCTGACCATCATCGGCATGCCTCTGGGGCTGTGGATGCTCAACCGGGCGCCGCTGGTGTTGACGCTGCGCATGCCGCGCGGCTACAGCGTAGCCAACAAACGCGCAGACAATGAGATCGAATGGCGCTACCGCAACACGCCGCAGCGCCCCTGGCCCTTGCGGGTGCTGTATTTCCTCTTGATTGGTTGGTGGTTCAGCCTGCTGTGGTCGCTGCTGGCCTGGCTGCTGTGCGTCACCATCATTGGCCTCCCGGTCGGCATCTGGATGCTGAACCGGCTGCCCGAAGTCACCACCGCAATGCGACAATAGTGATCTGACCGACGAACTCGGCAAAAAGGAGCCAACCATGGACCCAGTTGAAAAAGCAAAAGCCGCGATGGGCGGTCTGGAAAGAGCAGTTGCCGGGCTGCCCGGCATTAAAGGATATCGCGAAAAAGAGATGCGCCGCGAAGCCGACAAACAGGTGCGCGATAGCCTGGCGCGCCGGCTGGAGATCCGCCGGCGCAAGCTGACGGCACTGCAAGGCGATCTGCTGTCTGCGGGCGGATTGCTCTGGATGGATGATGTTGAGCGTATCGTGGGCCGTTTGCAGCTCCTGATCGATCGCATCAAAACGGCCTCCTACGGCTACGCGCCGATGTGGGGCTTGCAACGGGTGAAAGAGGCCGACCTGGATCGTCTGACGCAGTTCGACCAGTCGCTCTTCGATGAGTTGGGCAAGCTGGATGAGGCGGTCGCCGGCCTGGAAGCCGCGGTGAAGGCCAATGAGGGGATCAAAGAGGCGCTCGGCTCGGTCGGCGAGCTGGTGTCAGCCCTCAACGAAACCTTCCGCGGCCGCGCCGAGGTTGTCCAGAACGCCGAATAATGCCGGGTGGATCGGCGCGGGTCGACCCATTCGTAAATGTCGTTAAACCAGTGCAGGAGGATTTCACATGGCTCGTATCTTCGACATTGTAGAAGCCCCCGATCAGGGCCTGAACCAGATGGTTTACCGCGTGCCGCCCAGTGGCAGCGGCGATTTCCGCATCGGCTCGCAAGTGATTGTGCGCGAGAATCAGAATGCCGTGTTTTTCCGCGACGGCAAGGCGCTGGATACCTTCGGCGCCGGCCGCCACACCATTACCACGGCCAATATCCCGTTGGTGGTTGACCTCATCGGCAAGCTCTTCAGCGGCAAGAGTCCGTTCAAGGCCGAGGTGTACTTTGTCAACATGCGGGACTTCATCGACATGAAGTGGGGCACACCGGAACCGATCGCGTTACGGGACAAGGATCTGGGCCTGGTCCGCCTGCGCGCGAATGGCCGCTACTCCATGGCGATCGACGACCCGCAAATGTTTGTGGCCAAGATCGTCGGCACACAGGGCTTGTACCAGACCAGCCAGATCGAGGACTATCTGCGCGGCATCATCGTCAGCCGCCTGACGGATCTGTTCGGCGAATTGAACGCCAGCCTGTTTGACCTGCCGGCCATGTTCGATGAGCTGAGCGCCGCGATCAAGGCCAAGGTGGCGGAGGACTTCACCGCCTTGGGCATCACGCTGAAGCAGATGTTCCTGGGCAGCGTGAGCCCGACCGAGGAGACCCAAAAGGCCATCGACGAGCGGGCTGCGATGGGCGCCATCGGCGACATGGGCAAATACATGCAGTACAAAGCTGCCAAGGCCATGGGCGACGCGGCGACAGCGGGCGGCGGCGGTGAGACGGGCAGTGCGGCCGGCACCGGCGTCGGGCTGGGCGCGGGCTTCGGCCTGGGCGCAGGCATGGCCGGGATGATCCAGCAGGCGATTTCTGCGGGACAGCAGCAGTCGCAGCAAGCGGCCGCCGGCGCACCCGTAGCCGCGCCTGAGGTGATGACTTTGGCTGAGGCCGCGGCCTATATGCGCGTCAGCGAGGCTGACGTCGAGGAGCTCATTTCCTCCGGCCAGGTCAAGGCTAAGAAGATCGGCAGCGCCTACCGCATCAGCAAGAAGGCGCTGGACGCGTTCCTGGCGGAGTAGGCCAGGAAACGGGCAAGTAACAAAGGCGGCTCTGGAACGAACAGTTCACAGAGCCGCCTTTTTGTTGGGTTGAAACGGAATGAGCGTTGATTTAATGCAGCGACATCAAGGCGCCTGGATTGCCGTCTGCGCAGAGGCGTTCTTGACGTATTTATCAAAGAACGCGACCGACCGCTGCATGGCCGTGCTGAAGCTCTTGGATAGGTTGTGATTATCCCCCGGATACTCGTAGTATTCGACCGGCATTGGGATCTGCTCCGTTTGGGCTTGGGCCTGCAGGTTGCTGGAAAACTCCACTGGCACATCCGTGTCGGCCGTGCCGTGGTGGAGCTGCAGCGGCCCGGACAGGTCGGCCAGGTACGCGCTGGGCGAAATGGACGCCCAGAATGCCGGGTTCTGCTCGGGTGAGCCGTACTTATCGGTGAGCTCCTGGCGCCAGCGCCGCGCACTCTGCGGGATTGTGGGTGTCGGGATGCTGGGCGACCGTCGCCACCGGCTCATCAGATCGGGGTAGGAGGCAACGACGCCGGCCCAGATGACGCCGGCCCTGATGTCTTTTGTTGTCACCATGGCGCGCAGCGTGATGTGGCCGCCCATCGAGTGCCCCCACATGCCGATACGGTTCGGGTCGGCATCCGCATAGCGTTTCAGGGATCCCACCGCATTCAACACGTCGATGGTGTAGTCAGGTGAGCCGTAGCCGCCGCTGGCCTGCCCCTCCGACTTATCGTGTCCGCGATAGTCGGGCCGAAAGACGATGTAACCGTTGCGTGCAAACGCGTCCACGTAGGCCACGTAACGTTCGGTGGTGCGGTATTGTGCCGGCGGGATGTAGCCGTGGTTAAAAATAATCACCGGCCAACCGGTCGCCGGCCTGGCGCCATTGGGCACGGTCAGCAGCCCGTACTGCTTTAACCCTTCCGAGAGATAGGATGCAATATAGCGCCGGTAATTCGGCCCCGCCTGCAGCGTCTGCTCGATGACAAGATCGCTGCCCGGGTACGACTGCGTCCGCATGAATGCCACCGAAAGCGGCTCGACCGGCGTGGGCGTTGGGCTGGGCGTGTGGGTGGCGGTTGGCGTCGGCGTCGATGTTGACGTGGGGGCGGGCGTGGCGGTTGCGGTCGGCGTGCTGGACGGCTGGGCCACTGTCGGTGCTGATGTCGGCGCTTGGGCGATGGCTGACGGCGTGGGCGCGGCACGCGTGCTGTTGCACGCTGTCGTTATCAGCGCCGTCAGAGCCAACATGACAAGGATCACCAGGTTTTTCATGGGCTGCTCACATGATCTTGTGCTCAACCGAAGAAGAGCCCTCTCGTGAGGGCTCTTCCCGACAGGCTCAGTTATTCGGCGCGCCCGCGGCGACCCACGCTGAAATCGTGTCGATCGCGCTCTGTGGGAGCTTTGATGCGCGCTTGGGCATCTTACCCGACACGATCGCGTCTACCAGCGGACTGTTGGCCGCGTCACCGGGGGTGACGATCTTGCCATCCTGGCCGCCCTGCATCAGGTCGTCGTAAGTTTTCAGCGATAAGCCACCCTTCTTTCCATCGCTGCCGCCGTGGCATTTCACGCAGCTCTGCTCCAGGATCGGCTGGACGTCTTTTGCGAAGCTGACAGCGGCGGGCGCGGTTGCCTCGGTCGCCGCTGGTGCGGTTGTCGGCGCATCCGTGGGGGCCGGCGCTTGCGTCGCAGCTTCGGCCTTGACCTCGGTTGCAGCGGGCGCCTGGGTGGCGGCGGGCGCCTGGGTGGCGGCGGGCGCCTGGGTCGGTTGTACGGGTGTCGTTGGCGCACAGGCTGCCAGGGCCGCAGTCAGTATCATCAGGGCCACGAGCAGGGAAAGTCGCTTGAACTGGCTCAACATCTACTTCTCCTTAAATTGACCTATCATTTTTTATTTGCGAACGACGCTAACTTCAGCGGCGCAGGCCTGCAAAAGTTAAACAAGCATGGAACGAATGTGCACCGATTCCCCCGTATTTTCTGTGAGCCATCGTCCAAACCCCCTGTTCCCAACTGTTTCTTTACAGCGTCCCTATTACCGGGTCAAGTTAGATTTTACGTGCCTGGCACTTGCCTGGTTTGTGGTGGGCTCTGCAAGTGCCAGGCACGTAGGTGCCAAATCTAGCCTGACGCGGCCCTATTGCACTCGACGCAAACAGGGATGAAAAATCGATCCCCTTTTTGGGATCAGTGGAAGAGCGCCAAATTAGCCATCACGTCTGCCCGTGGTATAATCTTGCCCGAGGAGATTGCTACAAATGGAGCAGATCAGGGCCATCATTGAAGCCAATCGTGAGCGGTTTCTGGCGGAATTCGGAGAGCTTCTGGGTTTTCCCAGCGAAGATGGCAATGCCGCCGGCCTGACCGGAGCCGCCGATTGGGTTTCTGAGCGATTGCAACGCCTGGGCGCGCGCGTGCAGCGTCTCTCTACCGGCGATGGCCCACCCGTCATTTTTGGCGAAGTGGGCGCCGGGCCGCGCAGCCTGCTGAGCTATTCGCATTACGATGTCCAGCCCGCCGATCCGTTAGAGTTGTGGGAGTCGCCGCCGTACACGCCGACAGTGCGTGATGGCAAGCTGTATGCCCGCGGCGCAGTGGACGACAAAGGCGACACCGTGGCGCGCATCCATGCGGTCGAGGTCTATCGCGCGGCCTACGGCGAGCTGCCGTTGCGGCTCAAGTTTTTTGTGGAGGGCGAAGAGGAGGTGGGCAGCCCGCACCTGGCCCCCCTGGCCGCGCGCTACGCCGATTTGATTCGGGCCGATGGCGCGATCTGGGAAGGCGGCGGCTTCGATGATGCTGAGCGCTACACGTTCTATTGTGGGGTCAAAGGGATCGCCTATTTCGAGCTGCGCGCGCACGGTGCGGCCTACGATCTGCACTCCGGCTACGCACCGATGGCGCCCAATCCGGCCTGGCGCCTCGTGCATGCCCTGGCGACCTTGAAGGACGCACAGGATAACATCACCGTCGACGGCCTGATGGCACACGTCCGGCCGCCCACTGAGGCCGAACGGGCATATATCCGACGTATCCCGTTCGATGGCGCCAAGATGAAGGCCAATTGGGGCATCCCGGCGTTTATCAACGACATGAGCGACGAGGATGCGCTGACCCGTTTCCTCACAGCGCCCACCTGCACCATTTGCGGCGTGCGCGGCGGGTTCATCGATGAGGGCGAGAAGACGATCTTGCCCAGCAGCGCCCTGGTGAAGCTGGATTTCCGCCTGGTGCCTGATCTGACGCCCGAGCTGGTGACCCGCCTGCTGCGTGAACACCTGGATCGCCGGGGGTTCAGCGATATCGAGATCAAGGGCTTCGTCGGCATGGTGGGCGCCCGCTCCGACATGATGGCCCCGGTGGTGCAAACGGCGATCGCCGCGGCGCGCACCACCTACGGTCACGAGCCGGTGGTCTACCCATCGCACGGCGGATCGGGTCCCATGCACACTCTGGTGCAGGGCGTCGGCACGCCGGGCGGCATCATCACGGGCGTCTGCTATCCCGGCATGCGCATGCACGCGCCCAACGAAAACATCCGACTGGATGACTATTTCCGCCACATTGAATTCCTCGTGGAGTTCATTAAGCGGTTCGCGGTCTGAATCCCCTATATTTTTCACAAGGAGCATAGTTCAATGTCTAAGAATGGCATGGAAGAAGAAATCGAAGGGTTCGAAGACTCTGCGGAAGAGGATCTGTACACCGAGCTGGATGACGACCGCCGCGCCGAGTTTTCCGAAATGCTCGGCCTCAAGGTGCTCGGCATCGAGCTTTGGGAAGAGTCACTCGGCGACGAAGAAGAGGCTGAACCGGTCAAGCCCGCGGAGCGGATCTTCTTCGATTGCGATCTCTATCTCGACGACAACCAGGCGCTGGAGCTGTACGTCACCACGGCCTACCCCGATCCTGAAAAGGACCCGGTCGTGGGGATGGACGCCATCTTCGACGTCGTCGGCAAACTGGCCGATGACAAGCTGGAGTTGGTCGACTTCGGTGAGGCCGATGAAGAAGGCGGCCTGGCCCTGGCTTTCGGCCACGGCGATGAGGTGAGCCTCGTACTGGTCTGCAGCGCTTGGATGACCAGCGAGTGGGAACCCGAGGAAGACGCTGAGGAAGCATAATCATCACGCCAGGAGCAGGAACCAGCGCCTGGGCCGCTTCCTGCTCCTGGCTCTCAACCACCGAGCTTGGGTGTGAGGAGTTGAGTTTTGCCTCGATTGCGTTTGGCTATGCTGGACGTGGATGGTACGCTGAAACAGGCAGAATCGCCCTATCAGTATATCCATCATTGCCTGGGAGTGGCGCATCTTGCCGCCGAGAATCGGGACCTGGCGCTTGCTGGCAAGATTGGCTATGGCGAGTGGCTGCGGCGCGACGCGCAGTTGTGGGCCGGGCAGCCGGTGGCAAAAATCGCTCAACTGCTCGCGGAAAACCCCTACCTTCCCGGCGCCGCTGATTTGTTACGGGCGTTGAAGGCCGCGAATGTCACGGTGGCCCTTGTCAGCGCCGGTTTCACGCTGAACACCGACCCCATTGCTGCCGAATTCGGTGTGGACCACGTCCTGGCCAATGTGTTGACCAGTGTGGATGGCGTGTTGGACGGGGGCGCGATCAACTGCGTGCCCGAAGGCGGCAAGGCGGCTTTTGCGTGCAATCTCATGGCGCGCCTCGACATCTCGCCTGCTGAAACCCTGGCCGCGGGTGATACCCTCGGCGACCTGGAGTTGTTCGATTGCGCCGGCGTGCGCATCGCTGTGAATCCTAAGTCGCCGGAGTTACGCGTCCGCGCGGATGCGGTTTTCGAGCCGGACCTGGCGGGCGCTGTGGATTGGCTGGTTGCCCGCGGTTATCTGACGCCTCATGCCGCGGGCGACAAAGACCAGGCGCCGAGCGATGGAACTAATTGATTGGGGTGGGGTGGCGCGCAGCGCCCTATGGATCATGGGCCTGAGCCTGGTGCTGGCAACTTGCAGCTACGCGAGTTGGCAGTCGGCGCAGCAGCGCATCAGCCTGCGCAAGATGCTGAATCGGGCCGCATACCAGGCCGCTGCCACCACAGGTCTATCGCTGTTTGCTGCGGGGTGTGCCTGGGGGGCTGTTCAACTCTGGGAACGCCTGGCTTGGATCGCCCTGGCCCTCGCATTTGCCGGGTGGGCCTTCACGGGCTGGCGGGCTGCCCGGTCCCCGGATGATCCTCAAAGGAGAACATGATGAAACGGTTCGGTGAATTCTTGGGGTGGGCGATTTTCTTGCTTCTGGCCGGCGTGTTCCTGATCCTGAAGAACATGCAGGTGTTCGGTGAGTGGGGCGATTTGATTTGGGGCGGGCTTTTTGCCGCGGCCGGCCTGGGATTCCTGATTTGGTTCTTCTTCGGGGTTCAACGTTGGTGGCGGGCCATCCCGGCGTTCACCTTGCTGAGCATCGGCGTGACGATCATCCTGAGATGGCGCGGGATTCAGCTCGGCGACTGGGTGACCTCGCTGGTGCTGTTCGGCATGGCTCTGGGCTTTTGGGCTGTTCTGCTGGTGCGCGGTGAGCATTGGTGGGCGACCATCCCCGCAGGCGTGCTCACGGTGCTGGGGGTTCTGCTGGGCTTGTGGACGCGGCTGAGTGACGCGGGCCGGCTGGGTGTGCTCTACGTTGGCGTCGGCCTGGTGTTTGCGCTATTGTATGCGGTCCGTTTCGGCCAGCGCGATACACGCTGGGCCGCCGTTCCGGCCGGTGCGCTGCTGCTGCTGGGGTTGGTAACGCTGATGGATGCGTTGATGCTGCCCGCGATGGTGGCGCAATGGTGGCCGGTGCTCCTGCTCGTCGCCGGGCTGGGCTTGCTGCTGGGCGGGCTTGGGCTGCGCGGGGGGGCGTCGGCGCCGGTGGGGCCCGTAGTGCCGGAGCCCTCATTTGAGGCGCTGCCGCCGGCGCCGGGCTCATCGGTGACGGAAACTTTGCCCGAGGCCGCGGCGCCAGCCAAACCCGCCGCCCAAACCGCACCCGAGCCCGCGCCGGCAGCCGGGGCGCCCATTGACATCTACGGCCTGTTGGAGCAGCAGCCCAAGGAGCAGCCGTCTGCGGCCCCGTCCGAGGAGCCAGGCGTCGCCCCCAAGTGATCGAAAAACGTCCCCGCGTTCACCGTTTGCGGGTGGACGCGGGGACGAAAGCGCCGGCTCGGTGGCCCGGAGCGATCACTTCAGCGGGCAGAGATCATCGGCCGTAAAGGTTGGGTTTGCGTAGCCCCAATCGGCCAGGAATTGCCAGGAGTTGGGGTTGCTTGTCGCATAAGTCGTCGTTGTCTGGCAGGCGCCGATCACGCTGCCGGATGACTTGTAGGCGCTGAAGAAGGTCTCGGCGGCCCCGCGCAAGCCGGCGTGGGTGATCTGTGCCAGCACATCAGGCACCTCAGCCGCTCGTCCGCCGCCCACAAGGGCTACGACCGTGCGGAAGCGTGCGAAGTCCTGCAACGTCTGCACCTCATCGGTGAGCGCGCCGCAGGCAACCAGGGTTGTGTCGGCCACGATGGCCTGGTAGGCCGCAACGGCCGGATCGAAGCCTTCCGCCGTCCACGTGTCGAATACGCGATTGGCGTCCAGCACGTGGTGATACAGGCAGTTGGATGCATCGTAGGCCTGTTTGAAGAGCTCATACGGTCCGCCCTGCGCCGAGATATAGGTTTCGGTCCAAGCGCGCTGGGGACCGGCTCCCACTGAGCCGATGATGCCGCCGTGCACCAGGATTTCAGCGCCGCTGCCCTCAGTGGCAACGTCCTTGAAGGTGTAGTCGGGCTGAGCCATCGCCGGTTCGCCGGCGATATTATCCAGGTAGGCGCTGCCATCCCACGAATCGACAAAGAGGGTGGAGAAGCAGGTGTGTGCGCCGCACGTCGTGTCGGTCCAGATTACATCGAGCTTGCCATCGGCGTTGATGTCATCGACCTTGAGCAGCTTGATCAGCCCTTCGCCCTCGGCCTGGCGGGCCAACATATAGCCGTTTTTGGGCGGCGCGTGATAGATCAACAGCATGCCTTTGCCACTCACGACATCGGTCGTAGGATCGCTCAGCACGATGATCAGATCGGTCTTGTTGGATGACACGATGGAGGCTGAGGTGAAGCTGCCCGCGGTGTTGGTGATGGCCCCGCACGAGGTGAGCCAAGTCTTCAAGCTCGCGGATGTATTGCCCGGTTTTTTAAGATAGGCCGTGATGGCCGCCGGATATTCAGCCAGGGTGGCCGGGCAGCCCGCCTTGACGCCGGGCGCCGGGGTGGCCGCCGTCGGCACAGGGGTGACGGTGACTGCATCGCCGGAAGGCGGCGGTGCAGGAATCCACATGCGCTGGCCGATATACAGCCAGCGTTTAGTGTTTTGCAGGCCGGGATTTGCGGCCCAGAGCTGTCCTGCTGACATGCCCGTGGCTTTTGCCACCGTATTCCACGTGTCGTCAGGCTTCACCTGGTACCAGTAGCCTTGCAGCCCGGTGCTTCCCGGCACGAAGAGGCGCTCGCCGAACCAGAGCCAATCTGAGGGGTGGATGGCTTTCGGATTTGCCTTCTTCAGCTCAGCGACGCTGATGCCGGTGCGTTGCGCGACCACGGTCCAGGAGTCGCCGCGCTGGATGGTGTACCAAAACCCTGAGGCATCTGAGGGTGGGGCGCCCTCTGCGTGGCTCAAGCGCGGCAATGCAGTGAATGCCATCCAGACAAGAGCCGTCAGCACCAGGGCCGAAATCAAGCGAAGGCGATGCGCGCGGGGGAGATTCATATTCCACTCCTTCCAATTTTTGACACAGCTATGGGCACATTATACATGGATGCGCCCAGGAATTCAAACTCGATTTTCAAAGGCGGAGGATGTTACATGTCGAAGCGAGTTGTCGTCTACATGTCGCCCTGGTGCGGCACAAGCCTGGATACGCAGCGGGCGCTGAACGAATGGGGCCTGTCGGCTACCTTCATCAACATCAAGGAAGATCGGGCCGCTGCGATGCGCGTGAAGAAGTGGGTCGGTTTCGAGAGCGTGCCCACGGTGATCCTGGCTGAAGGTGACAGCATCGAGCCCTGCGAAGAGCCGGCGTCCCTGCCGGCGGGCGCCAGCCCGCGCGGGATGGATCGGGGCAGCATGATCACCGAGGCCTCGCGCATCCAGTTGCGCGCCTGGCTGGTGAAACACGGCCTGCTTAGCGCCTGATCCGGATGGGTCAGAACCTCGTGGTTCTTGGCAAAAATCCCTTTCTTGTGCTAGAATTTGACTCGTGTAGCCCCCGTAGCTCAGGTGGATAGAGCGAGGCACTCCTAACGCCTAGGCCACTGGTTCGAGTCCAGTCGGGGGTATC
>JAPKMS010000199.1 GCA_026645775.1 Anaerolineae bacterium
ACCTGCCCAAAGTGGACTTGACTGCACCTTCTATCGAAGCCGTGCTGCCGGACGTCGAATTACCGAAGGTCGAACTGCCGGATGTCGACCTGCCTAAAGTCATTGCGCCCCAGGCGCCGACAGACGACGTGGCAGCGCTCCGTGCACAGCTCGCTGCGCTGCAAGCACGCCTCGCCGCCCTGGAAGCGCCGGCCCCGGCCGCAGCGTTGACCGCCGCACCGGGTATCTCTGAGGAAATTCTGGCTGGCGCCGAAGCCCGGTTGCCCGGCTCCGACGAGGTGGCCCGGATTGCCGCTGAGATGGCCGCACTGAGGCCGCCCAAAAATCGCCCGTCCGTCACGCCCCAACCGCTGGCGAGCCTCACCTCAGCACCCGCCGCCGAAGATGACCTTGAGGTCATCCAGGGCATCGGCCCAGCCTACGCTCAACGCCTGCGTGCACTTGGCATCACCACCTTCGCCGCACTGGCAGAAGCCAGCGAGGAGGTCTTGGGCCAGGTTGCCGGCCGCTTCGCTGACCGCGTGCGCAGCGAAGATTGGCGCGGCCAGGCGCGGCAGTTATTGAAACGCTCGTAACGCACCGCACCCGGGTGGGCGGGAGCCCGCACATGACTCCCGCCCACCACCCCCCTGCCGCCTCACAGTCGATCGCCCCTAAATGGCCGAACCTGCCGTTCTGAGGTATAATACGCTCCGCGCTTGATGCGCACCCGAGGAGCGGCATGAACAACCAGATCGAAATTTCCCCCAATACATTGGGGATTATTCGGCCCATCAATATTGATGAGGAAATGCGCGGAGCCTACCTGGATTATGCCATGAGCGTGATTGTGGCCCGCGCCCTGCCCGATGCCCGCGATGGCTTGAAGCCGGTGCAGCGCCGGATCCTGTACGCCATGCACGATATGGGCATCCGCGCGGGCACACCCTACAAAAAATCCGCCCGTATCGTCGGTGAAGTCCTGGGCAAGTATCACCCCCACGGCGATACGGCCGTTTATGATGCGATGGCCCGCCTGGCACAGGACTTCAGCCTGCGCTATCCGCTGGTGGACGGCCAGGGCAACTTCGGCTCGGTGGACGGCGACGCGCCGGCGGCCATGCGGTACACCGAGGCGCGCATGGCACGCATCTCGGAATCGCTGCTGGCCGACATCGAAAAAGATACCGTCGACTGGACCGATAACTTTGACGGCAGCTTGCAGGAACCCTTGGTGCTGCCCGCCTTGCTCCCCAACCTGCTCCTCAACGGCAACAGCGGTATCGCGGTCGGCATGGCCACCAACATCCCGCCTCACAATTTGGGTGAGCTGGCCGATGCCATCGCGTTCCTCATCGATCGTTGGGCCGAGATGGACGAAGTCACCGTGGACGAGCTGATGCAGTTCATCCACGGGCCCGACTTCCCCACCGGCGGGCTGCTGCTGGGCCGGGAGGAGATCAAGCTGGCCTATGGCACCGGCAAGGGCCGCCTGATTATGCGCGCCCGCACGCGCATCGAAGAAATGCCCAGCGGCCGGTTCCGCATTGTTGTCACCGAAATTCCCTACCAGCTCAACAAAACCACGATCCTGGAGCGCATCGCCGAGTTGGTGCGCGAGGGCCGCATCGCCGACATCAGCGATCTACGCGACGAGTCGGATCGCAAGGGCATGCACGTGGTGATCGAGCTGAAGCGCGGCGCGGCGCCCCGCAAAGTGCTCAACCAACTTTTCAAGTACACGCCGCTGCAGAGCACTTTCGGCGTCAATATGCTGGCCCTGGTCGAAGGCGAGCCGCGGTTGCTCAGCCTCAAACGCTCGCTGCAAATCTACATCGATCACCGCATCGAAGTGATCACGCGGCGCACCGCCTATTTATTACGCATGGCGCGCGAGCGGGCGCACATCTTGGAAGGGCTGCGCATCGCCATTCAATTCCTGGATGAGGTCATCCGCATCATCCGCACGGCCGACAGCGGTGATGATGCCAAGACCAAACTGATCGCCCGGTTCAATCTGAGCGATAGACAGGCCCAAGCCATCCTGGATATGCAGTTGCGCCGGCTGGCAGCGTTGGAGCGACAGAAGATCGAGGACGAGTACAACGCACTGCTCGGCCAGATTGCCTCCTATGAAGGGCTGCTGGCGAACTCTGCGGCCATCCTCAGCGCCATCAAGGATGAGGTGTTGGCCCTCAAAGAGAAATTCGCCGATGACCGGCGCACCGAGATCGTGCCTGAGGCGGCCGGCGATTTCTCGGAAGAGGATCTGATCCGCCAGGAAACGGTGCTCATCAGCGTCACCCAGGGCAGCTACGTGAAGCGGACGCCGTTGGCGGCCTACCGGGCGCAGCGGCGCGGGGGCCGGGGCGTGCAGGGCATGCGCACCAAGGACGAAGATGAGGTCGTGGATCTCTTCTCGGCCAACACCCTGGATCACCTGCTGTTCTTCACCAATCGCGGCCGGGTCTACAGCCAGCGCGTCTTTGCGCTGCCCGACACCGCGCGCGATGGCCGCGGCCTGCCGCTGGTCAACTTCTTGAACCTGGCGGCCGACGAGCGCGTCACCACCCTGCTGGTCGTGCCCGATTTTGAACAGGCGGAGTACGTCACCCTGCTCACCCGCAACGGTCGTATCAAACGGATGCGGCTGAGCGAGTTCTCCGATGTGCGGCCCAGTGGCATCATCGCCATGAACCTGGAGTCCGGCGACGAACTGGGCTGGGCGCGCGCCACGTTCGGCAAGCAGGAGTTCCTGATCGTCACCACAGGCGGCAAGGTTTTGCGCTTTGCCGAGGATGCGGTGCGCGCGATGGGCCGTACGGCGGCAGGCGTGCTGGCGATGGATCTGCGCGAGGACGACACCGTGGCTACCTTCGACGTGGCAGAGCCCGACGGCGATCTGCTGATCATCACGCAAAACGGCTATGGCAAGCGCACGCCCCTGACGGAGTATCCCGCACACAGCCGCAACACGGGCGGTCAGTGGACCCTGGATCATCACCGACTGGACGAGACCGGCAAAATCGCCGCAGCGCGCGTCGTTCAGGCCGCGGACCAGATCACCATCATCACCGCCAACGGCATCGCCCTGCGCACCCCGGTCGCGGCCATCAGCCAGATGAGCCGCATGACGCGCGGGGTGCGCATTGTCACGCCCGACGGCGGGGATACCGTGGCCGCGATGGCGCGGCTTGCAGCGTCGGTCGAGAGCGCGGCAGAACAGGAAAACGCGCCCCAACTGGCCGGCCGCAAACCGGCCCCGGTCAAAGAGCCCGCAACTGCCCCTGTCGTCGAGGTGCCCGAGGGCGTCACAGAAGAAGCCAGCTCATAGTCGCTTGAAGTAGAGAAAGCTTATGTCTCTCGCTACCCTTCTGCGCCGCGGTGTCGGCCTGCAATTGGGCGTGCTCACCGAGCCAACCGTTGATCTGTTGGCTGAGACGCTGGTCGCGTTCGCCAACGGCGATGGTGGCACCATCCTGCTGGGCGTAGATCTGCAGGGCAACATCACCGGTGAGTTACAGATCGAGGACGCGGAGAGCCTGCTGCGCGGGGCATTGAGCCAATGCCGGCCGCTGGTGCGCACCGATTGGCAGCAATTCGAGGATCGCGCCGGGCTGGCGGTCGCAATCAGCGTGCCCCGCAGCACCGAGCTGCACTCGCTGGCCGATGGCCGCGTCCTCGTGCGCACGCACCTGGGCAACGAGGCGTTGGATGGCGGCAAGATCAGCCACCTGGCCGCGACCAAGGCCAGCGGCGACTACGAGATGGAGCCGGTGCCAGGCGCAACCCGCGCGGATTTTGATGAAGAGGTCATCCAAGATTATCTTACGCGCCGCAGCACACGCCTGGGCCGCGATTTGGGCCAGACCGAGGAGGAACTGCTGCAAGCCGTCGGCGCGCTGAACCCGCAGGGGCAGCCGACCGTGACCGGCATCTTGCTGTTCGGCCACGACCCACAGTTCTTTATCCCGCAAAGCGGCCTGATTTATGTCCGCTTTGCCGGCACCGAGCCGCGCGGGCCGGGCGGGTTGCCCGGTTACAACCGGCGTGAGGAGTTCAACGGCGCGCTGGCCCGGGTGATCGAGAACAGTTGGAGCCTCCTGTTGCAGGAAATGCGCGGTGAGGCCGTGGTGCGCGGCCTCAAACGCGAGGATCGGCACCTGTATCCCCTCTTCGCCGTGCGCGAGGCGCTGGTGAACGCGGTCTGCCACCGCGACTACCGGCTGACCGGCCGCCGCGTGGAGGTGCGCCAGTTCGATGACCGGCTGGAGATCAGCAGCCCCGGCGGCTTGCCCGGTTACATCACCCTGGACAACATCGTCGACGAGCACTTCTCGCGCAACCCGCGGCTGGTCAACGGCCTGTTTGAATGGGGTTACATCGAACAGCTTGGCTTGGGGATCGATCGGATGATCGAGGAGATGGTGCAGGCCGGCCACCCCGCCCCGGAGTTTAAACCGACACCTTACTCATTCTCCGTGGTTCTGCAGCGGGGCAGCGGGACGCCGCTGCCCCGCGCTGTGCCGGAATGGGCCAGCCGCCTGAATGACCGCCAGATTCGGGCCGTGCAATATCTGCAACAATACGGCCGTATCACCAACCGCGAATACCGCGAGCTGTGCGCCGATGTGACGCCTGAAACGCTGCGCCTCGACCTTGCCGACCTGGTGGACAAGGGTCTGCTCATGAAGATCGGGGATAAGAAGGGGACATCGTATATTTTGAAGTGAGGGTCACTTCGCCGGATGCACGCTCAAGTACTGCTTCAGGAACGGTTCCACCCGATCGACCCCCAGCAATTCATAACTTTCCCAGCCCGGTGAGGCCGCGGCCGCGTAGATTGCCGCGCCCACCACATAACTATCCTGCTGCAACTGCGCATCATACCACGCCAACTGCTCCATATAGTTACCGGGAGCATCTTTGCCCATGCCCAAGCCATCCCAGTAACCGGCGAAGTCTTGCCACCCCCGGCCGGCCGGCCCCGGCCGGTTAGACACCAGACCATCCACCCCCACCTCGGTTAACAAGAGCGGCAATTCGAGCCCATTCGGCTGGAGATAGCTCCGGTACACCTTGCGATAGCGCAACGTGAGCCACCCCTCCTGCGCCGGATCGCTGCCCCAGCCCAACGGATCCTGCGGTGTGAGATACTGCATCGTCGGCGCGCTGTACTCATGCAGCCCCAGATACCCGCCGTGCGCGATCGCGGCCTCGATGGCCGGGCGAAAACTCGGCCACAGCGCCAGGTTCGGCTGCCCGGTGCCGAAATTGCCGATCACCGAACGGATGCCCGCGGCCGCCAGCAGGCGCGTGCGCTCCGCCTCAAACTGCGCCAGCCGCGCCATCTGCTCGGCATCGGTGGGCACCGGCTCGTTGTAAGCCTCCCACGCGTCGAACGCGGCCAGACGCCGCGCCTCGGTGGCGATGGGCAGCAGCCGGTCAACGAACGTCCGGGCTGCCGCGGCCGGGTCGTTCAACGTGGCCAGGTTGATCTGCTCCGTGTCGATCCGGCCCACCAGCACCGTCTTCGGCGCCACCTGCTTGATCTCGGTGGCAAAGTTCGGGTCGTATTCCAGTGTTTTCACAAAGGCCACGTTGCCGGTGCGCAACAGATCGAAGATGCGCGGGTCGTTGCGCGAGATGAACAGGCCGAGCTTGGTGGCGGAGCCGGGCGGAAACGGCGTCGCCGGCGGCGTGGGCGTGGCGGTGGGCATCGGCGAGGCCGTGGGCGTCGCCGGCGCGCTGGGGGTCGCCTCTGCAGTCGCCGGGGCGGTCAGCGTGGGCAGCGAGGCCTCGGTCGAGACGGGTGAAGGCGTGCCGGCTGGCCGCGGGGTGCGCGTGGGCGTCGGCGTGGGCGAGCCCGATCGCGGGCGACACCCTGCCAGCAGAGCCAGCAGCCCCGCACTGCCGGCCGCGCCGATAAACGCGCGGCGGGTGAGGCGCGGCCCAGTCGGTCGGTGATCCGGATCGCTCATACGCGGTTTTGTCCTTTATCCCAAAACATATCCCAATATTGGATTTGGGATATATTTTGGGTTATCACGGCGCCCGGGCGCCGCACGGGAACCCGCCCCGGGCCAACGGCCACGGTTATCCCAAATCACTTGGGATAACTTGGGTTATCTGCGAGATTTCTTCGTCGTTCCAGGCCACCGCTCGGATCTCCGCGGTCAAGGCCAGCAGTTCGCGCAGGGCGACGCCGAACCGCTCCGGCGAACCTGTGGTGTAGAAGCGATGCCTGCCGGGGGGCGCCGCACGGCCACCGGCTACAATCGGTTCCCGGCCGGCCCCCTGCGCCAGCACGCGGCCCGTCTGCCGGGCCACTGCCGAAGCGGGGTCGATAATCTCGACGCCGGGCCCGGCCACCTCAGCGATCACCGGCCGCAGGAACGGATAGTGCGTGCAGCCCAGCACCAATTCATCGATGCCGGCCGCCAGCAAAGGCGCCAGGTAGCCCTGCACCGCCGCACGCGTCCGCTCAGAAGCGAGCTCACCGGCCTCCACCAGCGGCACCAGATCGGTGCAGACCTGGGTGTGCACGGCCGCGTTGTTCGCAAACCGATCCAGCAGACTGGCGAACAGCTCGCCTTGAAAGGTCGCCGCGGTCGCGATGACACCCACGTGCCCGGTGCGGGTGCGCGCCACGGCCGGCTTCACCGCCGGCTCCATCCCCACAAAGGACACCTGGGGAAATTGCCCCCGCAGCCAGTGAAGCGCGGCGGCCGAGGCGGTGTTGCACGCGATGACGATCACCTGGGCGCCTTGCGCCAGCAAAAAACGCGTGATTCCTTCTGACAGCCGGCGAATCTCGGTCAGCTCGCGCTGCCCATAAGGCGCGTGCACCTGGTCAGCCAGATAAACGACGGGATGGGCCGGCAGTTGCGCCAGGATCTCGCGCACCACTGACAGCCCGCCCACGCCCGAATCAAAAACGCCGATCGCGGGCGGCCCCGACTGGACGCTGGCTTTGGGCTGGGCGACGCCTTTGGGTTTCAGGCCTGCCCGGAGCCCAAACCGCCCGGCGCGACGATCCTCTTCGTTCACTGCCTACTCCTCGCCGTTTCCGCCGCGGCCGCCTGCGCCGTCGCCCCGCGCCGGCTCGCCGCAACAAACGCATCGAACAGTCGCCGCGCCAACGGATCGGAGCCGTACATGCCCTCGGGATGCCACTGCACAGCCAGCGCGAAACGCCGGGATGGGTCTTCGATGCCCTCCACCACGCCGTCGGCGGCCCAGGCCACCGCCACAAAACCGGGCGCCGGCTGTTTAACGGCCTGATGGTGGAAGCTGTTGGTCGGCAATTCGTTAACGCCGAGAAGCCCGGCCAGCCGGCTCTGACCGGCGAGTCGTACAGGATGCACCGGCCGTTCCCAGGGCGAGTCATCGGTCGAGTAGCTGTGGGGGAGGGCCGCCGGCAGTTGTGCGGCCAGGTCCTGGTACAGGCTGCCGCCCGCCGCGACATTGAGCAGTTGGATGCCGCGACACACGCCGAACACCGGCAGATCGGCGTCCAGCGCCCAGCGCGCCAGCGTCAGCTCGGTGGCGTCGCGTGCCGCATCGACCTTGCCCAGCGCCGGGTGCTGCGCCTCGCCGTAGTGCGCCGGGTCCACGTCCACCCCGCCCGCCAGGCAGAGGCCGTCCAATCGGGCAAATAGCTCGCGCAAAGCGTCTTCCGGCAGACCCAGGGGGATCACCACAGGCAGCGCGCCCGATGCCGCCAGCGCCGCCGGGTAATTGCCGTTGAACTGGAAATAGGTGGCGCCGGCCGTCTCCCGGTACACCGAAGCCGGGATGCCAACCAGGGGAAGGGAGTGAAAATGGGCCAAGGGACGCGCTCCTCATGAAATGATGGCCCGATTATACCGCCTGGGCCCGGGAGTGGCAAACGCTTCGGTTTTGACACCCGTGCGGCGGTCGGCTATATTGGGGCCATGACTGCCACACCGACCTCCGTCTCCGCATCCGATCAAACCGGCGGCCGCGCGCGCCGCTGGACGCCCGCCTCCCTGGCCGGCGCCGCGCTGCTGCTGGCATTTGCCATGCTCTACCTGCTCACCCTGGACAACGGCCTGCGCCCCGAGGAACTGCAAGGCGGCGACCTGATCACGCATCAGTACGCGCAGGTGCAGGCCCGGCCCAGCAACGCGCCCGGCTATCCGCTTTACACCATGGGCGGGTGGCTCTGGTTTCGCGTCGGCCGGCTGATCCTGGGCGCCGACCACAACCCGATCCCGATCCTCTCCAGCTATTCGACCCTCTGGGCGTTGGTGGCCCTTTGGCTGCTTTACCGGCTGATCCTGGAGGTCACCGCGGCGGCGGGGCCGGATGGGCGCCGCACGAGCGGTAACTGGCCCATTGCGCTGCTTGCGACCGCGTTCTACGGCGTCACCTATTTCTTCTGGTACTACGCGGTCACCACCGAGCAGTACACCTCATCCGTTGCCTGGACGCTGGCCGCAGTGCTGCTGGCCTTTCGTTGGGAACGCACGCGCGACGAGCGCACCCTGCTGGGACTCGCGCTCCTGACGGGTGTGGGGCTGGCGCATCAGATAACCATCCTGGCCGTGATCCCGCCGCTTCTCTGGTTCGTGCTGAACCGGGAGCCAGGCCTGCTGCGACGGCCAAAGCTGATCGCGGCAGCGTTGGGACTGGTGCTGCTGCCGCTGCTCAGCTACGCTTATGTCTACGTTCGCGGGGCCGCGCATCCCGAATGGCGCGGCGTTGGCCAGTGGGCCAGCGCCTGGGATTGGTTCCTGAGCTTCGTCTCCACCCAGCAAGGCCGCTCCGAGCTGACCTGGTCCTGGTCGCCGTTCTTCACCGATGAATTCCCCATCCTGATGGCACGCGAGATGACGCTGCCGGCGCTGATCGCGGGGCTGGCCGGCTGGGCCGCGCTGGGCCGCCGGCGGGCTGCCGTGCTCTACAGCACCCTCGCCATCTACCTGGTCTTCTGCTGGATCGATCGACTGGGCAATTGGTACCAGGTGATCATGCCGATCTATGCGCTGCTGGTCGTGGGGCTGGCGGCGGGCGCCCAGTGGCTGTGGCGAGTGCAGCGGGGAGCTGCGGTGCGCGGCGGGATCGTCATCGCGCTGCTGGCATTATTCGCCTATCGCGGAGCGCTTTCGTATCCGCGGGCCAACGCCCGCGATCAGGCGACGGATACGGGTCTGGCCCTGGGCTGGGCGATCATGGCCGATGCGCCGGCCCAACCCCTGACGGTCGTCGGCACCACGACCGAGACGCTGGCGCTGAACTATCTGACGCAAATTTGGGGCCAGCGGCCCGATCTGCGGGCGGCCACGGTCGAGCAGGCACGTGCGGCGTTGGTCGCCGGGGAAACCGTCGCGGTCACCCAGGCTGCGCTCCCGTTGGCGCCGGCCCAGATCGCCCCGCAGGCGCACTACACCGCCCTCGGCAGCATGCTGATCGGGATCGGCCTGGCGCCGCGCTACGAGCTACCGGCCGGCTGGGCGGATGCGCCGACCGGCCCCGATCTGCCGCACGACTTCGGCGCGGAGATCCGCCTGTTGGGTGTGCGCGGGGGGCGCGAGCCGGCTGCGGGCACCTGGGTGGCGCGGCTGGCCTGGCAGGCGCTGGCCCAACCGGGGCAAAACTGGGCCGTCTCGGTGCGGCCCACACGGGACGGGGTCGAGCTCGCCCAACTGGATAGCCAACATCCGGTCTTCGGCGCCTACCCGACCGGCCGGTGGGCTCCCGGCGAGGTGGTGGCCGATGCGTACGCGTTTGCACTGCCGCCGGACGTCACGCCCAATGGCCTGACGGTGATCCTGTATCGGGGCCAGGCCGATGGCAGCTTCGTTAACCTGGACGTGGCGCGGCTCAGGCTGCCGTAGAGGCGCTCCTGAGCTTGATTCCCCGCTTGGCAGGGACGACTTAAGCCGTTGATCCTAATACCACAACGACGGATGAATTCGTTTCAAGCGTCGGCGAGCCGCGTGTGAGCGTTTTGCCTGGTCGTTGCGGCTCTGGGTGTCCACCAGCCAAAAGAGCAGTTACTCAGGTGTCCAAGTGCGCTGCGCCAACGCGGCGTCATCTTCCACGATCAGGATACGCATAGCGGCCCCAGCTTAGCAAGGCTACATGAGAGGCACATGAGCCGACGGCATCAGATACCAAAAACCCTGCCAGCACAGCCAGCAGGGTTGGAAAAATCGGGATTGTCCGGACGGCAACAGAGTCAGCTTCCGCGCTCAACAACAACCGTCGCAACAGCCGTTATCCCGGAGGCAATCTTCAAAGTCACACGATGCTCGCCCAGGGCCTTGATGGGATGCTCCAGCACCACGTATTTACGATCGACCGTGATGCCGGTCGTCTTCGCAAGGGCGTCCGCGACGTCCGCATTCGTGATCGAGCCGTAGAGCCGGTCACCCTCTCCCGAGCGCGCCTTGAAGACCACCACCTGACCATCGAGCTTGGCGGCCAGGCTCTTGGCCTCGGTCTCCTTGCGCTCAAGCTTGCGCTCGGTCGCGTCTTTGACCTGCTTCACCTGGTTGACGGCGCCATCAGTGACCAACGTCACCAGTTTATTGGGGAACAGGTAGTTATTGGCATAGCCGCCCGCCACCTCCTTGATCTCCCCGGCGTGGCCCAGGCCCTTAACATCCTTTAGCAGCAGAACTCGCATGATCGCTCATCTCCTTCACCTGAACTAGGGGGTTAGGCCCGCATTATACCACCTGCGCCAAAGAAGCTCAACGCAAACACGGGCGCGCCAAAACGCTCACAGCGGCTGCCCCGAAATGCACCGGAACAGGGAGGGGCTCAGCCGCCCATCGCGCCGTGGTAATAACGCCAGTCGGGGTCGTGGCGGTCAGGGTGCATCACCGCGCGCGCCGCGTGATCGGCCGGACGCGGCGCGGCCGGGGCCGCTGCGCTCATCACGGCTGGGCCCGACGCGGGCTCAGTGGCCGGAGACTTCTGGTCTTCCGATGGGGCGGGCTGCTGTTGGCCGTTAGAAGATGCCATTGCGATTCTCCTTTGCAAACCATTCATCCGGCAGAAGAGATGCCGGACAGACATAGAAAGGCCTCCCGTTTGGGAGGCCTTTAATGCACTTTGATCAGGTCTACTTTGTCCTGGTATCCGCGCACACCTCATCCAAACGGGAAAAGCTCCTTGCTAAGAAGGAGCCCGCTAAGCGACAGGGGAATAACACGTGCGGGAGTGTTCATCATCTGAAACGCCTTGAACAAGGTTGGTGAGACGTTACCACAGGATACACGGCGTGTCAAATCGTCAAAATTGCCGGAAGTCGGCGTTTGGCAGCCCTGCAGGGGCATGGTATCATCGCCGGCATGACCACGCCCTTGACCGTCTGGCTTTTGAATCCCTACCACACCGGTTCACATCGCGCCTGGGCCGAGGGATACGCCGGGCACAGCGCCCACCGCATCGAGATCCTGGCCATGCAGGGCTACTTCTGGAAATGGCGGCTGCACGGTGGCGCGATGGAACTGGCCGAACAAGCGCGCACACACCTCGCCGCCGGCCGCCGGCCCGATCTCCTGCTGGCGACCAGCATGACGAACCTGCCGGCGTTCCTGGCCCTGACCCGCGATGCGTTGGGCCATGTGCCGGTCTTGCTGTACATGCACGAGAACCAACTCACCTATCCGCCGCCGCCCGGCGCCCGCCGCGATCTGACCTACGGGATGATCCAGCACCTGTCGATGCTGGCCGCCGACCGGGTCTGCTTCAATTCGGCCTACCACCAGCAGGCCTGGTTTGATGAGCTGCCCCGGCTGCTGAAGCATTTCCCCGATTACACCCACCTGGAGAGCATTGCCGCGGCGCAAACAAAATCACAGGTGTTGCCCGTCGGCTGCGATCTGCGCCGACTTGACAGGTATCACGCCACCGCCAAGGCGCCGGGGCCGCCGTTGATCCTATGGAATCAGCGGTGGGAGTACGACAAGGATCCGGAGACGATGCTGCGGGCGTTGCTCGCGCTGGCCGATGAAGGGCCCCCGTTCCGAGTGGCCCTGGCGGGCGAGAATTTCCGGGTGCGGCCGGCCGAGTTCGAGACGGCGCGTGCGCGGCTGGGCGATCGGCTGGTGCACTTCGGCTATGCGGAAACGGAGGCGGACTATGCCCGGCTGCTCTGGGAGGCGGATGTCGTGTTGAGCACGGCCATCCATGAATTTTTTGGGGTCAGCATCGTCGAGGCGCTCTATTGCGGCGCCCAACCGGTGCTGCCCCGGCGGCTCAGCTACCCGGAGCTGATCCCGCCCGCAGAGCACGCGCGCTGCCTGTACGCGGACTTCGCGGAGCTGCTGGCGCACCTGCGCACTGCCTTGACCCAGCCGGCGCCGGCCGCCGGGCTGCGGCAACACGTCGCGCGCTTCGACTGGGCCGTACAGGCGCCGCTTTACGATGCCCTGCTCTGGGATGTCTGTCACTTCTCAGGCACATCGGCCGGGTCGGCATCGAGGAGCGCCAAGACCACCAACGCCACCGCCTGAATCCCGCGCGGGCCGTGGGCCAGCTCGAACTCCACCAGTTGCCCCACGCGCAAGGCCGGCTGCTCCGCCGCCAGCCCGGACTTGTGCACGAATACCTCGGGGCCGTCGATCGGGGTGATGAACCCGTAGCCCTTGGCGCGGCTGAACCATTTCACCACGCCCCGCTGCCGGCCGGGGGCAGGCGCCAAGAGCCGGCAAGCCGGACAGACGGTCGGTTTCGGCACACTGCCGGCCTGCTCATGGGTGGTCCACACGAACGTCGTGCCGCACTGGGCGCAACGGATCAGTTGATCGCCGGGCATAATAGCGCTCCATCAGGGCAAGTTTTGACAAGGGTCGCCAGTTACGCTAAAATAGCTACACTTCGGCGACGTAGCCAAGCGGCAAGGCAGAGGTCTGCAAAACCTCGATCATGGGTTCAAATCCCATCGTCGCCTCCTGTGCAAAAGGGCTGGTATCATTGCGATACCAGCCCTTTCTTTGTACCCCATAGGGCGGGTGGGGGTCGAACCCACAAGACCTCTCGGCCATCGGTTTTTAAGACCGACGCGTATGCCATTCCGCCACCGCCCCAAGATGGTGAGATTTTACCCTGCCCCGGCTGTTGCGTCAACTTGCGGATGACACCCGGAACATGCTAAACTACCGCCCGCAGTCTGAGGCAGAATCAAAGGAGCACGGCATGGCCACGTTATCCGACGGCACCCGGCTGCCGGGCAAGCTGTTTATCGTCGAGGGGATCGATGGCTCGGGTAAGAGCACCCAGCTCGATCTGCTGCACAAATGGCTGGTGAGCGAAGGGCACCTGGTCGTGTTCACCGAGTGGAACTCGTCGCCGCTGGTGCGCAAGACCACCGCGCGCGGCAAGAAGGAGCAGTTGCTCACGCCGCTCACCTTCAGCCTGATCCATGCCGCCGACCTGGCCGACCGCATGGAACGGCAGGTGATCCCCGCGCTGAAGGCCGGCGCGATCGTGCTGGCCGACCGCTACATCTACACCGCGTTTGCGCGGGATGGCGCGCGCGGGCTCAACCCCAAATGGGTGCGTAAGCTGTACAACTTCGCCGTACGGCCGACGGTCGCGTTCTACTTCAAGGTGCCGTTGGAAGAGGCGCTGCGGCGCATCTTGGTCGGGCGCCCCGCGCTGAAATGGTATGAGGCAGGCATGGATCTGGGGCTTAGCCCCGATCCCTACGAGTGCTTCCGTTTGTTCCAAAAGCGTATCTTGGGGCAATACGATGACATGATCGATGAGTTCGGCCTCACCGTCATCGACGCCACTGGGCCGCTGGTCCACCAACAGCAGCAGGTGCGCGCGCTGATTTCACCCCATTTGAAGGGCCTGCCGAAAGCCAATCTCCTGCCCTGGCGTGAAGTATTGACCAAGGAAGGGTTGTATGGCCGCTATTTGCGGCTGGGCCAGGCCGATGCGGCGCCCAGAAACGAGGTGTGAGCATGACGAAGATCCGCCATTACGGGACGGGCACTATTCCCGGGTTTGACAGCGAAGAACTGCCCGGCCGGCTGATCGTCCTGGAAGGCACCGATGGCGTGGGGCGTTCCACCCAGGTGGCGCTGCTGCACGAGTGGCTGGAGGCCAACGGTTATGCGGTCACGCAAACCGGCCTGGCGCGTTCATCCCTGGTGGGACCCGGGCTCCTGCGGGCCAAGCAGGGCCACACGCTGGGCGATATCACCCTGAACTTGTTCTACGCTACCGATTTCGCCGACCGGCTGGAGAAGGAGATCATTCCCGCGCTGCGCGCGGGCTTCGTCTGCCTCACCGACCGCTACGTCTACTCGATTATCGCGCGGGCCCTGGTGCGCGGAGTCGATCGCACCTGGCTGCGCGACCTGTTCGGTTTTGCCATCGTGCCCGATGTCGTCTTCTACCTGGAGGCCGACCTGGATCACTTGATCCCGCGGGTGTTGGCCGGGGAAGGATTCGACTACTGGGAATCGGGCACCGACATCTTGCGCGGGGACGACATCTTCGAGAACTTCCGCACCTATCAAACCCGGCTGATCGCCCAGTTCCACCAGATCGGCAAGGAATACAACTTTATCCAGGTCGATGCCAACCGCTCAGCCCACGAGCTCTTCACCGATCTGCGCCGGCAGTTGGCGCCGATTCTCAAAGGGATGCGGCTGCAAGGGAATTGAGGCCGAGTCGGCCGCCCGGCTTGGCGGTTTTAGAAGCAAAACGGGGTTCCGCTGCACGGCAAATGTCGCGCAGCGGAACCCCGTGGGTTTTGATGCCGGCCGGGACGATGCCCGCAGCGTCAGAATACTTCCGGCACGAAGGTCTGATCGGTGATGGGAGGTCGCACGTAGCCGCTGTCATCCCCGCGCGGCGGCAACTCGATCTTGTCCGGCGTCAAATCCTCGTAAGGAATCAGACTCAAAAAGTGGGTGATGCAGTTCAGCCGCGCCCGCTTCTTGTCATCGGAGCGCACCACGTACCAGGGCGCCTGCTTGAGATCGGTCGACGCGAACATGGCATCCTTGGCCTTGGAGTACTCCACCCACTTCCGCCGCGATTCCAGGTCCATGGGGCTGATCTTCCAG
>JAPKMS010000003.1 GCA_026645775.1 Anaerolineae bacterium
AAGATTTTAACCGCCTCGCGCAGATCAAATTCTTCGCGGCTGCGGGATATCTTCACCGTCTTCGGGTCATAGACCTGTTTGATACAGACGACGATTCGCATAGGTGGCTCCTTTTCTCGCCCCCCAATCATGGTCTTACCCGCACGCCATACGGCTGCAAGACTTGTCCGGCGATGACGATGCGCTGGATTTCGTTGGTGCCCTCGAAGATCTCGGCGATGCGCGCATCGCGCCACATGCGCTCCAGCGGGAAGTCGCGGCTGTAGCCCAGCGCACCGTGTACCTGCACAGCCCGATCGATGGCCCGCGCGGCGACCTCGGAGCCGAAGAGCTTGCACATGGCCGCTTCCTTGGTGTACGGCTGATGCGTGTCCACCATCCAGGCTGTGCGGTATACCAGCGAGCGCAGCGCCTCGATCTCGGTGGCCGTGTTGGCGATCAGCCATTGGATGCTCTGCTTTTCGCCGATGGGCTTGCCGAATTGGCTGCGGCCGGCGGCATAGCGGGACATGGCCTCGAGGGCGGCCTCTGCGCCGCCCAACCCAGCCGCGCCCAGCCCGAGCCGTCCGGTGTCGAGGGTGGCCATGAACGAGATGAACCCCGCGCCCACCGGGCCAAGCACCTGCGCCGAGGGCACGACAACTTCGTCCAGCACGATCTCGGACGTGGCGCTGCCATGGATGCCCATCTTGTGCTCGATGGTGCCGACCGCGAGGCCGGGCGTCCCCTTCTCGACCACGAACGCGGTGACACCCCCGCGCACGCCCAGGCCGGGGTCAGTGACCGCCAGGACGGTGAGGATGTCGGCAATCGGGCCATTGGTGATATAGATCTTGGCGCCGGTGATGATCCAGTGGTTGCCGTCCCGGATTGCCCGGGTCTTGATGGCCGCGGCATCGGAGCCGGCATTGGGTTCGGTGAGGCAGAACGCGGCGATCTTCCGGCCGGCGGCCAGGTCAGGCAGCCAGCGTTGTCGCTGTTCTTCGTTGCCGCCCAGGTAGATCGACATCGCGCCGATGCCGATGTGTGCCCCGACGGTGGTGGCAGTGCTCGTACACACGCCGCCCAGGATCTCCATCAGCGAGCAGTAGCCGATCTCGCCCAGGCCGGCGCCGCCGTATTTTTGCGGGAAGGGCACGCCCAGCAGCCCGTTTTCGCCCAGTTTGCGCACCACATCCATGTCGGGCCAGCCTTGCACGTCCACTTGCTTGGCGACCGGGCGCACTTCTTGTTCGGCAAATTCCCGCACCATCCGGCGGAAGAGCAGGATCTGCTTGGAAAAAGTAAAGTCCATGTTGCCTCCTCTGATTGCGGATTGTGACTTTGGGATTTCGGATGGGTCAATTCGCAATCCGCAATGGGGTTACGGCTTCACCTTGATGCCGACACCCGCCAGCAAGCCGCCGGCAATGACGATCTGTTGGATCTGGCTCGTGCCTTCCACCAGCTCCAGCGCACGCGCATCGCGGTAGTAGCGTTCGATGGGGTAGTCGACGATGTATCCGGCCCCGCCATGCACCTGGACCATCTTGTTGGTCACCTCGGCGGCCATCCGGCTGGTGAATAATTTGGCGATGGCGGCTTCCTGGGTGAACGGCTTGCCGCCGTTTTGCGCCCCTTCGGCTTGGTCGGCCAGCCAGGCCGCGTGGCGCACCAGCCATTCGGCCGCTGCGATCTCGGTCGCGGCGTCGGCCAGGTAGGCCTGGATCGCTTGCTTGGCGCCGATGGGCGCGCCGAACTGCGAGCGCTCGCTGGCGTACTTCACGCCCCGTTCCAGCGCCCCACGCGCCACACCCAGCGCCACCGCTGAGATGCCCACGCGGCCAGCATCCAGCGCGTCGAGGGCGATCCGGTACCCGTCGCCCTCGGCGCCCAGCAGATTTTCGGCCGGCACGCGGCACCCTTGCAGGTAGAGCCGGGCGATGTGGGCCCCGCGCAGCCCCAGGGTCTTCTCGCGGCCGCCCACCCTGAGCCCCGGCGTTTCGGCCGGCACGACGAACGCGCTGAGGCCCCGGGCGCCGGCCGCCGGGTCGGTTGCGGCGAAGATGAGGTAAAGCCCCGCCAGGCCGCCGTTGCTCACCCAGGTCTTGGCCCCATCCAGGATATAGCCGGCGCCGTCGCGGCGCGCGATCGTGCGCAGATGGGTGGGATCGCTGCCCGCGTCGGCCTCGGTGAGCGCGAATGCGCCCAGCCGCTCGCCTGTCACCATCTGGGGGATGTGTGCTGCTGCGGCCGCGGCCGTGCCGTGTTTTGCGAAGGTGCGCAGGGTCAGCGCGTTGTGTACGTGGACGATCAGCGCGGTGCTGGCGCACTCGGCGGCCAGCGCCTCCATCAGCAAGGTGTAGGTGATGAAGTCCAGCCCCGCGCCGCCGTAGGGCTCTTCAGCGGCCAGCGCGGCCAAAAACCCCTGGCCGGCCGCCCGTTTCAGGAGCCTGGCCGGCACTTCTTCCTGCTTATCGGCCTGATCCGCGACTTTGGCCACTTCCTTTGTGGCAAAGTCGCGGAACATCTTTTGCGCCATCTGCTGTTCGGAGGTGAGGGTAAAGTCCATGTTCACTCCTTTCGGCGGAACGCGGGATCACTCCCCAGTGACCGCGGCGGTCAGTCCTGGGCGCCGTGTGATGCCCTCCCGATGACTCATTACCCGTTAGCCGCCTCTCGTTGGGCGATCAATTCCGCCAGGAACGTCCGGGTGTGCTCGGCGCGCATCCCGCTGCTATCGCCGGCGTCGCCGGGAGATTGTGTCCCCTGCGGGTTGGCGGGGCTCATAAATCCGCGCACCTCGCGCCAGATCTGGCGGATCATGCCCAGGTTGACGTCGGCCAGCCGCTCCATCAATTGCTCCCAGGTGCGGCCAACCTCGGGGTTTTTGTGGTTGTGGATCTGCAGCGCCACCTGCGCGGGCAGCGAGCGCCCCAGGTTTGGCGGCACGCCTTCGCCGAGCTGCTTGCCGGCAATCGCGAAGAAGTAGCTGCACATGGGATTCACGAGGCGTTGGATGCGGGGCCAGACGCCGTCGGCCTCTTGGGCCAGGCCAAAGAAGCCCAGGTAGTAGGGCACCGCGTCGGCGTAGCTGTTGCTGACAAAGGCATGCCCGGCTTTTGCCGAGCAGTAGCTGGCCAGATACCATTTGAAGTCATCGAAGCCGGCGCGCGCTTGGCCCGTGCGCAACAGCTCCAACTGGATCCGGGCGGCTTGCAGATAGCGTTGTGCGCTGCCGGTGAAGTCCTTTTGGCGCAATTCCGAGGCCTCGCGGAACAGCTCCTCAGCGGTGAGCAGGCTGATCGGCTCACCCGGCGGCAACCCGACCCGGTTCAGGTTGCTGATGGCGGTGGCCAGCTCTGTGCGTTGCAGCAGCCGGTTCACCTGGGCGGGCGCGATGGTGAAGGCATCGCCGGCCGGGATGATCCGGTCTTCGCCTATCAGCTTCCGGCACAGCGCCGTCACCGGGCCCGCATCGGCGTCAGGGCCAAAGAGCACCGGCGCAAGCTGCTCGGGGTAGATGGGGACGCCGCCCTCCACCAGCCGCCAGACGTAGGCCATCTCGCACGCCTCCGACAGCCGCTCGAGCGCGAGCTCGCCGGTGTTGAGCAGGGGGGCATCGCCGGTTGCCTGGCCGCCCGCAAAGGTCAGCGCGTCGCTCATCACCAACAGGCGCATCATCTCGGGCACGGCGACCTTCGGCGTCAGCGCGTTCTCGGTATCGTAGCGGTCCCGCAGCAGATCGGCCACCGCGTTCAGCGAAAGCGGCTCGCGGTGATCCCCCACGGTCGCCAGAAAGTCGGCCAGCACCTGGCGACGCACGCTCGGCTCCACCACGCGCAGACCGGCTTCGCGCAGGAAGCTGCGATAGCGTTGGCCGGGATCGGCGATCGGCTTGGCGACGTTCGGCGGCGTGGGCGGCGGCGCCTCAGGCTGGCGCAGGTTGATGTACAGTTGCAAGCCCTGTTCCTGGATCGTGATCAGGTCTTGATAAGCTTCCAGGAACGCGCGAAACTGCGAGAAGCCGTAGTTGGCTTCGCTGAACGCCGAATCCAGCCCCAGCATGATTTGCTTCAGCCGGCCGGCGAAGATCGGGGTCTCGCCTTTTTGTGCGGCGGCCAGCAAGGCCCCGTGCAGCAGCTCACGCGGGTCGGGCAGTTGCAGCTCATCGGCGATATCGGTCAGCTCTTCGCTGACCAACGTCTCATAGAAGATGAATTCATCGCACGCGCGGCGCAGCAGATCGCTGGTGGCCGAATGCAGGCCGATGCCGATGGTGTATTTGCCATGATCGCGCAGCTTGTGGATCAACTCCGTGAAGTCACTGTCGCCCGATAAGATCGCGTAAACGTCGATATTGGGCCGGGTGAACACCACTTCCATCGCGTCGATCGCCAACCGGACATCGGCGCGATTCTTTTGTTGCATACCGAACGAATAGAGCTGAAAGAGATCGACGCCGCTTTCGAGCAGCGCCCGCCGATAACGGGGAAATCGCCCCCAATCCGCATACGCCCGTTTGATCAACAGCCGCCCGCGCGAGCGCAGCAGGGCCATCACCGCATTGACATCGAAGTCGCCCAATGTGGCTTCTGCCGAAGTCGCAACGTTTTCAAAGTCCATGAAAACCGCAATTTGCGGTCCGTCTAAACGCATTTCCATTTTGAACGAGCATCCTTTTGTTGTGATACGGCGTGAGATGGGAAGATTGGTAAATTGGTAAAGTGGGAAACTGGTACGTAGTTCACCAATCTACCAATCTACCAATTTACCAATCCACCAACCTCCCCTAACTATCCGTAAACTTTGCCTGTCTTTTCTGGCGGAACGCCTCGATGCCCTCCGTCGTGTCGTGGCTGCCGATCAGTTGGGTAAACTGGTCGGCTTCGAGGCGGAGGCCGTCGCGCAGCGACCCTTTCAGGCCGCCGATCACCGCCTTGATGGCCGCTTCGTTGGTCAGCTTGCTCTTTGCGGCGATTTTCTTGGCCAAACCCTTCGCCTCGGCCAATACCTGGCCGGCCGGCACGATCTTGTTGGCCAGACCCAGGCGAAATGCTTCTTGCGCGTTCACCATGTCGCCGGTGAGAATCAGCTCGATGGCTTTGGCGGGGCCCACTGCGCGCGGCAGCCGCTGCGTGCCGCCCCAGCCGGGGATGATGCCCAGGTTGGCCTCGGGTTGGCCTACCCGGGCGCGGTCGGACATGATGCGGATGTGGCAGGCCAGCGCCAGCTCAAGCCCGCCGCCCAGCGCCACCGCGTTGATGGCGGCGATGACCGGTTTGGGGCAGGCCTCGATCTTGTTGAAGATCTCCTGCCCCTGGGTGATGAAGGTCAGCGCCTCAGCGCCATCCTTCACGGCCGCGATCTCATTGATGTCGGCGCCGGCGACAAACGCGAACTCGCCCGCACCGGTGATAATGATCACCTTGACCTGGTCGTTGGCGATCAGCTCATCCACCGCCGCACCCAGATCGGCGATCGTGGCCCGGTTAAACGCGTTGGCCGGCGGATGGTCAATGGTGAGGATGGCGACGCGATCTTCCATCGCGATGCGGACGTTGGTGTATTCGGACATGGGATTACTCCTTCATGCGTACTCATGGAACCCGCGCTGCGTCTTCACCCCCAGGTGGCCGGCGCGGACTTTGGTGCGCAGCAGACGGGCAGGGCGGAAGCGCTCGCCGTATTGGGCGAAAAGCTGCTCCAGCCCGGCTAACACAGTATCCAGCCCGATCTGGTCGGCGATGGCCAGCGGACCCCGGCGTTCGCCGTGGAAGGTCATGCCGGTGCCGGCGATCATTGCCATGTCGATGTCACCGATGGCCGCGATGTGCTCCTGCAGCGCCAGCACCGCCTCGTTGATCAGCGGGTAGATCACCCGCTCAACGGTGAATGTGCTGCCGGGGGCCGGCGGCTCGGCGGCTAACAGCGCCATCACGGGTTCATCGGTCTCATCGCCGTAGCCGTAGAAGCCCTTATTGTTCTTTTCGCCCAGCCGCCCCGCCTCCACCAGCTTGTAGAAGAAGGGCGCCGGCGCCATGCGCGGGCCATATTCGCTGTACAGATAGTCGCCAACGTACTGGCAGACACCGATGCCCAGCATATCCATCAGCGTGAAGGGGCCCATCGGCATGCCGAAGCCCACCAGCGCCTCATCGATTTCGGTGGCCGTGGCGGCGCCTTCCTGCAGGCAGTAGGTGGCTTCGTTCAGGTACGGCATCAGCAGCCGATTCACCAGGAAGCCCGGGCACTCCTGCACGACCACCGCCAGCTTGCGCAGCGACTCGGTGAACATCACCACATCGTCCACGGTCTCCTGGCTGGTCTCCAGGCCCGGGATAATCTCCACCAGCTTCATCACGTGGGCCGGGTTGAAGAAGTGCATGCCGATGACTTTGCTTGGCCGTTTGGTGGCCGAGGCCATCTCGCTGATCGACAGCGCCGACGTGTTGCTGGCAATGATGGCCGTCTCGGGCAGGACCCCGTCCAGTTCCTGCAGCACGCGCTTCTTGATCGGCATCTTTTCGGGGACAGCCTCGATGACGATGTCCACGTCTCCGAAGCTGTCATACGTCAGCGTCGGCTCGATGAGCGCGATCTTGCCCTCCATCTCGCCCGCGCTCATCTTGCCCTTGTCCACGCGGCTCTGGTAGATGTGCCGCACGGTCTCCATGCCCTTATCGAGCATCTTCTGGTCGACATCCTTCAGCACGACCGGCAGCCCGCTGAAGCTGATGACCTGGGCCAGCCCGCCGCCCATGGTGCCGGCGCCGACGACCGCGGCTTTGAAGATGTACATGTCGCCTCCTTGTGACGAGCTACTGGTTCCAGGTTGCAAGAGTTACAAGTTGAAAGTTCTTCAGGTATGACACTGAACCTTACACCTTCAACCTTGCACCTTCAACCGCTAGAGTCGTTCCACAATCAGCGCCGCGCCCTGCCCGCCGCCGACGCAGAGGGTGGCCGCGCCGTAGCGGCAGCCGCGGCGTTTCATCTCGTGCAGCAGCGTCACCGTGATGCGCGCGCCCGATTGGCCGACCGGGTGGCCGAGCGCGATGGCGCCGCCGTTGACGTTGGTCTTGTTCCAATCCCAGCCGTGCCCATCGGCCGCCATCTGCCTGCTCACTGCCAGCGCCTGGGCCGCAAAAGCCTCATTCAACTCCACCAGGTCGAGCTGATCGTACTTCAGGCCGGCGCGGGCCAGCGCCTTGGGCAGCGCGGTGGCAGGGCCGATGCCCATGTAGGCCGGGTCGACGCCGGTGAACCCATACCCCAGGATGCGGCCCAGCGGCTTCAGCCCCAGCTCCTCAGCGCGCTCGGCGGTGGCCACCAGCATGGCGGCCGCGCCGTCGTTCATGGGGCACGCATTGGCGGGGGTTACGGAGCCGCCCTTCTTGAAGACGGTGGGGTAGAGCGCCGCCTTCTGTACGGTCAGGCCGGGGTTGATGCTCTCATCCTGGGTGATGGTCTCCTTGGCGACCTCTTGACCGGCCGCCTTTTTCACCACCTCGACCGGCACGATCTCGTCCTTGAACTTGCCCGTGCGGGTGGCCATGAACGCCTTTTTGTGGCTCTGCACGGCGTAAGCGTCCTGTTCCTCGCGGGTGATCCCGTACTGCTCCGCCAGGTTCTCGGCCGTGCCGCCCATGATCAGGTTGCACGTGGGATCGGTGAGGCCCTCCCACAGCGCATCGGTCAGCTCGGCGTGGCGCAGCTTCAGCCCCCAGCGCGCGCCTTTGAGCAGGTAGGGAATCTGGCTCATGTTTTCGGCGCCGCCCACCAGGTACAGCTCGCCATCCCCGGCCTGGATCGACGTATAGGCGTTGGTGATGGCCTGGATGCTGGAGGCGCAGTTGCGCTGGACCGTGTAGGCCGGCACATGCTGCGGGATGCCGGCGTAGAGGGCCGAGACACGGGCGATGTTGGCCGCCTCCGAGGGCTGGCCGATGTTGCCGAAGATCACCTCGTCCAGCCGGCCGGGATCGATCCCCGCGTCGGCAATGACGCGTTGCATCACCACTTTGGCCAGGTCGTAGGCGGGCACCGTCTTGAGCGCGCCGCCGAAACTGCCGTTGGCTGTTCGCAGCGGGTTGCAGATGACAACTTCCTTCATGGAACGCTCCTTTCGCCGGGGGTGGGGCAAGTGAGTCCCTTGAGGCATAACGTCATCGTCGCGCGGTAGAGGTCGGTGGCATCGGCGGCAACCCACTCGCGCCGCACCGGATGGGCCATCAGCGCCCGCGCGCCGTTCAGCGCCGCCCAGATCACGCCGGCCAGTTGCCGGGCATCGCCGGGCGCAAACAGGCCCAGCGCCATGCCGTCGGCAATGGCCTGGGCCACCAGCTCCAGGGTGCGGTTGCTTTCGGCAACGATTTGCTCGCGCAGTCCGGCCGAGATGCCGGCCTGGAAGCTGCCGTGGTCGTATGCGTTGAGCAGCCGGAAGTAGTCGGGTGCATTCTGGGCGAAAGCGAGGTAAGCGTCGGCCAGGGCGTGGAGCCGCTGATCCGGGTGCAGCAGCGAGCACTGATCAGCGGCGGCCCGGAGCCGCAGCACCAGCTCGTTCAGCGCCTGGAGCACCAACTCCGCGAGGATCGTCTCCTTGTTTTCGAAGTAGAGGTAGATGGTGCCTTTGCCGATCTCGGCCCGGCGCGCGACCGCGTCCACCGTGGCGCGTTCAAACCCGCTCTCGGCAAAGACGGCGCGGGCGGCCTGCAGGATTTCCTGCTTGCGGCGGGCACGCTCTTGGTCCCGACGGTCGATAGGCGCCACAACGTAGCTCCGTTTGGGTATGTGGCCGGCGCTGTTCCGACACAGATCCGACGACGATGAGGTATTCTGACTCCTGGTCAGCTACTGACCAGGAGTCATCGGGAATAGTATAGCCCGGCGTTACCGGCTTGTCAATGGTTGTGCCCTGATTGCGCAAAACTTGTCAAGTGACCTGTCCGGCAGTTGCAAGCGCATCTGAAGGGGTGCGTTGTTTGATCCGTGTTGGCGGGTGTGATATAGTAGCTTGACCTTCGGTGAAGTTGCGAAACGAGGAAAGACGCCCTGATGTCGATCCATATCCTATCCCCTGAAGTCGCCAACCAAATTGCCGCCGGCGAGGTGGTGGAACGTCCTGCATCCGCGGTCAAAGAGCTGATTGAGAACAGCCTGGACGCGGGCGCGATCGACATTCGCGTGGAGGTGCGCGAGGGCGGCCGGCGGCTGATCCGCGTCCAGGACGATGGCTGCGGCATCCCCGCGGCCGAGGCTGCCCTGGCGTTCGAGCGCCATGCTACCAGCAAGATCGATTCCGCCGACGACCTGAGCCATCTCACCACCCTGGGGTTTCGCGGGGAGGCGCTGGCCAGCATCGCATCGGTGGCACAGGTGAGCTTGCTGACGCACACCCGGGACGAGGCGGCCGGCACCCTCATCCGCATGGCCGAGGGCCGCGAGGTCGAACGCTCGCTGCACGGCGCGCCACCCGGCACCAGCGTCACGGTTGAGCACCTGTTCGCCAACGTCCCCGCACGGCTGAAGTTCCTCAAGCAGCCGGCCACCGAGGCCGCACACATCCAGCAGATCGTGACTCGCTACGCCCTCGCCTACCCGGAGCGCCGCTTCGGCCTGGTCAGCGACGGCAAGCTGCTCTTCCAGTCCACCGGCAGCGGTAAACCCTACGATGTGCTGCTGAAGGTCTACGGATCGGAGATGGCGCGGGAGATGCTGCCGATCGATCTGAACGACGAACGACGAGCGACGGCGGAGGATGGTTCCTCGGCCATCGGCCATCGGCCATCGGCCATCGGCGTCTCCGGCTACGTCGGCGCGCCCGCCCTGCACCGCGGTAACCGCAGCTACATTACGTTGTTTGTCAACCGGCGCTGGTTCCAGGACACCTCTATCGCGTACGCGGTCATCCAGGCGTATCACACCCTGTTGCCGGTGGGGCGCTACCCGGTGGCGGTGATCTTCATCGAGATGCCGCCCGAGGATGTGGATGTCAACGTACACCCGACCAAAGCGGAGGTGCGGTTTCGAGAAAGCGGCGCCATCTATAGTGCGGTGCAGCGCGCCGTGCGCCGCACGCTGGTCGACCACGCGCCGATCCCGCAAGTCGGGTTGGGCGAGCCCGCCACGCCGGTTGGCGGCGGCGCGGAGGCATCTGCCGGGGCGTTCGGTGGGTCGGCATGGGCCGAGCGCCGCGATGCGCTGCTGGGCGCCGGTCGCCAAGGGCGCCTTCTTCCGGCGGCGGAGGATCAGGAGCCGGCCCTGGGATATCAGGGCACGGCAACGCCGGGAGGCGCATCAGCTCTGGCCGCCCAGTCCTCGGTTTCTGCGCCCCAACCCCTTGTCCCGCTGCTGCGCGTCGTCGGTCAGCTTGGGGCCACCTACATCATCGCCGAGGGCCCCGATGGCATGTACCTGATCGACCAGCACGCCGCGCACGAACGCATCCTTTACGAGCAGATGTTGGCCGAGCATGCGGGGAACCGCCTGGTGGTGCAGCCGTTGTTGGAGCCGTTGCTGCTCGACCTCAGCCCCGAACAGGCCGCCGTGGCCGCCGAGGAGTTGGAGACGCTCAACCAGTTGGGCGTGGACATCGAGCCGTTCGGCGGCAGCAGTTACCTGGTGCGCGCCGTGCCCGCGCTGCTCAGCAAAGATAACCCCGGCGCTGCGCTGGTCGAGATCATCGACGGGCTGGCCGCTCACACCGATCTGGTGGAAGCCACCCATGAGGCGCGCCTGGTGACTTTGATTTGCAAACGCGCGGCCATCAAGGGCAACACCCCCATGAATCTGGCGGAGATGCAGGAGCTGGTGCGCCGCTTGGAGGCGTGCCGTTCCCCGCGCACCTGTCCGCATGGCCGCCCCACGATGATCTATTTGAGCAACTCAGATCTGGCGCGCCAATTTGGCCGGACATGAAGCAGGCAGAAATTTCTCAATTTCGGTGATCAACGGTATAATGAGCCGCAAAACGAGTAATGAGTAAAGCGTAAGACGCAGCCCCTGCGCGTGGCGTTTTGCCCTTTCCTCATTACTCGTTAATTGTTACTTGTTACGTCACACGGAGGTACTACTTTGGCTGAGGAATTGATCGTCACCCAGTCGCAGCGCGATGACCATCAGCTTGATTTGACTATCCAGTTGGGGCCCGAACGCGCCGAGCAGGCACTGCTGCAGGGGGCCAAGTTGGTCTCACGCAAAGCGAAGATCCCCGGTTTCCGGCCGGGCAAGGCGCCGTTCGCCACCGTCCTGCGGATGTTCGGGAAAGAGGCGCTGTTGAACGAGGTCCTGGACGATCTGGGGCAGGAAGTTTACCGGGAAGTCTTGGATAGCGAGAAGCTGGACCCGTATGGTCAGGCTGCGCTGAACGATATCACGACGGACCCGATCACGTTCAAGTTGGTGGTGCCGTTGCGGCCCACCGTCGACCTGGGCGATTACACGGCCATCCGGGTGGAAAAGCCGGACGCGCACGTGGATGAGTCTGATGTGAACATTGCGCTGGAAAATGCGCGCATGGGGCGCACCACGTTGCAGCCGGTGGCACGACCGGCCGCGTTGGGTGACTCGGTGCTGATCGACATCATGGGCGCCGTCGGCGAAACCAGCATCATGGACAACAAAGACTGGGAGCTGACCCTGCGCGGCGAAAGCGGCTGGCTGCCGGGCTTCGATGAGGCGTTCATTGGGCTGTCTGCCGGCGATGAAAAGAGCTTCGACCTGGTCTATCCCGAGGATTCCGCCTCCCGGTTCAAGGGGCAGACCGCGGCGTTCCAGGTGAAGGTGAAGGAAGTCAAGAGCAAGGTGCTGCCGGCGCTGGATGATGAATTTGCCCGTTCGCTGGGCGATTACGCCGACATGGCGGATTACCGGATCAAGACCCTGGCCGAGATCACCCAGCAGCGTGAGGCTGAGGCGGAAGCCAAGTTTAGCGACGCGGCGGTGGAGGCCCTGGTCGAAAAGGCTACCCTGAAGTACCCACCCGCGGCCGTCCACGATGCCATTCACGACATGTTGCACGACATGGAGAGCCGCCTGGCCAACATGGGCTATACCCTGGAAGACTCGCTGCGGCTGCAGGGCAAAACCATGGAAGCGTACGAGAAGGAACTCGAGCCGGTGGCTGAGCGGCGCTTGCGCGGTCGTTTGGCGTTGAATGAACTGACCAGGCAGGAAGGCCTGACCGCAGAGCCGGCCGAGGTGGACGCGGAGCTGGAGCGCATGGCGGGTGAAGCCAGCGATGAAGCCACAGCCCAGCAGATTCGCCAGGTATTCGGCTCCGAGTCTGGGCGCATGGTGCTGGCACAGGACGTCCTCACCCAGAAGACCCTGGCGCGCTTGCGGGAGATCGTCACCGGCGCCGCGCCGGCCGCTGCCGAGGTCAAGGCTGAGGTTGAGGTCAAGGCTGAGGTTGAGGCCGAGGTCACAGCACAGTAAGCTAGACTGCGGCAAGGGAAGCGAATAACACGTAAAAAGTAACGAGTCATGTCATGCTGCGGCATGAATGACTCGTTACTGGATATGTGTTATGAAAGGATTACAGGCTATGGACCCACGCATTTTGACCCCTCAGTCGCTCATTCCGATGGTCATCGAGACCTCAGGCCGCGGCGAGCGTGCTTATGATATCTACTCGCTGCTGTTGAAAGAGCGGATTATCTTCCTGGGCAGCCCGATCAATGACCAGGTTGCGAACACCATCGTGGCTCAGTTGTTGTTCCTGGATCGCGAAGATCCGGAGAAAGACATCCAGCTTTACATCAACTCGCCGGGCGGTCAGGTGTATGCCGGCATGGCGATCTATGACACCATGCAACTGATTCGCGCCCAGGTCAGCACCATCGCCGTGGGCGTGACGGCCAGCTTCGGCACCGTGCTGTTGACCGCGGGTGTTAAGGGCAAGCGCTACGCATTGCCCCACGCCACGATCCACATGCATCAGCCGTTGGGCGGCGCGCAAGGCCAGGCCACCGAGATCGAGATTCAGGCGAAGGAAATCTTGCGCCTGCGCGAGGAGCTGAATGGGATCATGGCGCACCATACCGGCCAATCCATCGAGCGCATCGCTGAAGACACCGACCGCGATCGTTACATGACCGCAGAACAGGCTAAGGCGTACGGTCTGCTGGATGAAGTGCTGCACCCGGCCGCACTCAAAGAGGGCACTGGCAGTGGCAAGTAAGGGTTCAGTCGATGTGCAGCGTTGTTCGTTCTGCTTCCGCGACCAGGGCCAGGTGCGGCGCCTGATCGCGGGGCCGGATGGCGCTTACATCTGCGATGAATGCGTGGCGTTGTGCCAAGAGGTGTTGGCCGAGGATGGCATCGAGGCCGGAGCGAGCAGCCCGACCCCGCGCTGGCGCCTGCTGACCCCGCGCGAGATCAGGGCGCAGCTCGACGAATACGTCGTGGGCCAGACGCGGGCCAAGAAGGTGCTGTCGGTCGCGGTCTACAATCACTACAAACGCATCGCACGGCCTGCGGCTGCGGCCGCGACGCCCCTGATGGTCTCGGGGCCCGCCCACACCGGTGTCGCCGACGTCGCAAACGGCAAGGTCTCCGACGATGTCGAACTCGACAAGAGCAACATCCTGCTCATCGGGCCGACGGGCTGCGGCAAGACATTGCTCGCGCGCACCCTGGCGCGTGTTTTGGATGTGCCCTTCACCATCGCCGACGCGACCGGCCTGACCGAGGCGGGCTACGTGGGCGAGGATGTCGAAAACATCCTGGTGCAACTGCTGCAGGCGGCCGATTGGGATGTTGAGCGGGCTGCGGTCGGGATCATCTACGTCGACGAAATCGACAAAATCGCGCGCAAGAGCGGCGACAATCCGTCGATCACCCGTGACGTATCCGGCGAAGGCGTGCAACAGGGCCTCCTCAAAATCATCGAGGGCACGGTGGCGAATGTGCCGCCCCAGGGCGGCCGGAAGCACCCGGATCAGCAGTTTGTCAAACTGGATACGCGGAATATCCTGTTCATCTGTGGCGGTGCTTTCTCGGGCCTCGAGGAGATCATCGGCCAGCGGGTGGGGCTGAAGGGCCGGGTGGGCTTTAATACAACCTCTGATGTGCCCGTGACCAAGGACGCCCAGACCAGCCTGCTGCTGCAACAGTTGATCTCCGACGATCTGCTCAAATACGGCATGATCCCCGAGTTTGTGGGGCGCTTGCCGATCAGCGTGAGCATCGATCCGCTGGACGAGGATGCGTTGGTGGCTGTGCTCACCGAGCCCAAGAATGCCATCGTCAAGCAGTATGCCCGCCTGTTTGATCTGGATCAGGTTGAGCTGGTCTTCACCCCGGAGGCGCTGCGGGCGGCTGCGCGCGACGCGCAGAAGCTCAAGACCGGCGCCCGTGGCCTGCGCACCATCATCGAACGGGTGCTGCTGGACGTGATGTACGAAGTCCCCTCGCATCCCGAGGTGGTGAAGTGCATCGTGAACGCGGAGTGTATCACCCAGAACGCGCCGCCCCTCTTGCTGAGCGTGGATGGGCAGGCGTTGGCCTGGGGTGAGTTTCTGAGCCTAAAATCGGCCTAGACGAGACCCCCCGCGATGCCTCTTGGGATGTGTGACAGCGGAAGTCCGTTAAGGCTTCCGCTGTTTTTGCAGGCGTGATCGTTGGCTCGAACGGAGGAAGATCCTTGTCCGAACTGACCCATCTGGACGCCCACGGCCAGGCGCACATGGTCGATGTGGGCGCCAAGGCCGAGACGGAACGGGAGGCGGTCGCGACGGGCCGGGTGCTGATGCAGCCGGATACGCTGCGGCTGTTGCGTGCGGGCGATCTGCCCAAGGGCGATGTCCTCGGCACGGCGCGCGTCGCCGGCATCCTGGCCGCCAAGCGCACATCGGAACTGATCCCGCTCTGCCACCCGCTGCTGCTGACCAAGGTTGCCGTGGAGTTTGCGTTCGATGAAACGGCCTCGGCGGTCGAAATCACGGCCACGGTTCGCTGCCGGGGCCAAACCGGCGTCGAGATGGAGGCGTTGACCGCCGTCAGCGTCGCCGCGCTGACTATCTATGACATGGCGAAGGCGGTCGAACGCGGCATGCGTATCTCCGACATCCGCCTGCTGGAGAAGCGCGGGGGCAAGAGCGGCGAGTGGCGCTCAACGGATTGAAGGTTCGAAGTTGAAGGTTGAAAGTCGGAGGGTTACCGAAATTTCAACCTTGAACCTGTAACCTTAAACCTCCTACCAGGTGTAACAATGAGCGAAAGTATCACCGTACGCGTCCGCACCTTCGCGGCGCTGCGCGATCTGCTGGGGTTCAGCGATGTGCCGATGACGCTGCCGCTGGGGATCGATGTTGCAGGGCTGGTGGCAGAGGTGGCGGCCAGCCGGCCGGCGGCGCGGCTGGTTGAGCGGCGATTTGCCGTGGCCGTCAACCGCTCTTTTGCGGCGCGCGACCGCATCCTGGCCGATGGTGACGAGGTGGCCCTGATCCCGCCTGTCAGCGGCGGATCGGATGTTGTCGGGGCGGGGTCACCGCGCCCCTACGCGATCACCGATCGGCCCATCTCCCTGGATGACGTTGCAGCCCGGGTGGCTGCGCCGGAGCGCGGCGGGATTACCCTCTTCGCGGGCACGGTGCGCGGCGTCACGGCAGCGAAAACGGGGCAAAGCGTGGGCTTCACCACTGATTATTTGGAATACGAGGCGTATCCTGAGATGGTTGAGGCCAGTTTCGCCCAGATCGCGGCCGAGACGCAGACGCGCTGGCCCGAAATCGGCGCCGTCGCCATCGTCCACCGGGTGGGCCGGCTGGAGGTGGGCGACGTCTCGATCGCGATCGCGGTGGCTGCCGCACACCGGGCCGAGACGTTCGACGCGTGTCACTTCATCATTGATCGGATTAAACAAATTGCGCCGATCTGGAAGCGCGAGGTCGGCCCCGACGGGTCGAGCTGGGTCGAAGGGCCGGATTCGGCGGTGTAGCGAGTCAATCCGCGAATGGGCGGGTTCCCCGGGGAGGCTACGCAGGCAATGCATCCCTGGCGGCTCTTGATTCCTGATCTTCATCCCCCATCCCCGACTAACAGAAAAGGAGACACATGATGGATCCCGAATGCACTCCCACTAAGATAGCGATTGTTGGTGGCGCGGGCGCAGTGGGCGCGAGCGCAGCGTACGCACTGATGATCAGTGGCCTGGCCAGCGAGATCGTGTTGGTCGACGTGAACGAGCGTCGCGCGGAAGGCGAAGCCATGGATATGAGCCAGGGCGCGCCTTTTGTGCGGCCGGTGACGGTGCGAAACGGCACCTACGCCGATTGTGCCGGCTGCAAGATCGTGGTCATCACGGCCGGCGCGGCGCAGAAGCCGGGTGAAACGCGGCTTGACCTGGTCAAGAAGAACGTCGGGATTTTTCGCAGCATGATCCCGCAGATCGCCGCGGCCGCGCCCAACGCAATCCTACTGATCGTGGCGAACCCGGTGGATGTGCTGACCTACGCAGCCATGAAGTTCTCCGGGTTTCCGACGGGCCGCGTTGTGGGATCAGGCACGGTGCTCGACACCGGCCGGCTGCGCTCCCTCATCGGACAGAAGCTGGCGGTGGATCCGCGCAGCGTGCATGGCTACGTGATCGGCGAGCACGGCGACAGCGAGTTGGTGGTCTGGAGCCGAACCACGGTTGCCAGCATGCCGATAGCCGCCTTCAGCGCCCAGCGCGGACGCGCCTTCGATGCATATGTCCAAGAGCGGGTTGCCGACGAGGTTTGTCACGCGGCCTACGAGATCATCGAGCGCAAGGGTGCGACTTACTACGCCATCGGCCTGGCCATCCGCCATATCGTCGAAGCGATTCTGCGAGACCAGAACACCATCCTGACCGTGTCCACGCTGCTGACCGGGCAGTACGGGATTTCCGACATCTGCTTGAGCCTGCCCTCGATCGTGGACCACGATGGCGTCGAGGTGGTGTTTGAGCCACCCTTGAACGCGGATGAGTTGGCTGCGCTGCAACGCTCGGCGCAGGTGCTCAAAGAAACCGCGCAGGCGGCGGGTCTGTAGGTTGTTTGTGTGCGCGCACTCATCCAACGGGTCAGCCAGGCTTCGGTGACGGTGGACGGCCAGGTCGTCGGCCGGATCGGTCGCGGGTTCCTGGTGTTGCTGGGCGTGACGCACGACGATGGCCGCGCTGAGGCC
>JAPKMS010000200.1 GCA_026645775.1 Anaerolineae bacterium
AGCTCGTCAGCGCCGATGGTAGTTGGGGCGCAAGCCCCTGCGAGAGTAGGTCATCGCCAACAGAGCTCTTTTTATTCCTAGAACTTGTCTGGGCTGCGGCCATCTGCGTAAAGCGATGGCCGCAGCTTTGCTTAAGGCATCGGCTCATGGTAGAATGCTCAGGTCAATAACTGGTAGAGTTGTTTGCTTAAAGATGCCGACCAGTTTTTTCTACGCAGAGCTCACAGGGGTGACCAAGGGATGGCCTTCACGAGAAGAGCGGCCAGCCTTGGTCTTTTTTGTGTCTGAGGGACGGTCATGCGTTTGACGACGGTTATCCTGGCCGCGGGCCAGGGCACACGGATGAAATCGACGCTGCCAAAGGTTTTACATCCGCTGGCAGGCAAGCCGATGGTGCATTACGCGGTTGCCGCGGCGACAGAGGTGACCGACACTCTGCCGGTATTAGTGATTGGGCATGGCGGCGACCAGGTGCGGGCGGCTATGGGTGACCGTGCACGGTACGCGGTTCAGGAGCCACAATTGGGCACCGGGCATGCGGTGCGCCAGGCGCGCGATTTGCTCTCGGGGCAGGCCGATGCGGTTTTGGTGACTTATGCTGATATGCCGCTGCTGACGGCGCGCTCATTGGCCCGCCTGATCAACACGCATGCGGCGTCCGGGGCGGCGCTGACGCTGTTGACTGTGGTGGCCCAGGACCCTCGCGGATTTGGCCGCATCGTGCGGGGGGCAGATGGGCGGGTCGTGGCGATCGTGGAGGAGGCGGATTGCACACCGGAACAACTCGCGATCCGTGAGCTCAACACGGGAGTTTATTGCTTTGATGCGGAGTGGTTGTGGGCCAATCTGCCCACGCTGCCACTGAGCCGAAAGGGCGAGTATTACCTCACGGATACAGTGGCGCTCGCGGTCGCTCAGGGCCGCCTGGTGAACGACCTGTGTGCCGTCGATGAGAGCGAGTTGCTGGGGATTAACACCCGGGTGCATCTGGCGGAGGCGGAGCGTGTGCTTCGGGCACGGATCAACCGGCATTGGATGGAGGCCGGCGTGACGCTCATGGATCCGGCTACCACGTATATCGATGCCGATGTGACCATCGGCCAGGATACGACGGTGCTGCCTAATACCTATCTCTTAGGCAGGACCGAGATCGGCGCGCACTGCCGGATCGGACCGGGCACGATCATCGAGGATTGCCGCATTGGGGCTGGCTGTACGGTGACGTTGTCGGTGTTGGAGCAGGCGGTCATGGAAGATGAGTCCAACATCGGCCCCTTCGGTCACCTGCGCAAGGGCGCCCGAATCTGCCGCGGCGCACATATGGGTAATTTCGGTGAGATGAAGAACTCAACATTGGGGCCTGGCAGCAAGATGGGCCATTTTAGCTATTTGGGGGATGCCCAGGTGGGACCCAACGTGAACATCGGCGCGGGCACGATCACGTGTAATTTCGACGGCGAGCGCAAACATCCCACCGTGATTGAGGAAGATGTCTTCATCGGCAGCGATTCAATGCTGGTGGCGCCGTTGCACATTGGCCGCGGGGCGAAGACCGGTGCAGGCTCGGTGGTGACGCATGATGTGCCCGCCGGAGCTGTGGTCTATGGGGTCCCGGCGCGACCCAGGCGCGCGGCAGTCGACGCGGATTCTGAAGACGCTAAGGAGTAAGCAACTTTGGACGTGGATGGCAGTTCGCTGATTGCAGCCTTACCGCTGATCAGCACAGCAGTTTTGGGGGTGCTCCTGGTCGGCTTTGCTGCGGCAGCGGAGATGGCCCTGGCTTCGGTCAGCCGGGCGCAATTGCGGCAGGTGTTGGCGACACAAAAAGGTCGAGCAAAGGCAGCCGAGACGTTGTTGACTGAGCCGGCCCGGCTGTTGTCGACCTTGTTGGTGCTGAAGCTGGCCGGTTGCGTGCTGCTGATCGCGTCCGCGGTCTTGCTGGTGCAGAAGTTCGGCGCGGGCCCGTGGCTGGTTTGGTGGCTGCTGGTGGCCACCATACTATTGATCTTGGTCCAGGTCCTGCCCAGGGCGTGGGTGGTTGGCCGACAGGAACGCACCGCGATTCGACTCGCGCCACTGGTGCGCTTGTTTGTCCTCTTGCTTACCCCCATTACGGCATTGGTCCGGCGGATCGGACATGGCGCGATCCCGGATGGCACGGCCGAGGAAAGCATTTTCTTGAGCGAAGATGGCTTACGCTTTTTACTGAACGTTACCGAGGAGGAGACGATCATCGAGGACGAAGAGAAGGAGATGATTGCTTCGATCTTCGAGTTCGGCGACAAATTGGTGCGTGAGGTGATGGTGCCGCGTATCGATGTGGCCTCGGTCCCTACCAGCATGCCGATGCTGGAGGCGTTGGATGTGATTCTGAAGGCCGGCCATTCCCGTATCCCGGTATACAATAACACCGTGGACAACGTAATCGGCATCCTCTATGCCAAAGACTTGCTTCGCTACCTGCGGGATGGGCGCACAGATGTCCCCCTTGTCAGGATTCTGCGCCCGGCCTATTTCATTCCGGAATCGAAGAAGGTGGATGAACTGCTGGCGGAGCTGCAGCAGCGCAAAGTGCACATGGCGGTGGTGGTGGATGAGTACGGCGGCACAGCGGGCCTGGTGACCATCGAGGATCTGCTGGAAGAGATCGTGGGTGAGATCCAGGACGAGTACGACGCGGAGGAACCGACCATCGAGGAAGTCAGCCAGACCGAGTTCCTCTTCGACGCCCGGGTGCCTCTGGGTGATGTCAGCAAGCTGCTGGGTGTCGAGCTGCCGGCTGAGGGCGGGGATACGCTGGGCGGGTTCATCTATAGCCAGTTGGGCAAGGTGCCGGCGGTTGGCGACCATCTTGAGTTCGAAGACGTGAGCATCGAGGTGTTATCGGTAGCCGGTCGGCGGATCAAACAGGTGCGCGCACTGCTGCGCGTGCCCGAAGATGGGCTTGTAAACCCGGCGAAGTTGCCAGCAAAGCCGGAAGATGAAGCTGGGGCTGCGGGGCCGGCTTTGTCGGCAGCGCAGCCGTTATCGTGAGGAGGCATCGTATGGGCGATCGGTTTAGCAAGGAAGCGGATGGTCTGCCCTCCGCGGCAGCGATCGAGCGGCTGGTGGCGGCTGCCGCGGAGGTGCGTGAGGCGGCGTATACGCCCTATTCGCATTTTGCCGTGGGCGCCGCGCTGTTGACGCCCGGTGGTGCGATCTATCGCGGCTGCAACGTGGAAAACGCCTCCTATGGGCTATCGCTGTGCGCCGAGCGTAATGCGATTTTTCACGCCGTGGCCGAAGGCGTGCGGCAATTTAGCGCGGTGGCTGTTGTGACCGAGAATGCGGTGACGCCGTGCGGCGCCTGCCGACAAGTGCTGGCTGAGTTCAACCTGGAAATGATCGTCATTGTGGCTGATCTCGCCGGGGGCCGGAGGGTGTATCGACTGAGCGAGTTGTTGCCGGACGCGTTCGGCCCGGCCCACCTGGGCAACTAGCATCTGTAGAGTATTTTTCGCTTCTTGTTTTGTTTCCAACAGAGGCCCTTCCAGTCTGATTGGCTGGAAGGGCCTCTGTTGGTTTTAAGCTCTGGCCGACGGGGCGGCCGATCACACCTGCAACACGGCCCCTTGACTGCCCGACGTGACCATTGCGGTGTAGCGCTTGAGCCAGCCGGTCAACGCTTGTGCTGGAGCACGCCACTCGGCCCGGCGGCGCGCCAACTCCTCATCCGACAGATCCACGTCCAGACGTCGCGCCGGGATGTCGAGCGTGACCCTGTCGCCGTCGCGGAGCAGCCCGATGGGACCGCCGGCCGCGGCTTCGGGCGAGACGTGGCCGATGCACGCGCCGCGCGTGCCGCCGCTGAACCGGCCGTCGGTGAGCAGCGCGACCGATGAGCCGAGTCCCATGCCCATGATGTTCGACGTGGGCGCCAGCATCTCCTGCATCCCCGGCCCCCCCCGCGGCCCCTCGTAGCGGATCACCACCACGTCACCGGCCTTCACTTTGCCGCTCAGGATGCCGGCGTTGGCCTCGTCGTGCGAGTCGAAGACGACCGCGGGCCCTGTGTGGCACAGCATCTCCGGCAGCACACCCGCGGTCTTGATCACTGCGCCGTCGGGCGCCAGGTTGCCGAACAGGATCGCCAGCCCGCCGCGTTCGCTGTACGGATTGGCCAGCGGACGGATGCACGCTGCGTCCTGGCTTTCCACGCCCCGCACGTTCTCCAGCAGCGTCTTGCCGGTCACGGTGATGGCGTCGGTGTGCAGCACGCCCGGTTTCTTCGACAGCTCCCACAGGATCGCGGAGACGCCGCCGGCGCGATCCACGTCCTCGACGTGGTAGCTAGACGACGGCGACACCTTGCAGATGTTCGGCACGCGCTCCGCGACCTCGTTCAGCCGCGCCAGCGGATAGGCCACGCCGGCCTCGTGCGCCAGCGCCAGGGTGTGCAGCACGGTGTTGGTCGAGCCGCCCATCGCCATGTCCAGCGCAAACGCGTTGTCGATCGCCTCTGCGGTGACGATGTCCCGCGGCTTGAGATCGAGATCGATGAGTTTCAGCACCTGCTGTGCGGCCGTACGGGCCAGCTCCTCGCGGCGCGGATCCACGGCCAGGATCGTGCCGTTGCCCGGCAGTGCCATGCCGAGCGCCTCGCACAGACAGTTCATCGAGTTGGCGGTGAACATGCCGGAGCACGAGCCGCAGGTCGGGCAGCCGAACTGCTCCAGCTCGCTTAGTCCGGCGTCATCGATCTTGCCCGACCGGTAGGCGCCCACCCCCTCGAAGACCGAGATCAGATCCACCACCTTGCCGGAAGGGGTCACGCCGGCCCGCATCGGCCCGCCGCTGACGAAGATCGTCGGGATGTTGAGCCGCATCGCGGCCATCAACATGCCCGGCACGATCTTGTCGCAGTTCGGGATGCAGATCATGCCGTCGAAGCAGTGCGCGGCGATCATCGTCTCGACCGAGTCCGCGATCAGCTCGCGGCTGGGCAGGCTGTACTTCATCCCCGCGTGCCCCATCGCGATGCCGTCATCCACGCCGATGGTGTTAAACATAAACGGGACGCCGCCCGCGGCCCGCACCGCCGCGCGCACGACTTCACCGAAGACGTTCAGGTGCGCATGGCCGGGGATAATATCGATGTACGAGTTGGCGATGGCGATGAACGGCTTGTTCCAATCATCCTCGCTCTGAATGACGCCGGTGGCGCGCAGCAATGAGCGGTGCGGTGCGCGCTCGAATCCCTTTTTGATCATGTCGGAACGCATGGAATATCCTTTCGATGACGAGGTTAAGGTTAAGGCCAAGCCCCGACCTCGACCTCAACCTCAAGCTCAGCCTCAGCTACAACACATCAACATCGTGCGGATGGCTCTCTTGCACGCCGGCCTGACTGATCAGCATGAACTCAGCGTTGGCCTGGAGCTCATCGATGGTGGTGGCGCCACCGTAGCTGAGCGCCGAGCGCAGCCCGCCCACGAGCTGGTACAAAACATCCTGGGCTGACCCGCGATAGGGTACGGCCGCTTCGACCCCTTCGGCGACCACTTGGGTCAGCGATGGGTCGTCCTCACTTTCTTTCGCGCGACGGTCCGGGCGATCCATGGTGGCCCCCATCGAGGCCATGCCCCGGCTTACCTTGTAACGCCGGTTGTTGCGCATGATGATGACGCCCGGACTTTCATCGGTGCCGGCCAGCAGGCTGCCGACCATCACGCTGTCGGCGCCGGCGGCCAGCGCCTTGGCGACATCGCCCGAGGTGCGAATGCCGCCGTCGGCGATGATCGGTACGCCGTGCGGAGCGGCCGCCTCGGCGCATTCGGCCACCGCGGTCAACTGCGGGACGCCGAAGCCGGTGACGATGCGCGTGATGCAGATGGAACCGGGCCCCACGCCGACCTTGATCGCATCCGCGCCGGCATCGATGAGGTCGCGCGTGCCGTCGGCGGTGGCCACGTTGCCGGCGACGATTTCGACGCTGCCAAACTCGCGCCGGAGGCCGCGCACCGCGTCGATGGCGTTCTCGGAGTGTCCGTGGGCGATATCCACCACGATCACATCGGCGCCGGCCTCCAGCAGCAAGTTAGCGCGTTCGAGATAGCCTGCCTGCACCCCCACCGCCGCGCCAACCCGGAGCCGACCTTTGGTGTCTTTGGTGGCGTCCGGGTGCTGCGACAGGTTGTTGATATCGCGCATGGTGATCAATCCGACCAGCCGGCCCTCAGGCGTGACCAGCGGGAGCTTCTCGATGCGATGCTCGTACAGGATGCGGCGGGCTTCTTCGAGGGTCGTGCCCTGAGGCGCCGTCACCAGGCGTGCGGCGCCGGTCATCACCGCGCTGACGGGCGCATCGGCCGCGGCGAATTGCAGATCGCGATGGGTGACGATGCCCAAGGGACGATCCTCGTCATCCACTACCACCAGGCCGCCGATGCCGCGGCGGGCGATCAAGGTCCGAGCTTCGGCGGCTGTGGCAGCGGCCTGGAGGGTGTAGGGGTGTTCGACGATGTGACTTTCGGCGCGCTTGACGCGGCGCACTTCTTCTGCCTGCCGCTCGGCGGTCATGAAGCGATGGATGATGCCGATGCCGCCGGCGCGCGCCATGGCGGTCGCCATGTGCGATTCGGTCACCGTGTCCATGTTGGCGCTGATGATCGGGATGTGCACGCCGATGTGGCGCGTGAGCTGCGTGGCGGTGCTGACGTCGCTCCGCGAACGGATCGCCGAGCGGCGCGGAATCAACAACACATCATCGAAGGTCAAGGCCATATCCGAGCGGATTTTTAGCATGCTGCTTCTCCTTAAGTTGCGTCAGATTTCCCACCGAGATATTTTACCACCGCATCCCCCATCTGCACCGTGCCGAGCAGCACGCAGCCGGGCGTCCGGATGTCGCCGCAGCGGTAGCCAGCGGCCAGCACCGCGTCGACAGCGGCTTCCACCGCGTCCGCCTCGGCTGCCAGCCCAAGCGACCAGCGCAGCAGCATGGCGCAGCTCAGGATCGTCGCCAGCGGGTTGGCGATGCCCCGGCCGGCGATGTCGGGCGCGCTGCCGTGGATCGGCTCGTAGAGGCCGAACTTGCCCGCGCCCAGAGAGGCGGACGGCAGCATGCCCATGCTGCCCACGAGCATTGAGGCCTCATCGGAAAGGATGTCGCCGAACATGTTCTCGGTGGCGATCACGTCGAAGTCGGCCGGCCGGCGGATCAGGTGCATCGAGCAGGCGTCCACCAGGATATCTTCCATCTCGACGTCGGGATATTCGGCGGCGACTTCGTGCGCGACCGTGCGCCAGAGCCGCGACGACGCTAACACGTTGGCCTTGTCCACAGAGGTGACCTTCTTCCGCCGCCCGCGCGCCAGCTCGAAGGCCAGGCGCATCAGCCGCGAGACCTCGCCCTCGGTGTAGGCCATGGTGTCCACGCCCGATCGGTTCGGCTTCTCGCCGCTCTGCCCCTGCGGTACCCCGAAGTAGAGGCCGCCGGTGAGTTCGCGCAGGATGATCATGTCCACGCCGGCCAGCACGTCCGGCTTCAATGTGGATGCGCCCACCAGCGCGGGGTAGACCTTGACCGGCCGCACGTTGGCGTAGAGGCCCAGCCCGCCGCGCAGGCCAAGCAGCCCTTGCTCCGGCCGCACCGCGGCGCGGGGATCGCTCCACTTCGGCCCGCCGACTGCGCCCAACAGCACCGCGTCGCTCGCCCGGCACTCGGCTAACGTCTCATCGGGCAGCGGTGAGCCGGTCGTGTCGATGGCGCTGCCGCCGATCAGCGCCTCGGTGAATTCGAACGTGTGGCCATATCGGGCGGCCACAGCCTGGAGAACCTTGACGCCCTCGGCGACGACCTCCGGGCCGATGCCGTCACCCGGCAAGAGAGTGATCTTTGCTTGCATGAATGATTCCTTTTCCTCAACATCCCAACACGAGCGCGTATTCCATGCTGTCTGCTAACGCGTGCCAGGACGATTCGATGATATTCGTGGACGCGCCCACGGTGCTCCAGGAGCCGTGTCCGTTTCGTGTCTCGATGATGACGCGGGTGGTGGAGGCGGTTGCTGCGTCGCCGTCGAGGATGCGCACCTTGTAGTCAGCCAGGTAAATCTCGGCCAACTTCGGGTAGTGCGGCAGGAGCGCCTTGCGCAGCGCCCGGTCCATCGCGTTGACGGGGCCGTTGCCTTCGGCCGCGGTGTGCATCACTTCGCTGCCGACCTGCACCTTGACCGTGGCTTCAGCCAGGATGCCGCGGCCCTGGCGGTGCTCGACCACGGTCATGAAGTCGATCAGCTCGAACGGCGGATGATAGTCGGGCTGCATCCGCTGGAGCAACAGCGCCACCGATGCCTCCGCGCCCTCGAAATAGAAGCCGCGATTTTCCAGCTCCTTCACCTGGGTCAACACGTGCTGCACGTCCTCGCGAGACGCATCCAGGCCGAACTCACGCGCCTTGTACACCAGGTTGCCGCGGCCGGAGAGCTCGCTCACGAGCACCCGCTTGCGGTTGCCGACCCGGGTCGGATCGATATGTTGATAGCTGGACTCCACCTTCATGATCGCGGCGACGTGGATGCCGCCCTTGTGTGCGAAAGCGCTGGCGCCAACGAACGGCAGGCGCGGGTTGGGGGCCATGTTCGCCGTCTCGTCCACGAAATGCGATAACTCAGACAAGCGTTGCAGGCCCTCGTCCTCAAGACAGCGATAGCCCATTTTGATCTGGAGATCGGGGATCACCGTGCAGAGGTTGCAGTTGCCCACCCGCTCACCGTAGCCGTTGACGGTGCCCTGCACCTGGGTCGCCCCCGCGCGCACCGCAGCCAGGGCGTTCGCCACGCCGAGGCCACCGTCGTCGTGCGTGTGAATGCCGATCTGCACCGGCGCGGCGATCTCTCGCTCGGCGGCGTGCGCGGCCAGGATAGCGGCCGTCTGCCGGACGACCGCTTCCACCTGCCACGGCAGCGCGCCGCCGTTGGTCTCGCACAAGATCACGCATTCCGCGCCCGCCCGCGCCGCCGCACGGATGGTTGCCAGGGCGTAGTCCGGGTTGGCGGTGTAGCCGTCAAAAAAGTGCTCGGCATCGTAGAAGACGCGGCGTCCCTGCTCCCGCAGATAACGTACGCTGTCCTCGATCATGGCCAGGTTTTCGTCCAGCGTGGTCTCCAGAACGTGATGCACGTGCAGATCCCAGCTCTTGCCGACGATGGTGACGACCGGCGTCTCGGCCTCCAGCAGCGCGGCGATTTGGGGGTCGGCCTCGCACTGTCCGCCCGCGCGGCGCGTCGAGCCGAACGCGGCGATTTGCGCTTGTCGGAGCGGCTCGGCGCGGATGGCGCGGAAGAAGTCGCGATCCTTGTCGTTGGAGCCCGGCCAGCCGCCTTCGATGAAGGGGACGCCGATATCATCCAGTCGTAGGGCGATGTTGAGCTTGTCCTCCAAGGAGAGGGATACCCCTTCGGCCTGTGCGCCATCGCGCAACGTGGTGTCGTAGATATGGATTTGTGTCATCGGATGCTCCTGGTAGATCGGTGAATTGGTAATATGGTAGTTGGTAGATCGGTGAACCAGACTCTACGCGAAGCAGCCGATGGGCTGGGCGACAGGGGTAACTGTCGCCCAGGTGTATCTCCTATCCTGTTCGAATTCCTGTTTGAATGATTGCATCACGCGGCCTCCTGCCGCAGCCGAATCGGCGGATACTGATTCACACAAATAGCGATTTCGATCTGTGTTCATCTGTGTAAATCTGTGTCCCGGATATTGCTACAAAACACGCACAGATGGGCGGAATGCTATAAGGTCAACGTATCCACGCGTGCGGGGTGGGTCCGCTCGTAGCCGTCAATCTGCAACTCGTGCAGCAGCAGGTAGCCCAACTGATCCACGCCTTCCAACAGGCAGGTCTTGCTGAACCCGTCTATCGGGAAGGACGCGGTGGCGCCGTCGGGCAGGTGGACGTTTTGGCTTGCCAGGTCAATCGTCACCTTGGCCGATGGATCGGCAGCCAGGTCGAGCAAGCGCTGATGCACCTCGGGCGAAACAACCACCGGCAGAAAGCCGTTCTTCAGCGCGTTGTTGCGGAAGATGTCAGCGAACGACGTGCTGATGACCGCCCTGAAACCGAAATCGGCCAGCGCCCAGGGTGCGTGCTCGCGCGAGCTGCCGCAGCCGAAGTTATCGCCCGCCAGCAGCACCTGCGCACCGCGCGCCTCCGGCCGGTTCAGCGCGAAATCGGGCTTGGGCGAACCGTCCGCGTTGTAGCGCCACTCCGAGAAGAGCGAACGCCCCAGCCCGGTCTTCTCGGTGGTCTTCAGAAACCGCGCCGGAATGATTTGGTCGGTGTCGATGTTGTCCACCGGCAGGATCACAACGCGGGAAGTAAGTTGGGTGAATGGTTGCATGTGTGTTCCTTTGGGAGGGGGTACTGGGGACCAGGTACCAGGGATTAGGGGACAACTCCTAGTCCTTAGTCCCCAGTACCTAGTCCCCAATCCCAATTCCCGTACCCGCCTAAATCATTGCTCTAACATCCGCCACCGCGCCCGCCACTGCGCTCGCGGCCGCGGTCAGCGGGCTGGCGAGGAAGGTGCGGCCGCCCGGCCCTTGCCGGCCCTCGAAGTTGCGGTTGCTGGTGCTGACGGCGTACTGGCCGGGTGCAAGCTGGTCGCCGTTCATCGCGATGCACATGCTGCACCCCGGCTCGCGCCATTCGCAGCCGGCTTCCCGGAAAACCCGGTCTAAGCCCTCAGCCTCAGCCTCATCCTTAACCTTTTGCGAGCCGGGCACGACCAGGACGCGGGTGCCGGGGTTAACGTGTCGCCCCCGCAGCACCGACGCGGCCTGGCGCAGATCGGTCAGCCGGCCGTTGGTGCAACTGCCGATGAACACGACGTCCACCGGATGCCCCAGGAGCGTCTGGCCCGGAGTTAGCCTCATGTAGGCCAGCGCCTTCTCTAGCGAGCGGCGCTGCACCGCGTCGGCCATGCCGGCCGGATCGGGCACGCGGCCGGTGACCGGCATCCCCATGCCGGGGTTTGTGCCGTAGGTGATCATTGGCTCCAATGCATCGGCGTCCAGCGTGACCGAGTGATCGTAGCTCGCGCCGGGGTCGCTGGGGAGCTGCCGCCAGGCGGCCACCGCGGCGTCCCAGGCCGCGCCGTGCGGCGCCGCCGGCCGGCCGGCCAGGAACTCGAACGTGGCCTCATCGGGCGCGATCAGCCCGGCCCGCGCGCCGCCCTCGATGCTCATGTTGCAGACGGTCATCCGCTCCTCCATTGAGAGGCCGCGGATCGCCGCACCGGTGTACTCGAAGACCGAGCCGGTGCCGCCGCCGACACCGATTTTCGCGATGAGAGCAAGAATCAGGTCTTTGGCGCCGACGCCGGGCTTCAGCTTCCCCTCCACCCGCACCTCGAAGGTCTTAGGGCGGTCCTGCAGCAGGCACTGCGAGGCCAGGACGTGCTCGACCTCGCTGGTGCCGATGCCGAACGCCAGCGCGCCGAACGCGCCATGGGTCGCCGTGTGGCTGTCGCCGCACACCACGGTCATGCCGGGCTGGGTTAAGCCCTGCTCCGGGCCGATGACGTGGACGACCCCTTGCCGGCCGCTGGCAACATCGAAGAGCGGGATGCCGAACTCGGCACAGTTGGCCGAGAGCATCGCGATCTGCGCCGCGGCCTGCGCGTCGGCGATCGGGAGCGCGCGGTCGGTGGTCGGGATGCTGTGATCCACGGTCGCCACGGTGCAGTCGGGCCGCCGCACCCTCAACCCGCGGCCGCGCAGCCCGGTGAAGGCCTGGGGCGAAGTTACTTCGTGCACCAGGTGCAGGTCAATGTACAAAACAGCCGGGCTGCCGGGCTCCTGCGCCACGACATGGCTGTCCCAGATTTTGTTGAAGAGTGTTTTGGGCATAATTGCTCCGCTGGTAGGTTGGTAGGTTGGTAGGTTGGTAGGTTGGTAGGTTGGTAGGTTGGTAGATTGGTAGATTGGTAGATTGGTAG
>JAPKMS010000201.1 GCA_026645775.1 Anaerolineae bacterium
GCAGGATGGACTTTGCGCAGGTTGCTGCGGTTTCAACCGCCGGGTAGGGGCGACTGTAAGTCGCTGCAACGTTTGCCAAGTCGGCCTGCGCCGACTGGAATGGCCGGCCCGTCGCGTCGATCCAGAGTCCATCGCAGGATGGACTTTGCGCAGGTTGCCGCGGTTTCAACCGCCGGGCAGTGGCAGCCTCTCAACTCGCAGCAAAGGCGAGCACCGTGCTCTTCGCCTCGCCCTCGCCGCGATCCAGGAAGGTCACGGTCAGCGGCGCACCGATCCAGGCGACGTCCGGGCGTTTCGCGTCCACGCCCACGATGCGGGCGCTGATCTTGGCGCCCTCTTCGGTTTCCACGATGCCGGATACGTACGGGTTGTTGCGATCGTAGCCCTCGGCCACCATTGCGCTGGGACCCACGTAGATGGAGGTGAACGCGGCCAGCTTGCCGCGGCCGGACAGCTCGACCCATTCGAGCGCGTCGCCGTGGCACGCCGGGCAGATCGCACGCGGGGGCAGATACGTCGCACCGCACGTCGGGCAACGCGTCCCCATCAGCTTGTGCTCGGCCAGGTATTGGTTGAAGGACGCCGCCGTGAAGGGGCGGGTGGTTGGTTCGGACATGGGTTGCCTCCTGGGCGGGTAGACTGGTAGATTGGTAGATTGGTACATTGGTTGTCTGACCGGTCTACCAACTTACCTACTTACCAATCTACCAAGTTACCTTCTCTCGTACACATGCACCACACACGTTGACCCCGTCGCACCGACGTTGTGGGTGACAGCCAACGGGACGTCGCCTGCCACCTGCCGGGCGCCGGCCTCGCCGCGCATCTGCTTGAAGACCTCGATTGCCTGCCCCACCCCCGACGCGCCGACCGGGTGTCCCTTTGACTTCAGGCCGCCGGAGGTGTTGATCGGCCGGGCGCCGTCGCGGGCGGTCATGCCATCTTCGGCCGCCCGGTAGCCCGTGCCGGGCGCAAAGAACCCCAGGTCCTCGCTGGCAATGATCTCGGCGATGGTGAAGCAGTCGTGTACTTCCGCGATGCGGATGTCGCTCGCCCTCACGCCGGCCTGCTCGTAGGCCTGCGCGGCCGCGCCGCGGGCGGCGCTCAGCGTCGTCAGGTCGGCCCGGTCGTGCAGTGCCGCGTCGGAGGCTTGCCCCGCGCCGATGATGTACACCGGGTTATCGGTGAACTCCCGCGCGCGTTCGCCGCTCACCAGCAGCACGCACGCTGCGCCGTCGGTCACGGGGGAGCAGTCGAACAGCCGCAGGGGCCAGGCGACCATCGGGTTGGCCGCGTTGTCGTGGAGGAAGTCCCACTGGTCACGCCAGGTCGGCGCGGGCTTCCCTTTCTTGACCGCGGCCGCGATGCGGCCCTGCATCCAGTCGGGGATGGTGACGCCGAACTGCGCTTTGGGATTCAACGCGCCGTTCTCGTGGTTCTTGATCGCCACGTTCATCAGGTGCTCCGGCGTCATGCCGTATCGGTGCATGTAGGCCGTGGCAATGGCGGCGTAGAAGCCGGGGAAGGTGAAACCGGCCGGGATCTCGAACAGCGTGTCGGCCGCGGCGCCGAGGGTGTCGGTGACCTGGGCGGTGGGCAGCTTGGTCATCCGCTCGGCCCCGCCGACCAGCACAACATCCTGCATCCCCGAGGCGACGGCCAGCACGCCCTGGCGCAGCGCCACGCCGCCGCTGGCGCAGGCATCTTCCAGACGCATCGCCGGCACCGGGCACAGCCCGACCGCATCGGCCATGATCGGCGCCATGTGCCCCTGGCCCTCGAACAGGTCGCTCGAGAAGTTGCCCAGGTACAGCGATTCGATGACCGCCGGGTCGAACCCTTTGTCTACGGTCGCGCGCAGCTCCCGGAACGCCTCCACGAACAGATCGCGGCTGCTCTTATCCGGGAACGCGCCGAACTTCGACATGCCGACGCCGACAATGGCGACGGCGTGCGGAAAAGGTTGGGGCTTTCGCATGGAGTGATCCTCCTTGGTTGGTTTATTAGTTAGTTTGTTCGTTGGTTGGTTGGTTCGGTTGTGAGTTGGTCTGTGTCCGGATCAAGGTTGTATTCGGCGTTGGTTTCTTTTGCAGCGCGTGTCTTTTGGAATTTGATGTACGAGTTGATTTCGATGGCCAGGGATTCAAGCTCGTCAGTGAGTTTGGCCGAATCAGCGGCTCTTGTTAACTGCTTGCCTATCGTGTCGTGCGCAAACGGCGGTCACTTGATCACAACGCTCCACGTCTCATCCGCAACCTCCTCCGCCCTGCAATACATCCGCGACTCGCTAATGTCCTGGTACGCCATCCCACACCTCCAAGCCAACCAACCAGCCAACAAACCAACCAACAAACCAACCCATTTATCCGTACATCCGTACGAGTTCGACCTTGTCCACCTTGCCCGCTGCGGTGATGGGTAACGCGTCCACGAAGACCACCGACTTGGGCACCTTGTAGTGCGCCAACCGGTCGCGCAGATAGGTCAGCAGATCCTCGCCGGTCAGCCGCGTGCCCGGCTTGAGCACGACCGCGGCCCGGCCGACCTCGCCCCAGCGCGCATCCGGCACGCCGAAGAACGCGGCCGCGACGACGGCCGGGTGTCCGTGCATGGCGCTCTCCACCTCCGCGGGATAGATGTTCTCGCCGCCGGAGATGATCATGTCCTTGGAGCGGCCGACGATCCGATAGCAGCCGTCGCTGTCGCAGCAGGCCAGATCGCCCGTGTGCAGCCAGGCCGGGCCGGATGGGTCGGCGATTGTCGGGCGGAAGGTCGCGGCGGTGGCCCCCGGGTTGCGCCAGTAGCCGGCGCAGACATGCGGCCCGCGGATCAGCAGTTCGCCGATCTGGTCGGCCGCGCACGGCTGCTCCGTGATCGGGTCCACCACGGTCACGTCCACGTGAAAGAGCGGGTAGCCGACCGCGCCGGGCTTGCGCCGGATTTCCTCCTCCGGCAGCCAGAAAGTGTTAGGCCCGGCTTCCGTCAGGCCGTACCCGGTCTTGAACGGCACGCCCTTCGCCCACCATTTCTCGAAGACCGGCAGCGGGCACGGTGCGCCGCCGTTGATGACGTACTTCAGGCCCGAAAAATCGGCCGTGGCCCAGCGCGGGTGCTCCTGCATCATGATAAACATGGTCGGCACAGCAAAGAAGAGGGTGATCGTGTGCTCTGCGATCAGGTCGAACATCTGGCCGGTGTTCCACCCTTTGGTCACAACCGTCGTCCCGCCGACGTGCACGAGGGGCAGCGTGAAGACGTTCAAGCCGCCGGTGTGAAACAGCGGGCTGATCAGCGGCACCACATCGTCCGGCGTGACGCCCCAGCTCATGACCGTGTTGATCGAGTTGGCCGCCATGCTGCCGTGCGTCAAGACCGCGCCCTTCGGCAGGCCGGTGGTTCCGCCAGTATAGCACAGCACCCACGGATCGTCCCACGCGAGCTCGACGCTGGGCGTGGGCGTGTCGGGGTAAGCCTCCCGCCGGGAGAACGCCAGATCATCCGCCGCGGCGGGCGCATCGAGGCTGACAAAATGCTTGACCGACGGCAGGCGGCCGCGCAGGGCATTGACCTGCTCCCCGAACTCGCCGCTGTAGACCAGCGCGACCGGCTCGGCATCCAGCAGCACCCGTTCCATCTCGGGGACGGCCAGCCGCCAGTTGAGGTTCTGCATGATCCCGCCGAGGACGCCCAGGGCGAACCAGAGATCCAGGTACTCGACGCTGTTGCTCGCCAGCACGGCGACGCGGTCGCCCTTGACCACGCCGAGCTCGGCGGCCAGGAAGTGCGCGGTGCGGTTCATCTGCCGGAACCAGGCCCGGTAGGTGATCTCCCGCCCACCGATCGTGTCAATCAGCGCCACCTTGTGCGGGGACAGCTTCTCGCGCCGCCCGAGCCAGTCACCAATGAACATAAACCCTTCCTTGAGAGACCAGGCCTAACCAACCAACAAACCAACAAACCAACCAACCAACCCACCCACCCACTATCCCACAAACACCAAGAACGCGTCCACCCATTCCGCCGGATGCTCGATGTGCGGCGAGTGCGCGCAGTCGGCCAACAGAATCTCGCGGTAGGCGCCGCCGGCCGCGGCGTATTGCTCCAGCACGGCGCGGGTCTGGTTCACCATGGGTTGGGGCGGATAGACCTCGTCGCCGGGCCAGCCGGGCACGTAGCCGAGCTTGCCCAGCCCGCCGAAATCGAACAGGGACAGGTCGCCGACGATCATGTCGCTGTCGCCGTGAACCCAGAGCACCGGCGGCTTCGGGGTCGCGGCCAGCAGGTCGGGCACTTCAGTGCGCAGATACTTGGGCGACCAGCAGTTGACTGGGCCCAGCACGCCCGGCGCGACGTTCGGCCAGTTGGCCGAGGGCACGAAATCACCGGGGTAGCGCTCGGGGCCGGCCTTCTCTTGCAGGGCTGCCGTCAGGAAGTCCTCCTCGCGCGCGGCGCGGAACGGCGCCTTGTAGTAGAACGCGTTGATGACGTTGCGGGGCGAGTTCGGGTCGTCGGCGCTGCGGTCCCCCGCGAGGATGCGCTTGACGAACTCAGGATTCACCACGCCCCCGCCTGACCCGGCGCAGTCGTCATAGCAGGGCGTCCCCTCAATGCCCTTGCTGCCGCCGAAGCCGTAGGGGCTCACCGGCGCTTGCAGCGTCACGGTGATCACCTTGGCCGGGTGGTCGGCGATGAAGCGATAGGCGACCCCGCCGCCCGCGGACCAGGCCACCAGGTGGCAGCGCTCGACGCCCAGCTCGACCAGCAGCTCGTCCAGGTCATCGCTCCAATCGCGGTAGCCGCGCGTCGAGTCAATCAATTTGTCCTCGGTCCAGCCGTACCCGCGCAGATCGGGCGCGAGGCATCTGAAACCGTGGCCGGCCAGGGCGAGCATCAGCTCCTCCCAGTAGGTCGCGGCCGAGAAGTTTCCGTGGATGAAGACGATCGGCGTGCCGTTCGCCGGGCCGCACGATAGAACGTGCTGGCGCAGCCTGGGCGTGTCAACCAGGGTCGAGGTGATGCCGGGAAAGGTTGGGATAGCGTCTGTCATGGTGCTGCTCCTCAGGGTGCTGTTGTGAACTTCTCCCGCAGCTCGCGCTTCAGGATCTTGCCCGCCGCAGAGATCGGCAGGGCATCCAGGAATTCGACGCGGCGCGGCACTTTGTAGCGCGCCAGGTTGTTTTGCAGGAAGGCGATCAGCTCTTCGGCGGTCACCGCGGCGCCGGGCTTCCGTACGACGCAGACCAGTCCCACCTCGCCCCATTTCGGGTCGGGCAGCCCGACGACCGCGCACATGTGGACCGCGGGATGCCGGTAGAGCGCTGCTTCGATCTCGGCCGGGTAGACGTTTTCGCCGCCGGAGATGAACATGTCCTTCAGGCGGTCCACGATGAAGAAATACCAGTCCTCGTCGCAGGTGGCCAGGTCTCCGGTGTGGAACCAGCCCTCGGCATCCACGGCCGCGATGCTTGCCTCAGGGTTGCCCCAATAGCCGGAGCAGTAGCTTGGCCCCTTCAGCACCAGCTCGCCCACTTCGCCGGGCGGCAGGGGATGATTCTCCTCGTCCACGATGCGGGCGTCCACGAAGAAGTTGGGGCGGCCAATGGAGCCTGCCTTGCGAATGGCATCCTCGGGCGCCAGCGCGAAGATGCCCGGCCCGAACTCGGTCATGCCGAACCCTTGCTTGAACCGGATGCCCTTCTCGGCCGTGTACTTTTGGACGAGCGGCACGGGCAGCGGCGCGCCGCCGGAGGTGCAGAAGCGCAGGCTGGTCAGATCCGCGGTCGCCCAGTTCGGCGCCTGGGTCATCATCTGGTACATGGTGGGCACGCCGCCGAAGACCGTGACTTTGTAGCGCTCGATCAGGTCGAGCACCTGGGCGGGGTCGAACTGGCGCGTGAGGATCGTCGTCCCGCCGAAGATCACTTGCGGCAGCGTGTAGACCAGCAGCCCGCCGGTGTGGAACATCGGGAAGACGTTCAGGTAGACGTCGTTGTGCGTGACGTCGTGGATCACGGTGTTGAGCGTGTTCCAGGCGATCTGCCGGTGGCTGATCTGCGCGCCCTTGGCCAGGCCGGTGGTGCCGCCGGTGAAGAGCAGCGCGGCGATGTCCTCCGCCTCCAGTGTCTCACAGGTCACAGGATCGGCAGGTGAGCCGTCGCGTGCGTCGGCAAAGAGCCGGCTGTCGGCCACCCCCGGGCCTTCGAGGTGCAGATAGTGGGTGATGGAGGCCGACGCGGGGCTGGCCTGCAGGTTGGCGATCGTCAGCCGGAAGTCGTCGGAGTAGACGATCGCCTTCGGCGTCGTGTCTTCGCAGAGGCGGGCCAGCTCCTGCGGGTGGAGCCGCCAGTTGAACGCCACGTGGATCGCGCCGAGCTTGCTCAGCGCAAAGAAGAGATCCAGGTGCTCGATGCTGTCCCGCGCGAAGATGCCCACGCGGTCGCCCTTGCCCACCCCGACTTCGTTCCGCAGGAAGTTGGCCAGCCGGTTGGCGCGTTCATTGAGCTGCGCATAGGTGTAGCCCGGCTCGCCCGGTCTGCCGGCGTCTATGATCGCCAGCTTGTCGGGCGAGTAAATCCGCCGCCGCCCCAGATAGTCACCGATGTACATAAGCCTCTCCCCCCGTGAACCGCCAACCAACCAACCACCTAACCAACCACCTACCTACCGTCCCCCGTCCACACCCACGCGTTGCACGCCATCGCCATCCCGCCGCCCGTGGCGCAGAAGATCACCTTCATGCCGGGCCGCAAGAGACCTTTTTCCACCGCGTCATCTAACGCCATCGGGATGCAGGCCGAGCCGGTGTAGCCCCACTTGTCCATGATCCAGTGCGTCTTCGCCATCGGCTGGCCCAGCCGCGCCATCACATCCTCGATGGTGCGCAGGTTGAGCTGGGTGAACAGGAAGAAATCCACGTCGTCCACGGCCCACCCGGCCTTGCGGCAGACCTCCCGCACGAGCGCGGGCCAGTTCTCGCTGTTGAACGTGGCCGGGAACTTCTTGACGAACTGGACGCGCGGCCGGCCATACTGTGCCATGCTTGCGTCCGTGACCGGCCGGTAGGTGCCGCCGCTGTAGATGCCCAGGGCGTCGTGGTATTCGCCCGCGCCGGCCAGCTTGCCCGCCATGAAGCCGGGCGCATCCCCCGCCCCCAACACGACCGCGCCCGCGCCGTCGGCGAAGAGCGTGGCCGTGTAGATGTCGTGCCAGTCCAGGTACTTTGTCATGCCGTACGCGCCGGCCACCAGCACGCGGTTGACCTCCGGGTCGGTGGCGATCATGCGTGCCGCCGCGTCGAGGCCGGTCACCCAGGCCGCGCACGCGCAGTTGATGTCATACGTGCCTGCACGCGCGGCGCCGAGCTTGGCCTGGACGACCGACGCCGTGGCCGGGCTGATGTAGTCTGGCGTGTCGGTGGCGACGACGATCAGGTCAAGCGCTTCAGGCGTGATGCCGGCGCGGTCCAGCGCCTGCCGGGCGGCCGGCACGATCAGGTCGGACGTGGCCTGGTCGTCGGCCATCACGTGCCGCTCCCGGATGCCGACTTTGGCGACGAGCCATTCGTCCACCGGCTTGCCGACCAGCGGCTCGAATTCGGCGTTGGTCATCACCCGGTCGGGCACGCAGCGGCCTGTGGCGACGATTTGGGCGTGACGCGGCATGGTCTTACTCCGCGAGAAAGCGCAAAACCGCCTGGCTGGCCGGCTCCGGCGCCTCGACCGGGAAGATGTGTCCCGCGTCCGGCAGGATGACAACCTGGGCGTGCGGGATCTCGCGGCGGAGCAGATCAGCGTTGCCGGGCGGGACCACCTTGTCGTGTTCACCGAAGAGAATGAGCGTCGGGACGGTGACCGTCTTCAGTTTACCCTCGAACGCGGCGGCCGGAGCCAGCAATCCCAGCCCGATCGCCATCTGCGCCTGGTACGCCGCGGGAGGCACCGGGTTGGTGAACCGGTAGGCCACCAGCTCCTGCACGA
>JAPKMS010000017.1 GCA_026645775.1 Anaerolineae bacterium
AGGTTTATAAAATAGGGGCGCACGACCGTGCGCCCCTATTTTTTTAAATATCTTTTTACTTTTCCTCGATCGGCGTGATAATGCGGAAGATCTCATCCACCAGTTCTTCGGTGAGCCGCTCATACGCCTCGGCCGCGCCCAGGTTTTCATCCAACTGCTCGATGCGCGTGGCGCCGGTGATCACACTGCTGACTTCCTTGCGCCGCAGGATCCAGGCGATGGAGAGCTGCGCGGTGGTCAGGTCCAGGCTGGCGGCCAGCTCGGTGAGCTGGCGCACCGCGGAGATTCGGTCCGGGGTGATGTGATCGCGGATCCAGCCCATTTCGGGCAGGGCAGCGCGGCTGCCCGGCGGGATGCCGTGGTTGTACTTTCCGGTCAGGATGCCGTAATACAGCGGGCTCCAGGTGGTCAGGCCCATGCCCAGTTCGCGCACCACCGGCATCAAGTCGTTTTCCACGCGTTTGCGGTGGAACAGGTTGTACTGCGGCTGCTCTGTGCTGGGCGGCACCAGGTTGAACTGGCGCGCCGTGCCGAAGGCTTGCGTGACCTGTGCGGCTTCCCACCCTGAGGAGCCCCAGTACAGCACCTTGCCCTGGTGGATCAGATCATCCATCACGCGCACCACTTCTTCGTAGGACGTGTCAGGGTCGTAGCGGTGGCAGTAGTACAAGTCCAGGTAATCGGTGTCCAACCGGCGCAGCGTGGCGTGGATCGATTCCATCACATGCTTGCGCGACAGTCCTCGTCCATTGGGACCGGGCATGGTGGGCCAGAAAACCTTGCTGGCCAGCACCAGCGCTTCGCGCGGCAATCCTTTGATGGCTTTGCCCAGAATCACTTCGGCCTGCCCGCCGGCGTACATATCGGCGGTGTCGAAGAAGTTGACGCCCTGGTCGTAGGCTGCGTGGACGATGTCGATGGAATTTTGCTCATCCACCTGGCTGCCAAAGGTCACCCAGGAGCCCAACGAAATCTCGGAGACTTTCAGGCCGGACCGGCCAAGACGTCGATAGTGCATGGGGGACCTCCAAGGTGAAATGATCAGTATCGTTACTGTGTTCTGTGTCAATGAGTTGCTGAGGAAGTGAATTACGTGAATCAATTCTGCGCATCTGAACTCAGGTCTCAGAACTCAGAACTCAGAACTTTCTTCACATCACTCTATCACATTTCCTCGCCAGAACCAATGCCGAGCGGCTTCCATTTGGTTGAATCAGAGCGCAGGCGGTGCTGGCCGCCGCCGCGATTGTGCAGTTCGTCAAACCCTTCCGGCTTGATGAACATTTCGTCGCCGTCCAGCAGGCCGGTGATGCCGATCTGGCCGGGCTCGACGCGCTTGCTCTGGCAGTAGGCGCAGGTCTTCGGGTCGTGCGGCCGGTATTCGACCGGCTCTTCGTAGGTGGTGATGTAGCCTTCGTAGTTGCGCAGGATGATCTTGTGGTCGGACATGCTGATCTGGTAGTTGGGCATCACCGGAATCTTGCCGCCGCCGCCGGGGGCATCCACCACGTAGGTGGGTACGGCGTAGCCGGAGGTGTGGCCGCGCAACCCTTCGATAATCTCGATGCCCTTGGCCACCGGTGTGCGGAAGTGCCCGGCGCCCTCGACCAGGTCGCACTGATAGAGGTAATAGGGCCGCACGCGGATGCGTACCAGGTCCTGAACCAGCCGGCGCTGGATGTGCACGCAGTCGTTGATACCCGCCAGCAGCACCGACTGGTTGCCCAACGGAATGCCGGCGCGCGATAAGCGGTCGGCTGCTTCGGCCAGCTCGGCGCTGATCTCGTTGGGGTGGTTGACGTGGATATTCATCCACAACGGGTGGTATTTTTGCAACATGTCGCACAGCTCGGGGGTGACGCGCTGCGGCATGAAGACCGGCACGCGCGAACCGATGCGGATGATTTCGATGTGCGGGATCTCGCGCAGGCGGCTGAGCAGCTCTTCGAGCAGCTTGGGCGCCAGGGTGAGCGGGTCGCCGCCGGAAAGCAGCACGTCGCGCACCTGCGGGGTCTTTTTCAGGTAGTCAATCTGGGCTTCGAATTCCTGGCGCGAGA
>JAPKMS010000202.1 GCA_026645775.1 Anaerolineae bacterium
AGATTCGCCATCTTCGGAAGACCTCTGGGCCCTCCGCGACGTCTCCTTCGAGGTGAAGCAGGGCGAGGTCGTCGGCGTGATCGGCCGCAACGGCGCGGGGAAGAGCACGCTGCTGAAGGTGCTCTCGCGCATCACCGAGCCGACGGGCGGCCGGGCCGAGATCCACGGCCGCGTGGGGTCGCTGCTGGAGGTGGGCACTGGCTTCCACCCCGAGCTGACCGGTCGCGAGAACATCTACCTCAACGGCGCGATCCTGGGGATGCGGCGGACCGAGATCGAGCGCAAGTTCGACGAGATCGTGGCCTTCGCCGAGATCGAGCGCTTCCTGGATACGCCGGTGAAGCGCTACTCCAGCGGGATGTACGTGCGGCTGGCGTTCGCCGTGGCCGCGCACCTGGAGCCGGAGATCCTGCTGGTGGATGAGGTGCTGGCGGTGGGGGACGTCCAGTTCCAGAAGAAGTGCCTGGGGAAGATGGGGGACGTGGCGAAGGAAGGGCGGACCGTTCTGTTCGTGAGCCACAACATGGTCGCGGTGCAAACCTTATGCCAGCACGCATTTTGGCTGGACGCCGGGCAACTGAAAGCGCAAGGGGCGGTCAATCCAATTGTGACCACCTATCTGAGGACGGGACTGGGAGAAGATGACGCCAGCGAGCGCGTTTGGCCGGACATCGCGACGGCACCTGGTAATGAGACGGTACGGCTACATCGCATCGCCGTGAGGCCCGAAGACGGTAAACCGGGCGACGTGATCACCATGCAAACGCCGCTGCGCATCGAGGTGGAGTACTGGAACCTGCTGCCTGCAGTCCATCTCCATGCAACGTTCCACGTCTATAACGACCAGGGAGTCATCGCCTTCACGGCCAGCGCCGGGTTTGACCCGGACCCCGTGCTGCACGTGCAGCCGCCGACCGGCCTGTACTGCAGCATCTGCCACATCCCCGGCAACCTGCTGAACAGCGGATTCCACCGGGTGGGCCTGTTCCTGGTTAGGGGCAGCATGGCGGCCACCTTCCAACTGGATGAAGTCATCGGGTTTGAGGTCAACGACGACAGCGAACGGAAGTTTGCCTGGTACGGCAAGGAACCGGGGGTGCTGAGCCCTCAACTACCCTGGGAAACCAGCCGCCTCAGTCCTGAAACGAACTAGAGATCGACTCGGAATTCCGATGGCTGTCCGCTACTGGCTGGGGCAATAAGAGAGAAGTTTGGCTATGGAATTAAAAACTCAAATGCACCCTCAAATTACAACGCGTGATCAAAACGGTTGCCCTAACGGGTTTCTGATCCCCATCTATAATGTCAATGACGGCTTTTTCGAGCCCGGCCAGGAACCGCAGCAGGTATATCTCACCGTTGTGGCTGCCGGATGCGCGAAAGGGCCGCACCTTCACAAGATCAGAACCGGCTTTTTCACGTGCATCAAGGGGAACGTGCGCATTGTCGTAAGGATCGAGGGCGAATACCGCGAGTATCACAGCGGCGAGGCGCACCATTATCTCTCCGTGGAGATTCCTGTGGGGGCGCCGGCGCTCATCCAAAACCTCGGTGAAGACGACGCGTTCGTGCTCAATATGCCGCACCCGGCCTGGCGACCGGATATGAACGATGAACATGCGGCCGACTTCAGCGACTACCCTTCTGGCTCAGAGCATCCTTCCAAAGGGAGCGAAGTGTGACAAAGAAGCAGTTTGCCCTTCTATGCGAACCTCATTTGGGCACAGATCCGGCGGTTGAACTGCGCGCGATTCAAGCAAGCGATCAATTCAAACTTCGCGACTGGAAAAACCGGAATCGCCAGTTCTTCTTCTTCAAGGAACTCATTTCCGAATCCGCACAACAGGAGTGGTTTGGCAGGTATCTGACGCGCGATGACGATTACATGTTCGTCGTTCGGGCAGAGGAATGCAGCATCGGCTGCATGGGCATCCGCATGCTCGAAGATACCTGGGACGTGTACAATGTCATCCTGGGAGAGCTGAGGTTCGCGAGGAAAGGATACATGCGCCGGGCCCTGCAGGCGATGTGCCGTTGGGCGGCCGAACTGCGCCCCATGCGCATATCCGCGAAGGTGCTGAAGGATAACCCAGCCATCAATTGGTACTGCCGGAACGGCTTCAGGATCGTCTCCAGCCACGTAGACTATGTGGAAATCGAGTGGGATGGGGCACCCGCACATTCTTAGAATCCAAGGAGATAACAGATGATTTCGGTCTTCGGCTCCTTTGTCGGCGACGATGAAATCCAACAGGTCGCTGCTTGCATGCGTTCACAGTGGATGGGGTTCGGCAAGAACGTTGACCTCTTCGAGAAGAAGTTCATGGAGAAGGCCGGCCTGAACAGCTTCGCCATGGTGGACAGCGGCTCCAACGCTCTGTACATGGCGGTGAAGCTCCTCGATCTGCCGGCCGGTTCGGAGATCATCATCCCGACCTTCACCTGGGTATCCTGCGCCCAGGCGATCCTGCTGTGCGGGCACACGCCGGTCTTCTGCG
>JAPKMS010000203.1 GCA_026645775.1 Anaerolineae bacterium
AGATCCGTCGCCACTGCATACCATGAGCCTTTGTCGTCCGCGCTGTACAGCACCGAATAGCTCAGCGCATCCCCGTCCAGATCGGCCGCGGTCCACGTCACCGTCTTCACCGTGCCGCCGGCCGGGAGGGCCACGTTGATTGTAGGGGTGTTGTTGCTGATCCAGCGAGCTGCCACGATCGTACTGCCGTGTTTCAGCATGACCTGACGGGCTGTCGGCGGGAAGGGTACGGTGAGCGCAAACGGTGCGGTCGTCATCGGCGTGGCGCTGTCGCCGAAGCCAAACGAGATGTCGAAACACGTGCCGGAAAGCTTCGTGCTCCCGGCGTCGTACAGCTCCAGGCAGTAGGCCGTCCCGGCCGGCGGGTTGTCCAGCGGATCGGCCTGGGTCTGCCGGTAAAAGACGTCGAAGCTGGCCGTGCCATCCTGGTTGATCAGGCCCGAAGCCAGCAGGTACTCAGCCGCCGTCGCCTCTGCACCCCCGAAGGGGCTCTCCTGCGCCATAGTCGTCACCATGCTCTCATGCAGATAGGTGTAGACGCCCGGCGCAACCCAGGCTTCGTTCTCCAACCGGCCGGGGACCATGAAGTCGAGCCGGGTGTCCGCGCGCACCTCGCGCGCGGCAACGTCGAAACCGTGCGCACCGATCGTCGCGTCCCAGTGACCCAGGTTGCGGTTGTGCCCGATCTCATGCGTCAAGGTGCGGCGCCAGCGGCCATCGGTATCGTTGCCGAAGGCCGTCTGGCCGGGCAGCCAAGCCAGGCCGTTGCTAAGATAGACGCTGGCCGGCAGCCAGCCGTAGACATGATCGGGCCGAGGGCTGGCCTGGCTGAGCTGGAGCAGCCGGTTCAGATAATTGAGCAGCTTGATGCCGCCCGTGCCGAAGTTCACATCGCCGCCCCAGGTGATGCCCGGCCACGGGTAATACTTGACGCGGGTGTGGCTGACCGGGTAGGTCGCGACCAGCCAGGCCTGCCCCTTCGCGATGCGGTCGGAAGGCTCGGTCGGTCCGACATAGCCGGGGGTGACGTAGCGGATCGGCAGCCAGGCGATGCGCAGGTCGCCGCCATCCACGAAGTGCGCGTTAATGGACGCCACGTTATCGCCGTAGTTGTTCTCCGGCACCGCCCGGTCGGGATTGACCTCCACCTGCAAGAGCACATCCCCCGTCAGCCAGCCGAATGGGACCTCGAAGTTCAACGTGTGGTTGAGCTGCCGCCAGTCGGCCGGCTGGATCACCGTGATGCGGCCGCCGGGGTTGAACGGCGCGACCGTGCCCAGGAGCGTGCTCCCGCGATAGCCCCGCAGTTGGCCCGTCACGCTGCCGATGGGCATGGAGGAGCTCAACCCCAGGGTGGCGCGCACGACGGTGCGCTTGAACGCGATCAGCGGGATGCTGTTGGCGTCGTTCTGGATCGCCTGATTCACCTCCAGCCGGCTGACGGTCAGATCGGGGAGGCCGACGGTGGGCGTCGGTGTTCGCGAAGGCGTAGCGGTTGCGGTCGGCGTCCAGGTCGCGGTCGCCGTCGCGGTCGGGGTCGGTGTCAGCGTGCGGGTGGGCGTCGCCGTCGCGGTCGGCGTGGGCGTGCAGGGACCCATGCCCGGCGGCACGACCGTGACGACGTCGAGCTGCGCCACGTCGAGCGCGGCCGCGTGGCGCCGGCCGTCGGCCGCACGCACCTCGGTCTTCACGCGCACGGTGTACGGGCCGAGCGGAGCGCTTGCGCTGGCGCCAACCGTGTTATTGGTGAAACGGCCATCGCCCGCCATCGCGTCGCCGTAGCTGCCGTCGTCATACAGAACAGCAGAACTGACGAGGTTTGTGTTCACCTCCACCCCGTTGCGTAATGCCACGCTGTTGGTGCGGACGTGGGTGTTGGCTGTGTTCATGCGGGCGCTGATGCTGGTCTTCGAGTCCCCGATCAACACGTAAGACGGTGCGATCTTGGGATCGGCCAGGGCGGGGGCCTGGCCCAGGCTGGCCGGGTTCAGCTCCAGCAGGCCCAGTTGCGATGGCGTCGGCGCGCCGTCCACATAGCCCACGTTGAAGTAGAAGAGGAACCGTGTGGCGTCGCGGCTCATGCTGCTTCTTTGGAAGCCACCGTCACCCGAGCCCACCATCAGCGGCGGATCGTCGGCCAAGGTGGCTCCGTAGGCCGCCAGTTGCAGGACGCCGCTGCCATCGGTGTTGTAGAGACGGTTCCGGGAGCCGTGGTTCAGCTTCGAGCCGTCGTACGATAACTGCACGACCTCACCCTCGGTGCCATTCCAGCCCCCCACGGTGTCGAGCACGCGCCGGCCCGAGCCGTCCCAGTTGAATACACCCAGCTCGAGGGGCGACGAGCAGCATGGGTTCAGAGCGCCCTGGTAGAAGACTCTGGAGCCGTCGCCGCTGATTCCGAGGTTCGCCACACTCCAGAAGTAGTTGGCGGGGAACGGGTATTCCGCGAGTCCGCTGCCATCGCTGTTCACGCGGAGGATCCGGGCAGCCCCATCGGAGTCAAATACGTTGAAGATGATGCGATTCCCGTCCGCGGAGACATCGAACGCCGCCCCCCACCAAGA
>JAPKMS010000204.1 GCA_026645775.1 Anaerolineae bacterium
TAAACCCAGCGCCACGTACTCCAACAGCTTGGTGGGCAGCCCGCAATCGGTGAAAACGTCCTGCCGCATGGGCGCCACCCCCACGTCGGCCTGGGTGATGACCGCCGGCATCTCTTCCAACGGCCGGATGCCGTGAAAATGAACGATGTCCGTCATGCCGTGCTGCGCCACCAGGCGCTCAACCTCCGGCAGCAGGTCGCCCGAGCCGTACAACTCCAACTGGATCCCGGGGATACGGTCACGCACCTGCGCCACCGCCTCCACCAGTAAATCCACGCCGTAGCGATACATGATGCCGCCGTGGTGGATCACCACGAAGCGGCCATCCGGCACGCGCCGCGGCGGCGCGGCGGCCGGGTCGAACACGCGGTCGTCCGGGCAATTCATCACCTGGGTCAGCTTGTCGGCGGGCGTCCGCCGGCCCAGCATGATGCGCCGATGGCGTTCGTGCAGAACGATCACAGCGGATGCATAGCGGCAGGCCCAACGCTCCAGCACGGTGAGGGTTCGCACGATGAAGCTCCGACGCGCCAGCGCAAAGCGGGACATGAACAGCTCCGGCGTCAGCTCGCGGAGATCGAGCACCACCGGCACGCCGCGCAGCCGCAAAGGCAGGGTGCAGAAGATCAGCGCATCGGGCGGGTTGTGCACCTGCACCAGGTCAAACGGGGCGCGGCGGTGGCTGCGCCACAACTGCCGCCCGGCCAGCCAGAATGAGCGCGCGTATTCCCGCGCATAGGCCACCGCGCCCGCCCCCTGCTGATGGGCGATCGGCAGCCGAGTCACCTGCACACCGTCGATCTCCTCCGCGGCCGTGCGGCCCGGCAGGCGCAGGCAGATCATCTCCACCTGGTAGCCCGCGCCCGCCAGCGCCTCAGCCATGCGACGGGTGCGCGGCTCGGAGGGATAATCGGAATGGGCAATGAGTGCGATGCGCAAGGCGGTCACTCCAGCGTTTCCCAGTACACTTGCTCGATCCGCTCGGCGATGGCGGCCAACGACAGATGACTGATGGCCGCGCGGCCCTGGGTGCGGCCGCCGAAGTCAAGCGCCTGCCCCAGCGCGGCGGCCAACGCACCGGCCTCGGGCTCGGCCACGTAGCAGCCGGCCGTGCCGCCGATCACCTCTTCCACGTCGCCCACCGGCACCGACACGATCGGCAGGTTGCAGGCCATCGCTTCTTTGATCACCATCGGCGACCCTTCGGCCGAAGACGCCAGGATCAACGCATCGCAGGCGTTCATGAACAGCGGGATGCGCTCGTGCGGCTCACCGGCGGCGACGATCAGTTGCGCCTCCGGGCGGGTCTCCCGGAGGCGCGCGACGGCTGCTTCCACCAGGTCGAACCGCTTTTCGGGCCGCTGCGGCATGCCGCAGAAGAGGACCAGCGGCGCATCCAGGGGCAGCCCCAGCGCCGTGCGCGCCTCAGCCGCCGGCATGGGCTGAAACAGCTCGGTGTCGGACCCGCAGGGCAGGATCACCACGTCGGGCAGACCCAGCGCCTGCTCGACGCGCCGCGAGGTCGCGAGGGTGCGCGCCACCCGGCGGCTGGTCCAGCGGCACAGCGGCGGCGTCCAGCCGATCTGTGTTTCGGGGCCGTGCTGGGTCAGCACCACCGGCGGCACGCGCACGCCCGGCAGCCAGCGCTGCGCAATCAACAGGTCGCCCGAAAAGACGTAGTGCGCGTGGACCAGGTCATACTCCGCAGTTTGCAGCGCCCGGCGGATGCGCCAAAAGCCGCGCAGATAGGCGCCCCACCCCTCTTCGACGCCGTTGACCACCAACACATCCACCGCCAGGCCGCGACGGCGCAGCGATGCCACCTGCTCCTCCACGAAGATCCCCGACATGGGTGCGGTGGGGGTCGGATACATGTTGGTGACGGTCAGGATGCGGAGGGGCGCCTCGCGCGGGGCCGCACTCTGGAGTGTTGAATTGCCGAGATCGGTGCTCATGGCGCGGTGTCCTCCTGCCAATTGGCCGGCAAAGGCCGTGGGTTGGAAAAGACCAGGGCGTTGATCAGCGTCCAGTGCGCGTCGAAATAGGAACGCAGCACCTGCGTCACCAGCGGGTCGCTCAAATCCGCAAGCGGGAGGGTCGCATCCAGCCGGGTCGCGCCCAGCTCGGCCGCCAGCGCCGGCGCGACTGCGGCCTGCCGCCGCAGCATTTCGCTGGATTCCTCGCCGCCTTTGCGCGCCAGCGCCACCTCGGCCGGCACGTCGAACCAGAAGCTGTGCGCCGGCCGCGGGGCCAACCTGCGCAGGAGCCGGCCCGGCGCCGAGTGTGCGATATCGGGGCGCTCCAACCGCGCGGCCAGGTCGATCAGCGCCGAGAGCACATAGCGATCGGCGATCACCACATCGCCGCGCACCAGCCGCCACCGCACGCGCCACTGGTAGGCGAGGCCCAGCTCCAGCGCGATGAGCCAGGGCCAGGCCGCCCGCACCACAGGCTGCCGGAAGAGGGTCGCTCGTTCGGCCTCACGCGCGGTCGGCGCGCCCGGGGCAGCCGAATCCGGGGAGACGAGCGCACCACTGGCCGCGGTGCGCCGTCGCAGCACCTGTTTGCCCAGCCGGAACAGCGGCTGCAGCAGCCCTGCGCTGCCCCCGCGGGTCCAGACGAGCCGCTGACGGGCCGGCGCACCGGCTACGGCGTGCGCGAGCAGCGCCGCCTGCGCCGATTTGCCGCTGCCATCGATCCCGTCCAGCGCCACCAGCATCGGACGCTGGCTGCGGATGCCCAGCCGCAGCCGCGTGCCGTAGACCGTGTGTACCACGATCAGGCGGGCGCGCTCGGCCGCGGCCAGGGTGGGATCGGCCAGCATCTTGGCGTAGAAGAGCTGTTTGCTGCGCAGGAACGACAGGCGCACCGGCGCCCGCGCCGCGCCCGAAAACAGGGAGCCGCTGTAGCTCCGCTGCCACGCCGCCAGCTCGGCCTCGGCCTGCGCCCGCAGCGCATCGGGCAGACTGGCCGTCCCGTAGAGCTGCGCCTCCCAACGGTCGCACAGCGCCAGTGCAAACCACAGCCCCGGCAGCCAGCCTTTGGCCTGCGCGCCTGCGATCACGCGCGGCCAATCCACCGCCAGCCGCCGCGCGGCATAAATCACTTTTGCCAGCTCGATCAGCTTCAGCGCCTTGTTTTCGTAGAGCGCATGGGCCAGGGCGATGAGGATGCCATCTTCGACCGCAGGCACGGCAGCCAGCCGGCAATCGGGCGCAAAACCGCTGCGCTGCCAGACCGCGGGCGTGTCGAGGAACTCGGTGTGCCACTCAACCCGGCCGTGGATGTGGATATCGAAGGCGATCTCGCCCAGGTGATGGCGGCGCAGCAGGAACTTGTTCGGCTCCTCGATGTGGCGCAGCTCCACGTAGCCCAGGTCGCGCACGATCTTGCGCGCAGCGTCTTGCTGCAGCCGCGGCACGGCCACGTCCAGGTTGCCGCTGACATAGGGGAAGGTGGGCGCCGGCCCCAGCGCCTTGACGAAGAGCGCAGGGATGCCGGCGGCGGCCCAGGCGGCCTGAACCTCGGCGAACGCAGCCTCCTGGCGTGCCAAATTCGCGGCGTCTTCGGCCAGCGCGACGGCGAAAGGCAGGCTGGACAGCAGGGCGCGGGCGGGCGGCCGCGGGTCGGCGGCCAGCGTCAACAGCGGCACGCCGTTGCGCCGCAGCAGCTTGATCACCTCAGCGGGCTCGGCGGGGGCGCTGGGCGCGGGCAGCGTCTCGTCCGGCCCCCACGCGGATGCCAGCAGGTAGGTCGCCCAGGCCAGGCTGGGATTGAGTTGCTCGCGATGCGGTGACGAAGGCGTGTTCACTGCGCTTGTCCCATCAGAAGCTCGGCCAGCATCTGCTTAGCGGCAGCCTGCCAACTGAACGCCTCGGCCAGCGGCCGGGTTGCGCCGGGCTGCGCCTGCAGGCGCGCCAACCCGGCCCGCAGACTCGCCGGGTCATCGTAGAAGGCGACGCCGGGACGATCGGGCCACAGCTCGGGCAGCGCGCCGAACCGCGTGGTCAGGATCGGCAGGTTGCACGCGGCGGCCTCCAGCACCGAAAGCGGCAGGTCGATGCTGCTGGGCCCGGTGGGGTCGGGCGGCGTCGGGAACAGATAGACGTCAGCGGCGCCGTACAACTCCTCGATGTGCGGCACGTAAGCCGTGATGAGGTGCACCCCGGCCGCGACCAGCTCGGCTGCCAGGGCCGGGTCATGGACGGTGCTCGTGCTGGCCGCCAACACGGGGGTCGCCAGCCCGGCCAGCACCGCCAGGTCGCCCACCCCGCGGCGGCGGTTCAAGTGGCCGGCGTGCAGCACCACGCACGCGTCCGCCGGGAGCCCGTAGCGGATGCGCAGGCCCCGGCGGACATCGGGCGTCACTGGGCGGAAGGTGGTCAGGTCGACGCCCGGCGGCACGCGCACCGTCCGCCACCCCAACGCGGCCGCCTGGGCCTCGGTATGCTGCGCCTGGACCACGCACAGGTCGGGGCGGGCCAGCCGTGCAGCCAGGCGCACCAGCCGCGAGTGCCGCCGGCCCTGGGTTGCGACCAGGGCAACCGGCGCGCCGCGGGCATGGCCGCGCAACACGCGTGCGCGCAGGCCGCTGGCCAGCGTCAGCGAGGCGGTGGGTACGTAAAGCACGGCCTGCGGCCCGAAATCGGCGATGCGCCGGGCCAGCGCGGGCGAGCGCAGCAGCCGATCGGCCGGCACATCGGCCACGGTTCCATCGGGCCAGTCGGCGCCGCCGGTCGTCAGGGTCAAGACGTCGTGGCCCAGGTCGCGCAGCGCGGCCGCCAGGCTCACCGCCAGCTTCTTGATCCCTTCGTCGGGGGGAGGCGCCAGCCGCTCACTGAAAACCAGGATCCTCATCGTCCTGCCACCGTGCGGTAGATCTCCAGGTAACGGTCGGCCACCCGATCCAGCCGGAAGCGCGCCTCGGCTGCGGCATGGGCGGCGCGGCTCATTTCGGTGTACGCATCGCTGTCGGTCAACGCGCGGACGATAGCCCCCGCCAACGCGGCCGCATCGCCGACCTCCACCACGTAGCCAGTGCGGCCATCGTCGACGATGTAGCCGGCGCCGCCGGCCCGCGTGGTCACCACCGGGATGCCGGCGGCCAGCGCCTCAATGGCGGACATCGGTGAGACCTCTTCCCGCGAGGAGAGCACCACCAACTGCGCCTCGCCGTACAGCCGCCGCATATCGGCCTGGCTTTGCACGCCGAGCAGTTGGACCTCGTCGGCCACCCCCTCCGCCTGGCACGCGGCTTGCACCTGAGCCACGTAAGCCGTCTCGTTGACGCGGCCCGCGATCTGTAAATGCAGGTGCGGCAGTTCGCGCCGCGCCAGGGCCAAGGCGCGCACCAGCGTAATCGGGTCCTTGCGCGGGATCACCGCGGCCGGGAGCAGCAGCCGGCCGGCAACAGGGGCCCGCGGCAGGCCGAACATGTCTTCCGGCGCCGGGTTCTCGGTGATGAACCAGCGAGCGCGGGTGCGGTCAGCGAACGTGTTGCGGATATACGGGCTGATGGCGGTGATGTTGTCGACCCGCGCCAACGCCTGCCGCTCGTAGTGCCCGGCCAGGACGAACGCCAATTTGTTGAACAGCCCGGGGTTGTACCGCGCCTCTTCACGCATCACGCCGTGGATGGTCCACACCGGATTGTAGCCCGCCCCCAGCGCCGCGACCGCATAGCTGTGGCCGTGCGCGTTGACCACATCGGGCCGGATCTTGCGCAACTGGGCCGCGATCCGCCCCACCCCCGTGATCATGTTGGGCACCAGGCGCTGCCGCGGCAGGGCAAGGTAATGCACCGTGACGTTGCCATCGCGCTCGGTCCGGTCCTGGGCGACGTCGGAATGGCAGTGGATGACGTGCAGGTCCAGATCAGTATGGCGGCGCAGCCCGCGCACCAGCAGATAGGCCACCGCACGGATGCCGCCCGAGATGCGTTCGGGGTCGATCGGGTAAAAGCTGACGATGGCAACACGTAACGGGGTGCTCATGGGTGCTCCTGGGTGACGTGAGGGTCCGGCCCCAAAATCCGGCGATAGACGGCCAGGGTGGCATCTACGATGGAATCCAGGCGGAAACGGGCTTCGGCCGCGGCCCGGCCGGCCTGCCCCAGGGCGCGGCAGCGCACCGGATCGGCCAGCAGCTCAAGGGTGGCGGCGGCCAGTGCAGCCGGATCCTTGGCCGGCACGACGCGGCCGGTGACGCCATCGGCCACCATCGCCGCGCAGCCGCCCACATCGGTCGTCACCACGGCGCGGCCCGCCGCCATGGCCTCGGCGATGCTGACGGGGGCGGTCTCCTGTTCGCTGGCGAGGAGCATCACGTCGCAGGCCGCGAGCTCCGCTTGCACGACATCCGGCGGTTGTGCACCCGCGAAACGCACGCGGTCGCGCAAGGCCGGCGCGGCCGCGCGGGCGCGGCACTGTGCCGCGTAGACCGGGTCGCTGGTGGTCTCGCCCACGATGGTCAGTGTCGCGTCCGGCCGCACCGCCAGAATCTGCTCAAAGGCGTCGAGCAGCGCCAAAATCCCTTTGCGCGGCATCAACCGGCCCACGCACAGCAGCCGGTCGCGGCCCGGGGGCGGGCCGGTAACGGCAAAGAAGCGATCATCGACAGGATTCTCCACCAGATGGAAGCGCGCCGCCGTGCGGCCGCGAAATTCCCGCTGCACGTAGGGGCTGATGGCGATAACCTCCGGGGCGCGACGCACGGTCGCGTGCTCGAACAGGGCATCGCTGACCCACCGCAGGCGCGTGGGCCAGGTACACGTGGCCCACGCCTGCTGCGTCTCGCGGTAGATGATGCCGTGCAACGTCACCACATTGGGGCGGCCACTGGTCACCGCGGCCCGCGCATAGATGCCGGCGATGTGCGCATGGACGATATCGGGCGCCAACGCATCGATCTGCTGCCGCAGCAAACCCACCACCTCGCGCTGGCCGGTCAGACGGCCGCCGCGGGGCCGGGGCACGCAGTAGAGCGTGTAACCTTCGCCCGGGCGCTGGATCGGCTGGGCCAGGCCCGCGACCGCCGTCACCACGCTCACACTGACCTCGGAGCGCCGGGCCAGGCCGCGGGCGAGCGCGATGACGACCGCATCGACGCCGCCCGGCAGCGGCGGTTGGCCCGCGGGCGCCTTGAGATTGACGGGGTAAGGCCCAAGCAGCGCGACCTTCATCGGATGCGCCTCCCGGTCACGTGGTCGTGCTCGCCAAGGACGGCTCCGACGACGGCAAAAAGCAGCAGGTTGGCGAACTGGGCGCCCAACGAGTCAAAGGTAAACGCAAAGGCGGTGTAGCTGGCAAGCATTGCCAGAACGACGGCCAGCAGATCCCGGTCGATATCGGGCCGGCGGCTGCCCAGGCGCCACAAGGTGAACGCCCGCCACGCAGCCAGCCCCAGGATCGCCAGCAGCGGCAGCAGCCCCAGCAGGCCCGCCGAGGTCAACACGTAGATGAACAGATTGTGCGGCGCGACAGCCAGTTGCCCGGAGCTTCCGCGCGGCGCCCAGCCTGCGGCCACCGCAGCAGCGGCGTAATTATCAAGCCCCACCCCAAAAATCGGCGCACTGCGGGCGATCTGCAGGCCGACTTGCAGCGCTTCGAGCCGATACGTGATGGGCCCCTCCGATTCCAGGCGCTCCTGGATGGCGCGCGAGTCGATGAGGCCGCCGCCCAGCAGCAGCGCCACCACCAGCACCACCGGCAAAACCAGGAGGGCGTACCGGCGCGCGGGGCGGCTGAACGCGATGGCAACCGCCAGCCCACTGACCGCAGCCAGCCAGCCGGCGCGCACATAGGTCAGCAGGACGCCGGCCGCGGCCACGGCCAGCGCCACGCTCCACAGCACGCGCGCTGCGGCTGTGCGGCTGCGCGCCGCGCCGACGAAGATGGCCGGCAGCGTCAACGCCAGCGACAGCGACATAATGGCCGGCGCGCCGAACAGGCTGGTGATCCGGATCGAGTATCGGCCGTAGGACCAACTGTAAATAGTAGGGGAGAGGATCGGCTGGTGGGTCAGTTGCTCGCGCACGGCGATGAACCCCAGGGCCAGCCCGATGACCGCCACCGCCACCGGCGCCCACCGCAGGCGATGGGGCTTGCCCAACAGGTTGCGGGCGAAATAGTACATCAGCAGCGGCAGGATGGCAAAATCGAAGACGTTCTGCAGGCCGCCGACCCAGCCAAGATGCGAGCTAGGCACTGCCAACAGCATGGCAAGCACGAATAGCACCGCGGCCCCATCCAGGGGGGTCAACCGGGGCAAGCGCCGTCTGCCCGTGGCAACCTGGGTGATGAGCAAAAAAAGCACAAACGCCGCGGCCAGCCGGTTCAGCCCCAGGTCGGGGAGGCCGCGGCCCAGCGCGAGCCGGAAAAGCTGGCCGAAGGGGGCGAGCATCAACCACAGCAGGATGCCGAACCCCGGCTCGGCGGCGATCGCCGTGAAGACGCTGGCCAGCCCCACCCATGTCACGGCTGTCGCACTGCGCCCCGCGGCCATCGCATTGCCCAGCCACGCGGCCACACCGCCCGCGCCGATCAGCCCCGCCAGGTTCACGATGCCCGCGCGCAAGCGGCCCGGGCCGGCCAGCACGGGCAGTTGAGGCGATGACCCGGCGGTGCGGTCGGCGTTCAAACGGTTTTTGATCCTCCCCGCAGCGAGCGGTCCAGAAACTCCAGCACGAAGGCCAGCACACTGCCGGCCAGCAGGCTGAGCGCAGCGCCCAGCAGAGCCACCTGCACGGTGCGCGTGGGCAGCTGATTGCGCGGGGTGGTGGCCGCACCCAACGTCCGCATGTAGCCGATACTCTCGCTCTGGCTTTGCTTCAGCGCGGCCTCACGCACCTTGCCGGCCAGGAAATCGCGCTGATCCTGGCGCTCTTGCACCGCGGCGGTCAGTTGTTGGTGCTGCCCGGTCAAGGTGATGAGCGAGGTGAGATCGGTGCGGTGCTTGGCCAGGCGCGTGGCAATGCTGTCGGCCTCCGCGCGTTGGCCTGCCGCCTCCGCGCGCCGATTAACAGCCGAGGCGCCGAAATCCTGCGCCAGCTTGTTCCAGTAGGCGAAGCTCGGGCTGGTCGCGGCGAACGTCGCGGCCTTGGCCTGCGCCGCCTGGCCCTGCTGATCGAATTCGTCGGCCATCGCGGCCAGCCGTTGGGCCGCGCCCAGGGCGTCTTCCTGCGCCCCGCTCAGAGCCCGGACCGCATCCTGCTCAGCGGTGATCTCGCGATCCAGGTCGTTCAGGGTGTTATCAAGCTTAAACTTCAGCAGAGCAGCCTGCGCGGTCGCCAGGTCGCGTTCGGCGGTCTCTAACTCGCCAGCCAGGAAGGCTCCCACCGTCTCAGCGGGCCGCGCCCGGCTGGCGCGCAGCTCGGCCAGTGCCGACTCGACCTGCTGGGTCAGCAGGCGTTCGGCGTCTTCGGGGTTGTGCGCGGTGATGGACACGGTCACCCGGTCGCCCACCGCATCGCGCGCGGTCGAAATGGCTCCGGCGAGCTCCGCTGCGGTCATCTGCACGCCGGTGGCTTCCAACGTGCGTTGTGCGATGCGCTCGCTGCGCACGATGCTGTCGAACTGAAACTGGATCAGATCGATCGCATCGCTGGTGGAGACGCTGGCGGCACGCGTGTAGAGCGATACCTCCTCCGGCTCCAACGCGATCACTTGCAGCGTCACCGACGAACGGTAGGCCGGCGGCGTGACCCAGGCCCGGTAGAGGATGACCCCCATAGTTGCCGCGAACACGAGCAAGATCACCCAGAGGCGCTTGCGCAGGATGGCCGGGTAGGCTCCAAAGCTAGTCATTTCCATAAAACTTCTCGTCCGTTGTTGGGCGGTCCAAGCCGCCCTCCCATGCGCAGCCGCTCGATGCCGGCTACGCGACCGCGCCGCGGTACAGGTTGAGCAGCTCACGGTCCGATAGAACCTGCTCGCTCTTGCGACCGATGAAGTAATACCCTGAAGCGGCGTCCAAGGCGCCCGGTTTGTCGATCAGGTAACCATCAAAGTACTTCAGCCAAAAAGCCGTAAAGCTGGCAAAGACGCGCAACAGCCTCCGCAAGCCGCCGGAGGTCGTGAAGCTCAACAGAAAGTACTGGTAGGCCCAGGCCAGCGCCATCCCAGGCCCGCACACCGCGCCGCTCTCCACCTCATCGAACTGCCGGAACAGGCGGCGATGCCCCAGGTGGGTGAAGCGGGTGAAATCGTAGCGGCCGCCATGCACCTGTTGCATGAAGGGCGTTTCCGCATAGACCAGGCCCTGCGGCTTGAGCACCCGGTAAATTTCCGCCACACACCGGACGGGATCCACCACGTGCTCCAGCACCGCCTGCACGATCACCCCGTCGAAGGTCGCGTCGGCGAAGGGGATATCGTGCCCATCGCAGACCAACTGGGTGCGGGGCCCGAACGAAACGTCGGTCTCAACCAGTTCCACTGCGCGGTTGTCGGTCAACGCGGCCGTGCCCTGTCCCTGGATGCTGCCGCCGATCACCAGCACCTTGGGCGCCGACGCTGCCGAGACCAGCAGCTCGGTCAGCCGGGCGTAGTTGCGCTCAGCTTTGACGTTGCGACTGATGCTCGGAATGCGGCGGCCCAGGGTCGTTCTGAGGCGGCCCTTGCCCAGGTTAAAGGTCGTATTGCGGCGGGAGACAAAATCATCGATCGCGAAGACGCTCGCCCGTTCGTTGAGCAAAATCGGCACGCCGTCGATGACCGGGAACACAGCGCCGCAACCGAGAGCCGTACAAGCCAGGCGTTCGTCCCGCGCAGAGAGCCGCGCCCGACAGATCGGGCAGCGGAGCGCGTCCTGGGCGGCTGCGGACAGCCGGGATTGTGATTGCACAGAAAACTCCCTCTTGGTGATCGCACCGCCGGGCGGAGCCGCACACGGGCGACATAACCGCGCCATTATACCCGGTTGGCAGGCTGAGCCCAACAATGCGGGGCGACGTGCCTGGCACTTTGCGGAAGTGCCAGGCACGTGATGGCAAGCCCCCTACACATTAAGAAGATGCCAAATCTGCATGGTGCAGCCGCAGCGTCTCCTCATAGAGCGCCAGGTTGGCGACCGCGGCGGCGGGCCAACTGAACTCGGTGAGCAGACGCTTCTGTAGGTCGGCATCAACCGGCGCGGCCAGGGCGGCCAGGGTCGCGGCCCGGATCGAGCTGGGGTCGTACGGATCGCACGTCCAGACCCGATCGCCGAACAGCTCGCGCAGGGCAGACACCTGGGTGGAAATGATCCGTGCGCCCGCCGCGCCCGCTTCCAGGCTGGAAAGGCCGGGCAGCTCCACCCAACTGGGCAGGATGTGGGCCGCGCCTGCAGCATAGAGCAGCGGCAGCTCAGCCTCGGGCAGCCAGCCCAGGAACTTCACGCGGCCGCGCCGGCCCCCCAGCTCGCGGCACCGGTCGGCGTAGTCCGGCGCATAATACGGAGAATCCTTGCCCACGAACACCAGCGGCACCGGGTCATCGTAGAGCGCCTGGATGACGGCAAGCTGGTTCTTTTTCTCCTCGATGCGCGCGACCTGGCACACGTAGCCCGGATCAAGATCGTATTTCCGGCGGAACGCGGCCAATTGCGCCTCAGAAAACGTCTGCCCGTAAAGGTCGGCGTCGATGCCGAGCGGGCTGATGCGCATACGGGCACGCGTCGCGGCCGGCAGCCTGAAATGGCCGGCCACCCAGGCATTCTCCCAGCGGCTGGTGGTGGCGATCACAGTGGCAGCCAGCAGGCCAGCGCGCCCCAGCCGCCAGGTCTGCTGGGTGGGCTGGCGCGCGGTCTGCCAGGCGCGATAGAGCCCCCAGGCCCGCGCTTTGCCCAGCCGCCGGGCCAGCGCGCGCCACCGGGGTGCGGAGACGATGGCCCGCTCGAACCAGTCGCGAAAATCGCTGTAGTAGAGCGGGGAGAAGACGATCGCCGCACCGCCGCTTTGCGCCCACGCCACCATGCGCTGGCTGTGATCCACCGGCGCCACCGTGAAGATGTGCAGGAGATCGAACTCGCGCGCCGGCGGCATCTCCTCCTGGCGCCCCAGGAAGACCTCGGCCCCGGCCTCGCGCATCGCCGCGCTGATCTTTTGCATGGCCAGGGTGTCACCCCCGAAGACCCGATCCGCATCGGGGCGCAGGATCATGGCGATCTTCATTGCTCGCGGCCTGACCTTTCCCGGCGGGCCAGAGCCTCAGCCAGGTAACCGGATAACGTCTCGACACGGGCGTCCCAGGTGTGCAGCGCCACAGCCGCCCGCCGCGCCGCCACGCGCGCGGCCACTGACGCCGCTGCCGCAAGCCCGGCGGCGATGGCCGCTTCCCAGGCCGCCTGCCCATCAGCCAGTGCGATCACATCAGAAAACTGCTCTGCGCCCGGCACCTGGGCCGCCACGACCGGCAGGCCCGCCGCCAGATACTCGTAGAGCTTCAGCGGACTGGCGTGCCGCGTCTCGCGGGTGACCCGGTAGGGCAACAGCCCCACGTCGAACGAGCGCACGTACGCGGGCACCTGGTCGCCGGGCACAGGCGGCAGCAGGCGCACGTTGGATCGCGCAGCCAGCCGATCCAACAGCGTCTCGCAGCCGCCCCGGTAGACTGTGCCCATCAGCACCAGCGTCCAATCGGGGTGAGCCGCGGCCAGCGCATCCAGCAGCGCCAGATCCAGCCGCACGCTGATCAGCCCGACGTAGCCCAGGATCGGCCGCGGCAGGCCGGCCAGCGCCGCGGGCAACGCCGGGGCCGGCCCGCGGTAGGCCGCCGCGTCGACCGCGTTGGGCAGCAGCCGGAACTTGGGATTGCCAGCACCCTTGCTATCCATCAGCTCACCGGAAACGGTCACCACCAGGTCGGCCCAGTCGATCAGGCTGCGCTCGCGCGCGGCCCACGAGACGCGCTGCGCCTCGCTCAGATCGTGGTAGCCCAGGTAATCATCCACGATGTGGTAGACTCGCAGCCGCGCGGGCAGATCGAACCGGGCGTCGAACTGGGCCGGCGTCGAGATCCACACGATAGGCCGGGCCAGGCCGGCCTGGGCGAGTGCGCGGCGCAAGCCCTGCCGGCGCAGCCAGTGGGTCACCGCGCGCACCGGCGGCGGTCCGCCCACCGCGGCGCAGCGCGGCGTGCGGTACACCGACACGGCCGCAGCAGGCCCGGCGGCCGGCTGGATCCCGCCCGCGCACAGCCCGGCCCAGGTCAGTGCGCGGTGGCGCAGCCCGGCCAGCACCTCGTCGACGTAGGGCCGCGGATCCACGTAGACAACGCGGTTGGCGGCCGCGAGCCGGCTCATGAGCTGGTGACGGTTGCGCCACATGCTCTGCCACGGCTCGGGGCCGAAATAGACGAAGCTTTCGCCGTTGATCATGTCGGGTATCAGGCACCAGGAACCTGGGATTTGGAATTCCGAACGCACTTGCGCGTGAGCGCATCCGATAACAGCCCTTCGATCTGCGCCACGCGCATGTCCCAAGTGTTAGCGGCCGCGGCAGCGCGACGCGCGGCGACCGTCTCGGCCGCGTTGTCGGTCAGCGCGGCCTCGATCGCAGCGATGAAGGCCGCGGGCGTCGCGGCGATGCGCACCAACGGCTGGAACGCACGGGCCGCGGGCACGTCGGTGCTGACCACGGGCCGGCCGCACGCCAGGTATTCGTACAGTTTCAACGAGTCGATGTTGGCCGTCCACGCGTTTTGCTCGTACGGCAGCAGGCAGACGTCCAGGCTGGCGATGGCGCCCGGCACCTGCGTCACCGGCACGCGCCCCAGCCAGTACACGTTGGTCTCGCCTTCGGCGTGGCGCAGCGCATCCGCCTTGTGCGGGTGTGCGGTCAGATCCAGCGCGCCCACCAGCACGAGTTGCCAATCGGGCCGGGCCTGCGCCACGGCCGCCAGCAGATCAAAATCGATCTTCTCGTTCAGCGCGCCCACGTAGCCGATGCGCGGCCGGGGAATCGGCCCTGAAAATGCCCCCTGCCCACTCTGGAATCGAGGCTTTAGCCGGTGGGGTTGCGAGACCGCCTGAAGGCTCGATTCCAGGTAGGGTCCTGATTGACCTGATTCTTCCACGCCCAATCTGCCATCTGCGATCTGCGCGATGCCCGCTGGGTCAGCCAGCGCGGCCTGGAAGCCGGCGTAGTCGACCGCGTTGGGCACCAGGTAGGTGTGCGGGTTGTAGCGCCCCTTGCTGGCCAGCAGCCCCGGCGATGTGACGATCACCAGGTCGGCGCGGCGCAGGAGCGCCTCCTCCTGGCGGATGAACGCGGCCCGGTCGGTCACGGTCGGGAAGCCGCTGTACTCGTCGGTGACGTGGTAGACCACCAGCTTTTCGCCATATTGGCCCAGCAGGTCCGCGTGAAAGGGCCGCAGCAGCCACAGGATCGGTGCGCTGATGCCCAACCGGGCCAGTGTGCGCCGCAACGCCCATCGCCGCAGCCGCGCGGTCAGCGGCCCGCCGCTGCGCCGGCCCGCGTAGGGCGCGCAGTACGGGTCATGATAGAGCCAAAGCCGTCCCGCCAGCCGCGTTGCCAGGTCGGCAGGGAGCGCCGGCGCCCCCAGGAGCGGCTTGCGCAGGTCAGCCAGGCCCAGGCTGCCGCTGCGAAAAGCACGCACCGTCTCGCCCAGGTAGCGCCGCGGCTCGATGTAGACCACCGTGTTACGCTGCGCCAGCCGGGTCATGATCTGATGCCGATTGCGCCATAGCCCGGCCCACGGATCGGGCGCCACGCAGAGGATGGCTTCGCCTGCCAGCAGCCCGCTCATCGGCCATCTCCGGCGGAGGGCCCGCCCGGCCCGGCACGCCGATTGACGCGCGCTCGCACCAGGCGCAGCCCCGCGCGCAGCCCCGAGCGCACAGCCGCGCGGAACTGGGGATCGAGCAGCCAGATAAAGGCCGCGTACAGCAGCACCAACAGGGCGCCGGCCGCGGGCAAACGATACATGGCACGCGCCAGCGGCAGGTGCGGATACAAGCCATGCGCAATCACGCCGGCGATCAAGGACGCCAACCCCGTCGGCAGGAGCACGCTGGCGTAGGCGCTGATCGGCGTGCGAATCAACCGGTTCACCAGGGTGGCGGAAATGACGAAATCGATCACAGCCACGATGGCCGAGAGGGCCGCAACGCCGTTGATGCCCCAGGTTTTTGCCACCGGATAAAGCGCTGCGAGCATAGTGACCAATCGCCAGAGCGCGATGTAGGTGAGCCATTGGGGTTTGCCCATCCCGCGAAAGACGTTGCCCATGTTGGCCGCGATGGAGCGGATAAAACCATAGATCGCCAACATCTGGAGCGGCAGGATCGTCGGCGCCCAGGTGGGGCCGTAGAGGTCATTGATAAAGTTCGGCGCAAACAGGATGGTCGTAATCGCCACAGGCGCGGTCACCCAAGTCACGTACCGTGCGGTCGTCAGATAGTAGCGCGCCCGGATCGCAGCCAGCTTGGTGCGGTCGCCGTCGGCCAGCTTGGAGAAGGTCGGGAACATCACCTGGTTGATGACGCGGGTGATCTGGGCGGCCGGCGTGTTGGAGAGGCTGTAGGACCACTGGTAAAAACCCAACGCGGACTGACCGACATAGCGCCCGACAATGGCGTTGTCGGTGTTGGTGATGAAAAAGATCAGCACCTGGGACGTCATGACATGCTTGCCGTAATCAAATAACTCACGCGCCAGCCTGCGGTTGAAACGCACCCTTGGGCGATAGCGGGTCATGGGCCATACCAGCAGGGTCGATAGCACGGTGCGGATCACCTCGCGGCCGACCAGGCTCCACACGCCGAAGCCGCGGAAGGCCAGGAAGATCACCGCTGCGCTGGCGAGAACACTCGATGTGAGTTCGGGAATCAGCCGCCGCCGGAAGTCGAGCTCGCGGCCCAACAGCACATAGGGGATGCGGCTGAAGCTGGAAATAGGCAGCATCAGGGCCAGCACCCGCAGCAGCGGCACAATCGCAGGCTGGCGGAAGAACTGTCCGACCAGCGGCGCGGAGATGAACGCGATCGCGAAGAGCACCAAACTGCTCAGGACCACGACGACGAAGGCTGTGTCGCTGGCCTCTTCCACGTCCTTGCGATAATAAATCAGCGCCGATTCCAGGCCGATATCCTGGAACAACTCCAACGCGCTGACCGCCAACATCGCCATGCCCGCAAGGCCCATCACCGACGGGGCGAGCAGCTTCGGCAGGATGAGGTTGACCAGGAAGGTGAGTGTGCGGCCGGCGATCTGGGCGAGAGCCACCCAGAACACGGCGCCGGCGACCTGGCGTTTCAAGCTCATGCGATCGTTCCACCGGCCGCTTTGCGGCCAATCACAACGAAATCCCGCGCAAAAAAGGCGGGCCAGCGCCGCGCCAGCCGGGTGTAAAGCTTAGCGGGCAGCCCGCGGCGCAGCCAGGCCGGGTAAAGTCCGGGCACCCACAAACTGGCGCTGCCATCCACCTGTTCGACCGCGATGCCGCGCTGGGCCAGCAGGATGCGCGTGTCAGGCAGGGTGAAGAAGCGGAGGTGCAGCCAATCTGTGGGCGTGTTGGCCACGTACGGGAACCGGCCGCGCAGCAGCCACCACCGCACGCGCCAATGCGCCGTGTTGGGCAACAGCAGGATCAGCCGGCCGCCGGCGCGCAGCACGCGGGCCATTTCATCCAGCGCGTGCTCGTGATCGAACCGATGCTCCAGTTGCGAATCGGACACCACCGTATCGAACGCCGCGTCTGCGAAAGGCAGCGGACCGGCGTCGATGTCGAACTGGCGCGCCTCCAACCCGAGGGCCTGCGCCTTCGCCACCGCCACGTTGGAGAGATCGGTCAGGGTCACCCGTGCGCCCCGCGCCTGCATCATCTCGGCCAGCCAGCCCGGCCCGCCGTCCACCTGCAGCACGCGCTCGCCGGAGCCGATGTGCCGCGCCAGCAACTCCAGCCGCCGCCGATCCACCCGGTTGCCTTTATTTTGCCAGTAGGCGTCGTAGTAGCGCACAAAATCCATCGTCGTTTACCTGCTCACCGGGAGCCAGGGCAGATAGCCCATCCGCGGCGCGGGCGTGGCGGTCGGTGTGGGCGTGGCGGTCGGTGTCGGCACCGGCGCGACGCCGAATGTGGCCGTGATGACGCTGCCGGCGGTGACCAGCACGTTGGCCGGATTAACCCCTGCGGTCACCTGGTAGTTGTCAGGCAGGTTGAGCAACACCTGCCATGTGCCGGGCGGCACCAACGTGAACATGAAAGCGCCCTGGCCATCGGTGAACGCGTTATCGTAAATCTCCTGGCCGTGGTACAACTGGATCAGCTTGCCGGGCAGACCGGCTTCAGCGGCGCCGTGCACGCCGTCCCCGTCGCTGTCCAGGAAGACCAGCCCCGTGATCGTGCCGGCGGCGGGGGTCGCGGTGGCCGTAGGCGTCGCGGTCGACGTGGGCGTCGCCGTGGCGGTCGCCGTCGGCGTCGGCGTGTAGGTAACGGTCGGCGTCGCGGTGGGCGTGGGCGTAGGCGGCTGGAGGGAGTAGAACAGCGTGAGCTCCGGCCGCTTGGCCGTGTCGCTGATCTCCGCAGCGCCCAGGGTCAGGCCGGTGTTACTGAGCGTCAATGCGTCGACCGGGTCGCTGCGCAACAGGAAGCCCTGGTTGCTGGCGGGCGCGGCCAGCCAGCCGGCCACAATGCTCGTCACGTCGAAGCCGTAGCGATCGGTGATAGCCGTGGTGGGATAGATCGTGCGCTCGTCGCCGAGCTGCCCTGAGCGATCGGCCGGCACACCCTCGGCGCCGGGCTGCGCCCACGCGACACCGGCGCTGGCCCGGTTCCAGGTCGCCTCGGTCAGCTTCCAAGGCCGGTTCACGGCGTACACCTGGACGGGCATGGCCGAGCCGGGCGTCTGGCTGACCCGCACGCTGAGCGTGGCGAACCGCAGATAGGCGCCGGCCGGCAAGCGCGCCAGATCGAACTTGAGCAGTGCGCTGTGCAGGGGCATGCCGTCCTTGTACCGAAGCGAGAGCGTGGCCGCGGTCGCGTAGTTGGCAGTGGGCGCCCAGTTACTCAAATACGTGTCTGTAGCGCCGGTGTAGCTGAGCAGCCCCTGGCGCAGCTTCAGCGTCTGGGTAACAGGCGGTTGATTGCCCGCGGTGATGCGCAGCAGGTGGGCGCCTTGGGGCACGAGAGCCTGCACCTCTTTGTTGCTTGCGGTGGTGGAGGTCAGGGTGAAGGTTCCGGCGTCCTTGTCCACGCGTTCGATGGTGTACGCGCCGCTGGTCGGCAGGCCGATCCGCGCCAGGTCAAAAGTCAGCGTGACAGCCAGGTTGCTCGGCGGCGGCACACCCCTGGCGTTCGGGTCGCCAGTGAGCGGCTTCAGGTTTTCCACGTCGACCTGGATGGTTTTGCCGTCCAGGTCGTACGTCGCGCGGTTCACCCGCACCCAGTGCGCCTCGGTCAGCGCGGTCGATGACATCTGCACGCCCATCCAGAAATGCGCGCCGGTCCAGTCGACTGCGAAACTGAGCTCGCGGGGCGCGTCGCCCGACGTCCGCCGGAACTGGCTGAGCCAGTCGAGCGTGTAGTTGGCGAAATCTGCGATCCGGTCGCCGTGGACACCGGGGAAGTAGACCGGCTTCCCCACGTTGTCCGGCCCGTATTGCTGCGCAGTCAGATACATATCCTCGGCGTGATGCGGCAGCACCTTTTGGTCGCTTGCGGGGTGCAGCAGCAGCAGCGGCAGGTGCTTGTAGTTTGCGGCGAAGTTGACCGCGGAGCGGCGCTCGTACTCGAAGGGGTAATCGGCTGGCTCCCGCGACTGGTTGTGGACGTGCGTCGGCTCGGAATACGAGCCGGTCTCGGCCATGATCGCGGCGTTGATGGACGCGTTGGGGGTGGCGCCATCGGCCGCCGTCTCCCATTGCCACTGGATCAGGTCGGTAGGTCCGCTGTCGGAGACGACCGCGGCAAACTTATCGGCGTAACGAGCGCCGGCCAGCAGTGCGGTCATGCCGCCCATGGAATGCCCCACCAGGTAGATGCGCGTCGGGTCGACGTTGTAGTTGTCCGTCATGTACTTGACGATATCCTGGATGTCCCACTGCGACGCGCGGGAGCCCATCGTGCGCTTGCCAGTTTCCAGCCGCGGCTGGCCGGTGACGGAGTCCAGCGCGAAAAATTCGTTGTAGACCTCGCCATGATAGTCGGCCGTGGCCAGCAGCCAGCCGCGTTGATTCGCGGCCGCCTGGTAGTCCAGCAACGATTCCAACCCATCGCTGCCGTAGCCGTGAGCCGTAATCAGCAGCGGCACGCGTTGGCTCGAATCGTAGCCGGCCGGGGTCATGATGTGCGTCCAGGCGCCCTCCTTGGCGTAGTCTTTCCAGTTGTTGAAGTAGGTGCTGGGCGTGCTGACGGGCACCGTCACCTGCTTGAAGTGCCGGCCATCCACGTCGACGCCAGTGACCTCGATCTGCACGCGGCTCAGCCCCCAGCTTTTGTCCGAAATGGACGAATCCAGGGTCAGCTTGACGACATTATTGCGGCCCTGAGCCAGCAGGTTGACAGGGATGTTCCAGCTCAACGGCTGTTGGCCCTCGAAGCCACGACACAGCGTCTCACCGTTGCGCTGGCCGGTCGCCTGGCCGATCTTCGTGCCATTGACGTAGATGAAGCGGCCGTAAGTGCCGCCGGCGCCGAATTCATACGCGATCAACCGGGCGGAGGTGATCGTGCCGGTCCAGTCGAGCCATGTCTCGCCGCTGACCTCGTAGGGCGTGGCCGAGCCAACCAGATAATCCGGCCCAACGGGCAGACACGGGATCACCGTGGACGTAGCCGAGCCGGAGACGACTGTCGCCGAGGCATGCCAGGCCAGCGCGCCGCTGAGGGCGCTGCTCAACAGCAGGAGCGCCAGGAAGAGGTTCAGGCGGGCCGTGCGGCGCGGCCGGCGAACGCGCATCGAGGGTGTCATCTCATGGTATCGCATACGTTCTCAGAAGCCTGTCGGCTGAATGGCGGTGAAATGGGCCAGGTGCGGGCTGGTCTGGCCGTCTCGGGTCGTGATGTAGGCATATTCCGAAGCCAGGCCCAGCCGTTCCAGCCCGCCCCGCAGGCGATCGAGGCCAAAGCCGTAGCCCGAAGAAACCGGCCCTCGGAGCACCGCCGCGACCCGGAAGCCGGCCTGTGCGAACTGCGCGCGCCAGGAAGCCGGCCGGAAGAGGGCGAACTCGGCCAGGTTGCTCGCGGAGACGCCGTGGGGCATCGGCCACAGCAGCCGGCGCAGATAGCTGTGCGGTCGGGTCGCGGTCTTGGGGTTATTGTCCCACGCAGTCTCACCGGTATCAGCGGCCGCCCGGCCCTGGGCGCCGCCCAGCCGCGCGCTGGTGCGTTCCAGCCGGCTGATCACCGCGTTCGGGTAAAAGCCGACCATCTGGCTGAACTTCCAGAAGGGCGAGGGCATGATGTGGATGGCGAGGCCATCCTCGCGCAGCACGCGACGCATCCCCGCCAGGGCGCGCTGCGGATCGGGCAGATGCTCCATCATGTTGGAGGAGAAGATCAGATCGAACTCGTTCGGTCCGAACGTCTCATCGACCCGCTCGGCGTCGCACACCTGGTAGGTGAGGCCAGGTTGCGCGGGCCGGCGCGTGATCTGAGCCCCGAAATCGGTGACGACCAGGGATGCCACATGCCGGGCGATAAACTGACTCTGGTACCCGTCGCCCGCGCCCAGCTCCAGCCCGCGCGGGAACGCCCCGGCCGGGCAGCCGCCGAAGAGCCACTCGATTTCACGGCGGCGCACGCCATGCAGATAGGTCACCCAGTCGGGTTTAATCTTGAGCAAGATAACTTCCGCTGTGCGGGGGATCGTCTGCCCCGCGCGATAGGCGTTCGGTCAGAGTGCCCCGTTCCCAAGCTTGCGGGGGACGGGGCACTCTGGTTGCATCATAGCAGATTTACGCCTGAGTATATCATGCCCCCATGTTCAGGCGCAAAACGGTTGGTGGGAGGGTCCTTATCGTGCGTCGGCTGCCACGATGAGCGGCAGGTAGTTGTAGCGTCGTGCGGGCGTCGCCGTCGCGGTCGGCGTCAGGGTCGGCGTCGCCGTCGGCAGCAGGACCAGCGCGAACGGCACATCCAGCTCCGTGTTGGCCTGGAGGACCACCGGGATCGGGTTGGACGGCGGATAGAAGACGCGCAGCCCTGCCGGCGCGTCCACACCGATCTTCCAGGTGCCCGGATCGAGCTCGGCGAACCGAAAACGGCCGCTGGCGTCGGTGGTCGTCTGCACGGCGAGCGACTCCTTGCGGGCTGTGACGAGCACGCCTGGCAGCCGCATCTCGCCCGCATCGGGGATCGCATCCTGGTCGGTATCCATAAACACGGTGCCCGAGACGATCCGCGTGCCCGGGATCCGCGTGGGGGTGGCCGTCGGGGTCAGCGTCGGCGTCGGCGTGAGCGTCGGTGTAAACGTCGGCGTCGGCGATGGGCCGAAGGTCGGCGTGGGCGTCGGCGTCAGCCGGATCGCCACCGGGAACGGCTGATCGAAGCGAACCCCAGCCTGCACCCACCAGCCGGCGGGATTGATCCAGCCAATCGCCTCCAACTGCGCATCCAGGAAGAAGCGCGTGGTCCACACCCCGGGCGCCAGGCCGACGAACTGGAACCGGCCGTTGGGATCGGTGGTGACGCTGCCGCGCAGCACGCCATCCCGTTCCAGCCAAACCGCCACACCTTGCAACCCCGGCTCGCCGGGGTCTTGCTCGCCGCCATCCCGGTTCAAATCATTGAACACCGTGCCGGCGATTTCGCCCGTGGTTGGCGTGGCGGTCGGCGTCAGGGTGGGGGTCGACGTGGCGGTGGGCGTCAGGGTCGGCGTCGACGTTTCGGTGGGCGTCGCGGTGGGCGTCGGCGTGAACGTGGGCAGCGGCGTCGCAGTGAGGATCGGCGTCTTGCCGTTGTAGTGCCACAGCGTCCCCTGCCATTCGATGGCGTAGACGTCATCCATGGCGAAGATGACCACGTCCATCAGCTCCGAGTTGGCAAACGCTTGCAGCGCAGTCCAGTTGACGCCATCTGTGGTGCGGTAAATGGCGCCGCCGCTGGCACATGCACCCGCCGCCGCGTCATAGTGGGTGCAGCCGACCGCGTAGCCGTGCCGCGCGTCCAACATGCGCACCCGGTTGAAGGTGACCTGGGCCGGGATGTCGGCTCCCTGGCGCTGCCAGGAGACGCCCCGGTTGCTGCTGAACATGATGCGGCCATCGGTGCCCGCAGCCCAACAGGTATTGACATCGGTGCAGTCGATGCTGATGTAGGCGATGCTGCTATCGCCGCTGACAAATCGCTGCGTCCAGGTCGCGCCGTTGTCGGTGGAGAGCAGGATGCTGTCGGCGCTGGAGGCGCTGTAGCAGGTGCCGGCCACCGGGCACGCAAAGTCCCACTGGTCGGTGCCGAAGCCGGTGTTCTGAGTCCCGAACGTGATGCCATCGGTCGAGCGCAGGATGCGGCCGCCGCTGCCGCCGATCAGCACGGTGTCGCCGCTGCCGGTCCATTTGAGCGAGACCAGGTAGCCTTTCGAGGGCAGAGAGTTGATCGCGCTCTGCCAGGTGGCGCCGCCGTCGGTGCTGCGCACGATGGTGCCGCCGTGGCCCGCGGCCCAGCAGGTGTTGGCGTCCTTGCAGTCCAA
>JAPKMS010000205.1 GCA_026645775.1 Anaerolineae bacterium
GCCGCAAAACTGGGTTGCGTCGTCGTCAAAAACCCGACAGCCGAGGCACTCGCCGGAAGTTTCTAAGCAGCGGGCCAACCGCGCAACGACCGTTGCCCACAGCCGCAAGCGAAGCATCTCTGCATCCCAACGCGAGACTCTTCGCTGGTGGCTCGCTGCAACGTGCTTCAGAGGTCAAACCCGCTCAGGGTGACAGTGACCAAGTCGGCAGAACCGACGCTCTGCAATCCGCAATCGGCAATCTACAAGCGGCAATTGACTCCCTCGCCCAAACCTACGCCGACCGTCGCGCCCTCCTCGCGGAGCGAGTGCGCGGCCTGCGCGAGGAAGGCGAGCGCCTGCGACGTGAGATCGCCCAGCTCCGCACCGGCGACCGCGACGCCAGCTACGAGGCCGAGGCGCCGGCGGCCGGCCGGCTGCGCCGCCTGCTGCGCGCCGAGTTGGGCTTGGGCGCCGATGAGGTGATCTACCTCTGCCAGGCGCTGGACGTGGCCGACGCATCATGGCAGGACGCGGTCGAGGGGGTGCTGGGAGCAGTGCGCTTCCACCTGCTTGTGCCGCCCGAACATTACGACGCGGCAATGCACATCTACCGCAGCCGCCGCCTTAAGGACGACCTCCACGGCGTGGGCCTGCCCGACGGCGAGCGCATCCTGGCGGCCGTGCGCGGCGGCGAGATTCGCCGCGCCGGCGCGGATCGGCTGGCTGCCGAAGTACAAACCGACCACCCGGTCGCCCGCGCCTACATAGACCTCCTTCTGAACGGTTACGTCAAGTGCGCGACCCTCGAAGAGCTGCGCGATCAGCGCCAGGCGATCACCCGAGACTGTTTCGTGCGCCGCCAGTTCAGCACGAGCCATCTTGACCCGCGGTACTACCGCCGCTGGTTCATCGGCGGACGCGCCATCCCCCGCCAGATCACGGAGCGCGAGGCGCGCCTGGCAGCGATCGGCGACGAGCTGTCTGCGTTGGCCGGACAGCTTGCCGGCCTCGAACAGCGGTTGAGCCTGACCCGCGATCGCGTGCGGGACTTCATCGAGCTGGAGCGCGGCCTGCCGGAACTGGCGCGGCTGCCGAAAGCCGAGGCTGCGCTGGCCGCACTGCACGCCGAGCTGGCCGGGCTGGACACCCGCACGATCGCCGCGTTGCAAGCCGAGGCGCAGCGCGCCCGTGCGGCCGCCGACGAAGTCCAGGGCCGCCTGTCGCAGGCCGATCGGGATATCGGCACCACCCAGCAACGCGTGTACAGCCTCGACCACGACATCATCCCCGATATGGAGCGAAATGGTGCGGACGCGGTCGAGGCTGCCCGCGAGTTCCTCCTCCTGGAAGACTCGGAAGAGTTAGCCGAAGAGGCTGGCAAGGAATACGCCCGCCGCCGGGAGCGCCAGGCGTTAGAAACCGTACTGGAAAACGCTGAGCGAGCTGAGACCAGCTATACCACGGCTGAAAGCAACAACCGCGACCGGCTGCGCGAGGCCAAACAGGCCTACAGCCTGCGCTACGATTTCGGCTACGACAGCCAGGAGGACGCAGGCCGCTACGCCGCCGAGCGCCAACGTTACGTCGAGTCAGAGTTGCCAGAGTACGAGGCGCGGGTGGCCCGCCAGCGCGGCCTGGCCGAGCAGGAGCTAGTGGAGAACTTCATCCACCGGTTGCGCGAACAGATCGAGGACGCGCGCAGCCAGCTCGACCATTTGAACACCACCTTGAGCAAGCTGCGCTTTGGCGGCGAGCGCTACGAATTTCTCGCCAGCCCCGCGCCCGACCTGCGTCGCGTCTACGACATGGTAATGGACAGCCGGGCGGTCCTGGGTGCGTCGCTGTTTGACTCCGACTTCCGCCGCGCCCACCAGGAAGGCTGGGACCTGCTCTTTGAGCGGCTAACGATCGGCGCGGACGACGAACGGGTGGAGGAGTTGCGCCGTTTGCAGGACTACCGCAACTACCTGGCCTACGACATCCGCATCCATTATCCCAACGGCGATCGCGCGCTGCACAGCCAGATCAGCGCTAAGAAGTCAGGCGGCGAGACCACCACGCCGTTCTACGTCGCCATGGCCGCCAGCTTCGCCCAGGCCTACCGGTTGAACCAGGCGCGGGCGTCCGACACCATCCGCCTGGCGCTCTTCGACGAGGCGTTCGGCAAAATGGACACCGCACGCACCGCCAGCGCGCTCAAATTCATGGTGGACACCGGTCTGCAAGTCCTGCTCGCCACCCCGCCCGACAAGGCCGGCGGCCTGCTGCCCCACGTGGACAGCGTCCGCACCGTCGTCCGGCAGGATAACCATTCGTTCGTGCTGGAGATTGACAAGCGGGAGGTGGAGGCGCAACGTGATGCGTGATGCGTGTCGTTCTGTACCAGTCTACCAGTCTACCAATCTACCAATCTACCAACATGTCCCTACCCTTCACCCCCACCCCTGACGTCGTCGCCATCCTGAACTCGCTGCTGGACACCTACGAGCGGCACGAGCCAGGCCGGCCGTTCGTGCGCGCCATTCGCGTGCGGCTGGACGAGCTGGACCTGCCCGGCTACACCAGCCAGCTCGACCCGGCTCCGCGGCAGACGGCTAATGAGCAGTTGGCGGCGCTGACGGGACGCGGCTTCGTGCGCCTGGCCTGGCTGCCGGGCGAGACGGGGCATCTGCTGGAGATGGTGACGCTGCTCCCGGAGCGCGCGCCGGAGATCTTCGCCTGGCTGGGGCGCGCGCCCGTGGCCGTCCAGACCGCCGCGCTGCGCGACCTGCTGCTGGGAGAAAGGTTTCGATTCGCGCCTCAGACCCTTGAGGGTTGCGAAGCTTCAAGGGTCTCGTGTGAAGATTGGCGCCTCCTCGCCCTCGATCATACGCTGGCCCAACTTCGCGCCGGCAGATCCCCTGCCCCGTTCACCCTGGCCGACCCCGATTTCAACCGCGATCTGCTGGCCGCGCTGGTGGCGTTGGACGCGGTGGCTGAGGAGACACCCTATCGCGTCTTCAGCGTCCGCACCTTCAACGACAGTAAGGCGTTTGAGCCGTTGAAGCCCGCGTTGGCGACCCTGGCCCGGCGGCACGGCCCAGGCTGGGGCGAGTTGACGCCGGAGGAGGCACTGCGCGAGCTGGGGCTGACACCCAACCCGACGCATGTCTTCCTCTATGGCCCCTGGCGGCTGATTGGCGCGGGCGGGCAGGTCGTGTCGTTGGGCGACTTTTATCCCGCTGCAGGCGTGCCATCGGTGATGATTGCGGAAGTACAGCGCGCCGAGGTGGACGTCGCGGTCGTGCAACGCGTGGTCTGCGTGGAAAACCTGGCGTCCTTCTATGAATTGATCCGCTACGAGCGCGAGGGCCTGGCCGCGTTATGTCTGTGGGGCAACCCCGCGCCGGCGGTCCGCCATCTGCTGGCACGGCTGACCGAGACTCTGCCGGCCGAGATACCGCTCCAGGTGTGGGCAGACCTGGACTACGGTGGGCTGAACATCCTGGCGCAACTCCGCAAGTTAATTTCCCCGCGGTTCGTCCCCTACCGCATGGATGTGGCAACGCTGGAGGCGCATATCCGCTGGGCCCGGCCGCTGACCGAGAACGACCGCAGCCTGCTCGCTCGACTCCAAGGTTATGCCTCATTGGCCGACCTGCAATCGGTCCTTGCTCACATGCTCGAGCGTGGGCTCAAGCTGGAGCAAGAAGCGGTGCAGTTGGCGAACGTCCAGCCTACCGGTGGAAGCGCGCAACCTGCCCCCGTCTGAGGTGTGTTGGCTGAAGGGTATGGGTGTCGGCGTTATCGCTACGCCCCACACACCCGCCAATTTCCCCGCCATTTGGTGCAGGGGATAAGTTCGAATCCCCTTGGGGGCACCACATTATGTCAAGCACATCATTGTTCAATGATGTGCTTTTTCTTTGCGGTTCACGCTGAGCTGCTACATCGCGATCAGAGATCCCGTGCAGAATCACCGGCACGGCCTCCCCTTCTTTGAACAGGCCTCCCGGACGCTACCAGGGGCGAGAGCGTAACACGTTGGGGACAAGGCGCGAGTTGAGCCAACCCGCGAGATAGGGTACAAATGTACCTTGCAGA
>JAPKMS010000206.1 GCA_026645775.1 Anaerolineae bacterium
GGCAAGATTTCGTCGGTGACTTCGCGCAGCCGACCCTCTATCTGCCGCTCATTCTGAACGCGATGGGAGGCCAATAATGAGGCATCCCATTGAAGGCTGGTCCAAGACGCTGCGCTTCGGGTCACTGCTCCAGCGCACGATCTGCCACTACTGGTATCACACCGGCGAGAACCAGGCCATCCGGAAACTGCTGGGGTACGCTGACCTGCCCGACTTCATGGGCGATATTGACAACGAGGCCTCATACCGGCCGGAGCAGGACAGCCATTCAACTTCGAGAGCAGCCGCATGTCGCAAAACCATGAGTTCGTGATCTACGTGGGCGCCTACACGCGCCGTCTGCCGCACGTGGACGGCCACGGCGAGGGGATCTACCGCCTGTGGCTCGATGCGGAGGGGGCGCTGGCGTTCGACGGGGTTGCGGCCCGCCTCGCCAACCCGACGTTCCTGGCGCTGGACCCGGTGCGCCCGCAGCTCTATGCGATCAGCGAGGTGGACACGGTCGCGGGCCGGCCTGGCGCCGCGCTTTACGCGTTCGCGCTGGACGCCGGAACGGGCGCCGGCCGCGGCGCGCTGATCCGCCTGAACTGGCGGCGCACCGGCGGCGCGGCGTCATGCCACGTCACGGTTGATCGTGCGGGCCGGTGCGCGCTGACCGCGAGTTATCACGGCGGCAGTGTGGCCGTGCTGCCCATCGGGCGCGACGGCCGGCTGGCGCCCCGCATCCACCAGGTGCAACACACCGGCTCCGGCCCCCACCCGGCGCGGCAGCAAGGGCCGCACCCGCACGGCGTTTACATCGATGCCACGGATCGGTATGTGTTCGTCCCCGATCTCGGCGCTGACTGGGTCTACGTCTATGACTTCTCGGCCGGCTTCCGCCCGGGGCCCACACCCTGGGCCATCATCCATCCCGGCGCGGGGCCGCGCCACCTGGCGCTGCACCCGAATGGCCGCTGGGTCTACTGCGCCAACGAGTTGGACGCCACGCTGTCGGTGTTGGCCTTCGACCCCGCCTCGGGCGTGCTGGCCGAGCAGGGCTGGGTCCCCCTGCTGCCGGATGGCGTTGATGGCGACGGCTCCGAGATCGCGCTGGACGCAGCCGGCCGGTTCCTCTATGCCTCCGTCCGCCGGTATGACAGCATCGCGATCTTTGCGGTTGCGCCGGACGGCAGCGCGCTGACGCTGATCGGACACGAGCCGACCCAGGGCCGCACCCCACGCCACTTCGCGCTCAGCCCGGATGGCCGGCTGCTCATCGCGGCCAACCAGGATAGCGATTCGCTGGTCACCTTCAGAGTCGATGCCGAGACGGGCAAGCTGACGCCGACCGGGCACAGCGCCGTCGTGCCGTCGCCCGCGTGCGTGCTGATCGTGCCGCAGCACGCCGATCCTTAACGAGGTTTCCGCCCATGTTTCACCTCGATCCCGCGTTCGTCAAGCCGACCTACGATGGCCGGAACTTCACCGCCGTGCCGCGCAGCATCCCAGGACTGTTCGGGGCAGCGGCGCCGGTCGCCTTGCCGGCCGAGTTCTGCACAAAAATGCCGGCCGCACCGCAGGCGGTGGTGCTCGTCCTGTTGGACGGCTTCGGCTGGCGCTTCTTCGAAAAAGCGGCCGGCGACTATCCTGCCCTACGCCGATTCCTGGACGACGGCGTGGCGGCCCGGTTCACCTCGCAGTTCCCGTCGACGACATCCGCGCACCTCACCTGCCTGCACACGGGCCTGGAGGTGGGCCAGAGCGGCGTGTACGAGTGGAACCAGTACGAACCGCTGCTGGATGCGGTGATCACGCCGCTGCTCTTCTCCTTTGCCGGCGCCAAGGCCGTGGATCAGCTCAAAAACACCCGCATCACCCCGGATCAGCTCTACCCGACCCGGACGCTCTACGCAGAGTTGGCCCAGGCCGGGATCGCCTCCACCATCCTGTCGCACCGGGAATACACGCCGTCCACCTACTCCAACGCCATGTATCGCGGTGTGGAAGCGGCGATCGGCTGCCGCACCCTGCCGGAGGCGCTGGTGAACCTGCGCGAGCGGATGGCGGAACGCCGGGGACCAGCCTACTACGTGCTCTATTTTGACCGCTTCGACGGCCTATGCCACGAGTACGGCCCGAATTCGCCCCAGGTCGAGGCCGAGCTGGACACGTTTCTCACCGCGCTGGAAAGGCTGTTCCTCGCCAGGCCGGCGCCGGGGCAGGGCGACACCCTGTTCATCCTGACGGCCGACCACGGCGAAGTCGAAACAGACCCGGAGACCACGATCTACCTCAACATCGACCGGCGGTTCGCGGGGCTGGAGCGGAGCCTCAAGACCAACCGGCGTGGGGAGCCGTTGGTGGCGGCCGGCGCGGCGCGTGATTTCTTCCTCCACGTGCAGGATGAGCGGCTGGATGAGGTCCAGGCATTCCTGGCAGAGCGGCTGGCCGGCCGCGCCGTGGCCTATCGCACCGCGGATCTCGTCGCAGCCGGGTTCTTCGGCGCGCTGCCGCCCTCGGCTACCTTCCTGGGCCGCGTGGGCAACCTGGTCATCCTGCCCTATGCGGGCGAAACGGTGTGGTGGTATGAGAAGGATCGCTTCGAGCAGCGGTTCTACGGCCATCACGGCGGACTCACGCCGCAGGAAATGGAGATCCCGTTCTTGATGCTGGCGCGTTAGCGTCTGATTGCAAACTGATACAAGGTGCGTTATGTCAAAAATTCCTCGTTCCTTCGTGCTCTTCCTGGTGGCGGCTGCGGTGGTAGCCGTAGTGAGCTGGCTGGCTCTGCCCCGGCTGCTGCCCTATCGCCCCTACGGCGCGGAAATCCCCGCGGGTGAGGCGCAAGATTTCACGCTGGTGGGCCAGGGCGGCCAAACGATCCGCTTGAGTGATTTTCGCGGCAAGCTGGTGGCACTGTACTACGGCTACACCTTCTGCCCCGACGTGTGCCCGACGACACTGGCCGAGCTGGGCCAGGCGATGAAGCAGCTCGGCGCGCAGGCCGATGAGGTGCAGGTGATCCTGGTGACCGTGGATCCCGAGCGCGACACGCCGGATCGATTGGCCGAGTACGTGAGCTATTTCGACCCCAGCTTCATCGGCTTAAGCGGCACGCTCGATCAGGTTGCGGCTGCGGCCAAAGCGTTCGATATCTATTATCTAAAACACGAAGGCACTGCCGCATCCGGCTACCTGGTGGATCACACCGCCAGCCTGCGGTTGCTGGATCGGGAAGGTCGCCTGCGCCTGATCTGGCCCTACGGGACCAGCGGTGACAAGATCGCGCGCGATATTAAGCATCTGCTCAGGTAGCCCGGCGAATTTCGCTGCGGAACAGCAGGCAGACAAACCAAGGCCTGCCCCCCGCACCCGGTTTCACGGCCAGACACAGACGGCCAACCGCCCGCTACTTCACGATCCGTGCGCCCTGATTCGCGGCGCGTGCCACGAATACCTCACCGCCGGCAGCGCGCGCCAGGAAGGCGTTGGCGATCTGCGCCAGGCGATCCGCCGCTTCTTCGCTCCCGGCCAGGGCATACACCGTGGGGCCCCAGGAGCTCTGGCCCGCGCCCGCGGCGCCTTGGCTGAGCCAATGTGCCACCAGCGCGCCGGAGAGGGTGTTGGCAAAGCGGCCGCCCTGGATGGCCGCAAAGCTGTCGCCCACCCATTGTTGGATCCCCGTCAATGCCTGACCGAAGGACGCAAGATCCTGCTCGATCAGCGCGGGCAACAACTGCATCACCAGGAGCCGGCAGATCTTTTCAACGTAGGCGGCGGGCGCAGGCGCCATCGTCCGGAAGGCGCGCTGCTCGGACGCGCCGTTCAGCCCGGCCGTGGCCGCCGGTATGGCGACGACGAAACGCCACGCTGCGGGGAACGGCTGCTGAAACAGCACCGGCGGCGCCCGATGGCTCGCGTCCGCTTCCGCGTGTCCGCCATCGACGACCAGCCCGCCCCGCTCAAAGGTCGCGATGCCGATGCCCGAATGCGCGCCCCGGCCCAGGACCTGGCTCAGCGTGGGCGCATCCAAAGAGAGCCCGCCAAGGTGCGCCAGGGCTGCTCCGACGGCCAGCGCAAGTTGCGTGCCCGAGCCAAGCCCTACGTGCGCAGGGATGGCCGCCTGAAGCTGCAAGCGGATCGCGCCCGACAGGGGGTAACGCGCGAGGAAACGTCGGGCATACGCGGCGACGCGTTCCACCTCCAGTCCCTCAACAGCGAGTTGCTCCTCGCCGGCCGCCCCAGCGGGCACGCGCTCGGCCCCCAAGATCAGGGACGGCCGCTCGATGGCGACGCCGATGCTGCCGTAGAGCCGGCCCAGATCGCCGTTCAGATCCAGTAGGCCCAGGTGCAGCCGGGCCGATGTCTCAATGCGTACCTTCATCGCGCCAATTCCTTATGTAATGCTGCACGCGTTGCAACGCGGCCTGTTCCGCCGCGCCGCCGGTCTTCACGACGATCGTCTGGTATTGCTGCAGAGCAGCCAGCACGTCCTCGCGATCGAGCAGGTGCAGCCGCGTGGCCAGCACCGCCGCCTCGATCACCGCGTTGCGCGCCCGGTTGTAGCCCAAGAAATCGCGCTGCCAGCCCCGATGCACCACCCGGCAGCACAGCTCGGCCCGCTCCGGTGGGCCGCCGGCCGAGACCAGGCGCACCTCGCGCCAGTAGCAGGCGCCCGCAAGGACCACGCCGGGCACGACCTGCGCGGGAAAATGGGGCAGCGCCGCATCGCCCAGCGCACTCTCGACAAATGCTATCACGTCATCGGTGATACTGATCACGGCGCACCCCGTGGCGAGCAGGTTGCGGCACGTATGCGAGGTGCGAAACGGCCGGATGACGGGGGCTTCCTCATCCCACAGCACGCCCATCGGCGCAAAATTGGGCCGGCCCTCCGGATCGAGCGTGCTGACCAGCGTCTCGATGATCATAGGCCCACCGGCAGCAGATACTCGCGGCCGCTCCGGTGGCTGCTGCCGATGACCAGCCGGTGCATGGGGCCGCCGTCAATCCGCTCCAGTTTGCCACGGGCCTCGATCTCCTGGCCCGCATCGGCGACCTGGGCGAACAGGCCCTCATACGCGCAGATCTGGCTGACGTCCACCTGCGGTCCCTCGGTGATGCGCACGCGCTCGACGCGGTACAACGCCGGGAGATAGATCGCCTCCTGGGCATCGGTGAGGACGGCACGCAAGCTGCACACCCCCACGTCCCGGTAGGTATGGTCGCCGTAGTGCTCGCCGATTTCCGCATCGGTGCGCACGGGATGCATCGACAGATAGCGCGGCCCGCGGTAGGAGGCAAAATTCCAGCGCCGAGTGAGGAGCCAGTCCACCTGGGCGGTGCTCAGACCGTGGTGGTCACGGATCTCCCCGCGCCAGCTCTGCACCGAGGCCGGGGGCACCGGCCCGACGCCGGAGATGCCCGGGCCAGCCAGGAGCGCCCGCAAACGCTCGACCGCGGCCCGGCCATAGACGGTGAGATCGATATCCGAGAAGCTGGCATCGTGGATCCCCAGCAGAATCGACCCCGTGACACCCAGGTTTGCCAGGGGGATGCCGGTCGCGGCCAGCAGCGCCTCGGTCAGCTCAGCCAGCTCCTGCTCCAGGGGATCTTTCGGACGGGCCAGGATCTCGGCCAGCCGCGCCTGGGGCTCGTAATAGACGGCCACCCGCTCGCGCGGGATCAGCGAGAAGCGCATGTCGCGCACGGGGCAATAATCGATGTACTCGGGATAGGCCGCCTGCAGATAGTCCAGGGTCTGGCCCACCTGGTGGGCGTGATAAAAAGCCAGCTCGCGATGATAGGCTGTGCCCCCGCGCTGCCACCGGCCAGCAGAGGCCGGCGAATACTTGAGATAGGCGGTGATCTTGCCGTCCGGGTGCAGATAATCCACCACGCAGAACAGCATCCCCTCCACGGTTTCGACGAAATCCCGATCCTTGGGCAGGCGCGTGCTCATGACAAATACCCCCATCGCAGCTCCTGCTCCTGGGTGTATTTCTTGCCGAGTTGCACAGCCAGCGCCGCCTTCTGCAGCTCCTTGCCGAGGTAAAAGGCGTGGCTGCCCTCCGTGACGTCGAGCTGGGCAAAAAGCGCCTGGGGATCCGTGCCCTTGAGGAACAGATGACTGTTGAAAACGTAGATCGCCTGATCGTCCGTGAAGATGCGGAAGTTACGGTCGCGCACCTGGGCTTGCATGGCCCGCAGTTCAGGCTCGCTGTAATGCTCGTGCGGCGGGTCTTTGATGGTCAGCAGCGCGTCGGTCAAATGCTTCGGCAGCGTGTGATGGCTGAACGCGTAATGCATCAGCTTGCGGGCGTGATCCAGCTCGCGCACAGCGCCGTGGGCCCAACTGATCACCTCCGTCGCCAGGACGTAGGTGATGTCGAGCTCGGCGATAACGCCGGCCATCACCGCGTTGATGCCCGTCGAGTCCGCATCGGTGAGCTCGACCAGGTTCCCCAGCCCCATCAAGATCTCGGCCTGCGGGCGCCGCCGCCGGGTCTCGTAGAAGCGGTGCAGCGACTCGGTGAAGCCGAAGCTGATGGGATTGAGGATCGGATCGACGATATACGGGACGCCCCAGGCCTCAAGTTGGCCGATATTGCGCTCCAACGAGTCCAGGCCCTGGTCGAAGTCCGGGATCACGACCACCCGGCAGCGCAGGCTGCGGGCCAGCTCCAGGTTCTGACCGTTGACGCTCAACAGCATGTCAACCCCGGCCCGGTCGGCTTCCAGGATGTCGGCGCTGTTGAAAGTGTCCAGGCTGACACCGAAGCCGGCGTTTTTCAGGGCAGCCACGACCTCGCCGACGCGCGGAAAACGGTCCTTGACCGGACAACCCAGATCAATGAAATCGGCGCCGCTGGCCCGGAAATACTCGGCGCGAGCCAAGATTTGCTCCAGGCTCAGTTTGTAAGCGTCCACGATCTCGGCCAGGATACGCGCGCGATATTCGCCGTACCCCTCCAGTTGCCGCTGGCGGCCAAAGGCGACCGGGATATCCTTGAGGTCCTTGGGGCCCCTCGTGACCGGCACACCGAGCTTGTCGGCAATGACCGCCGGATCGCCCTGGCACAGGCCGGGGATCATCACGACCTCGGCGTGGCCGGCGCCGGCCAGGTGCCGGGCGATCCACTGCGTATCCATCAGGGCCGCGACCGAGATGGGCAGCACCGCGATGTCGTAGGAGAAATCGGGGGTCATCTTGGTCAGCGCCGCGCTCAGAGAATCGGCCGCCAGCTTGCCGGTCACGAAGAGATAATGAGGCATGTTTCCGGTTTCCTCCGCAAATCCATAAATCGGTTTAAGAACGATGGGCCGCGCACTACGCCAAATAGCCGGCGAGGCAATCGGCCATCTCCTCCACGCTGTCCACCACCGTGACGCCGGGAAAACCACGCAAGCGGGCCGTGTTCTCCAGGTCGATGGGGCGCGGGTAGACCTGGATCAGGTCGCCGTGCGGCCCGGTTGAGGTCATTTCGGGGGCCAAGTCGGTGGGCAGCACGATGATCGGCACCCGCGACTTGCCGGCCTGGGCGAACAGGTTCGAGACCAGGGAATCGGAGATGCCGCAGGTGAACTTCGCCACGGAGTTTGAGGTGGCCGGCGCAACCACCAGCACCCGGTAGAGGCCGCGGGCGAAGCCGGCCACAGCCGGAGAACTGGCCAGGGTCTCCCGCCGCACGCGCAGGTGCTCCCCTTCCAGACAGCTCTCCAGGCGGTACATGCGGATCACCTCGTTCGCAGCCCGCGAGAGATACACATCCACCGCGCCGTAGCGCAGCACGCGCGCCGCGCAGTCCGCCAGAAAATGGCCGGCCCCGGTGATGGCCCAGGCGATCCGTTGTTCGTTCATGCGTCCCCCCTCAGGATCATCACGTCCTCAGCGGTATTTCCCAGCAGCAAACGGCGCCACATGCGGCCGCCGCGCTCGCGCACCGCTTCGATCATGCCGCTGGCCTGAACCAAGTCACCGGCCGCCGCCTGCTCACAAAAGCGGCCGCGAAACGAGACGATCTCGCGCAAATCTGCCGCCGGAGGCTCGGACAGAAACTGCACTTCGCTCAACAGGTAACGGCAAGGGGTGAAAAGGCTGCCGCTGGCATCGGTAACCCTGGCCCGCACCGTGGCGCGGCCTGCGGGCTCGTAGACGTAGTCGCCGTACTGTTCAGCGTTCTCTGCCGGCGTCAGCACAAAGCGGATGAAGTAGGGCCGCCCACAGAACTGCCCCTGGTTGATTTTGCGCCGCTCGACCGCGACAAAGTCCTCAAACGCCATATGCGTATCCGCCACCCGTTCGGCGTACAGCCCTTGCTCGCCCGCGTCATCGAACCGGCACAGATCGGGATATGTGTTTGCGCTGAACAGGCGGTGGAGCGCCCGCTGCACCGCCCAACCGGCCTGTGCGCCGTACACGGTCACATCCAGGTCCGAGGCCGGCGTGTGCAGGCCGATCAACACCGACCCGGACACGCCGAACGCGGCCGGCGGTGCGCCCGCCTCCCGCACGAGCAAGTCGGTGAAAGCAACGCAGCTCTCGGCAACGGGGTCGCGCCCGGCCCCTGAGCGCAGTTGCTGCAGGCGCAGGCGGGGATCATAAACTTGCCGGATGTGCGAGCGCGGGACGCTCTGCAGCGTCGCCCGGCAGATGGGGTCAAAGGCGAGGTAGTGCGGATAGCGTTCCCGCAGCAGTGCTTCTTGCTCGGCGAAGTGGTACAAGCGCCGATAGCGAACGCCGGCCAGCTCACGCTCGCCCGCGGGATCCGGCGCGTAACGCAGGATGGCCAGGAAACGATCGGGCGGATGAACCAGGCCTTTGACCGCAAAAAACAGCCCATCGACCGTTTCCAGGTAGTGACTCTCAATCACTTCATCGTAATGTTCGCCCGTCATGGGTGCGTGCTCCGGTATCGGTTTGACGGCCAATCTAGCACGGAATATAATCCGCGTCAATGAGATGCCGCAAGGGCTCCCACAAGGAAGCGTTTGAATGCAACTATTGATCAGCGTGATGAACGCCGATGAGGTCACCGCGGCCCTGGCCGGCGGGCCTGTCATCCTGGATGTCAAAAACCCGGCGGAGGGCTCGCTGGGCGCCCCCGCACCTGACACCATCCGGCAGATTCGCCGCCTGGCCCCTCGCCCTCAAAAGGTGAGCGTCGCCATCGGCGATATGCCCGATCTACCGGGCACGGCGGCGCTGGCCGCGCTGGGCGCCGCCAACTGCGGTAGTGATTATGTCAAAATAGGATTGCACGGACCGCAGACCGCAGACGCAGCGGTCAACCTGCTGGCCGCGGTTTGCCGTGCCGTGGCCGATTACCCCGCCACCTCCGTGATCGCCGCGGCCTACGCGGATGCGGACCGGGCCGGCACGCTCGACCCGCGCCTGCTGCCCCGCATCGCCCGGGCCGCAGGCGCCGCGGGCTGCCTCGTGGATACGGCGATCAAAGACGGGCGGCCCGTGTTCGACTTCCTCTCGGTCGAGGCGATCCGGGCGCTGGTCACAGAAGCACACGCGGCCGGGCTGACCTTTGCGTTGGCCGGTGCGCTGCGCGCCGAGGATCTGTCAACGGCCCAGCGCCTGGGGGTCGACATCGTGGGCGTGCGCTCGGCGGGGTGCCGCGATGCCCGCCGCAGCGGTCCGTTGGATGCCGAACGGGTGCGGCGCCTGCACGCGCTGCTGGCCGCGCTGACCGTCTCGGACTGAGCCCCGGTGGTACGATTTCGGGTGTTGGCTCTGCCCCGAACCCCGGAAATCGTCACGCCGAACGCCTACAGATGCGCGTGCCCACCGTGGCTCCGGTCGCCAGCAACTCGGCCAGGCGTTCGGGATGCCGACCATTGATGACCCACGTCTCCAGATCCAGCCCGGCCAGGACGGTGGCCAGGGTTTCGTCCACACCGCCCCGGTGCGCCGCCAGCGCCTCCACGCTCAGCTCATCATAGATACGCTCCGTCCCGGTCTGTCCCGGTCTACCCCGAAAATTGGACGCGGACGAGCGCAGATGAACGCGGATGACCGCACTTTCGTTCTCGATTGTGCCCCGGCGAGGTGCACCAACACTGTTTTGAAACAGGCCATCCACGTCTTTCAGCAGCACAAATTGCGGCGCACCGACCCGGCCGGCGATCCATGCGGCCAGGCTGTCCGAGGTAACCTGCCACGAATTGGGCAGCGGGTCAGCCTCGATCAGCAGGCGCGCCGGCAGAAGGATAGGCACTCCGCCGCGGGCCGCCACCTGGCAAGCCGCGTCCAGGTCCGGGGTGGTGACGCCGCCCGGCACGACTTCGGCCAGCAAGTACCCGAACTGATCCATCGCCAGCAAGGCCATGCGGTGCGCGGCCGTTTCGCCCAGCCGGTAGCGGCGGTACTGCTCGCGCACCAGGTCGGCAAACACGCCTCCGCCGGGCACCACCAGCAGCCGGCGCCGGCCGGCAAGCTGGCCCAGCGCCTGGCCCAGGGCGGCAAGCCCTGCGCCGCGGCCCAGGCTGCCGCCCACCTTCAGCACCGCGTCGAGAGTCATCACCGGATCAACCTCCAAGCGCCTCGGCCAGCAGATGCGCCGCGGCCCAACTCGGCGCGACCTCGGAGATCTGCTGATCCGGACCTTGGCCGAGGCTGAGGGTCTTCAGCTCCAGCCGCTTTGCGGCCTGCTCGGCCAGAAACGCGCCCAGACCCAGCGCGACAACCGGCAGGTCACGGCGGCCCTCCAGCCGCGAGAGCACCTGGACCAGCCCTTGCGTCACCTGTCCCACCTGCTGTTCGTGGACATAGCCGGCCAACGCGTCGATCTCGGCGGCAGCCAGTTGTTCGGTGTCGGCGCACACCAGCCGTGCCAGGCGCGCCCGCGCCGCCTCGACCGTGGCCGGCCGCCCGTCGGGCGTGGGGCAGGCGTAGTCCTCCGAGGTCAGGTGTCCCAGCACCAGATGGACGTCACCGCTGACCGCAAAATATTCGGACGCGACCGGGCAAGGCCGGCCGCGCACCGGCGCCGACCGGATGATGGCTGCCAGGTTCGTCCGCACCGCGCCGGTGTAGACCAGTTCCCCGGCCTGCAAGCGCGCCAGGTCCGTGCGGCCCGCGGCCAGCACCTGGCCGTCGATGATCGGGGTGATGTCGGTCGTCGTACTGCCGATGTCAACCAGGAGACAGTCGGGGTATTGTCGGGCCAGCCAGGTCGCCGCGGCCAGCCAGTTGGCTGCGGCGAAATCCAGCGGCTGCTGCCGGGCTTGGGCCAGGGGCACAAACGCACCGGCCAGGCTCAGCGCATAGACCGGGCAGCCGGCAAAGGCCTCGGCCGCACAGTCGAAGACGAAGTTCACCCCCTCGCGCTTGGTTGCAAAGACATCGGCCAACTCGGCCGTCATCGTCAGGGCCATCGCTTGCGGCGGCTGCTCAGCGACCGCTGCCAGCGCCGCGGCCAGCACTTCGGGCAGGTGCTCTTTGGCGCGCCAGATCTCAAACGGCAGCGAGACCGTCCGCACGGCCGGCTCCTGCCCCGCGCGCCCCAGCCAGGTTGCTTTGACGTTCGCGCCGCCGATATCCCAGCCCACAATTGACATCATGCTGCCTCCCACAACCCGCCGGGACGATCCTTGCTGAAAACCACCCGGCCGTGCAATTCGACTGCGGCCGGCAAGACCCCACCGACGGAGGCTGCCCAGATCGCCTGCGCCAGATTGATGCTTGCCACCTGGCGCAGTCCGACATAGGCCGTGGTCAGACGGGGGTTAAGTTCGATCGCCCAGGCCATGTCGCCGTCCAGGATCAGGTCGACGCCGACGTAGCCTTGCAGGCCGGGGATGGCCGCCGCCGCGGCCTGCGCCACTGCCAGGGCGCGGCTTCCGGCCGGGTGTGCGAGCGGCACGCTCCCCCCGCGGTAGCTGAACGGGCTGCCGGGCCGGATGTCCTGGCCGTTGAGGCTCAGCGGCAGGGTCTTCTCCCCGGCCACCAGGAGTGAGACGCTGGCGTGTTTGCCGGTCAGGTAAGGCTGGAGTAGAATCGGCTGCAGCGGCGCCTCCAGCGCGGCCAGGGCGACCGCCCGCTCAAGCTCGCCGTGATTGCGGGCCAGGCACACCCCAGCGCAGCCCACACCGTCCGCGGGCTTGACCACCAGAGGGTAGCCCACCTGGCGTGCAACCTGCGGGGCCTCATCCGGCGCAGCTTGCCGGGTCACGGGCGTGGGCACGCCGGCAGCTTGCCACTGCCGGTAACACGTCCACTTGTCGCCCGCCGCTCTGATCGCCCCGGGGCTTGAGCCGAGCAGGCGGACGCCGGCCGCCAATGCCAGTTCGCTGAGATCAGCGAGGATCCCGCCGGTTTCCGGCGCGATCACGAGCGCGGCGTCGCACCGGGCAAAGGCGGTTCGCAGGGCCGCTTCCTGCGCGCCGGGCGCGACGGCCAGCACGTCGTGGGCCGGCAGCACCCGATGCGCCAGGCGATCATCGAGCGTGGTGAGCGTGTGGACCTGCCCCCACGCCGCGAAATCAGCCAGGACGGCCGACAGCATCGCGGCCCCTTCGGCCACCAGCTCGCCGGGCAGCTCGCCGGAGGGGCAGCCGCCACCCGTCACGTATTCATAAACCAACACCCTGGGAGATTCGGGCATGCGTGTGATTCCGGTCATGGACCTACGAGATGGCACAGCCGTACACGCTGTGCGGGGCGAGCGCGCCCGTTATCGGCCCGTCACGGGCTTGCTGGTTTCAGGCGGCGATCCGCTGACGCTGGCCCGCGCGTTTCGCGAGCAGTTAGGCTTGCAGGAATTGTACGTCGCCGACCTGGATGCCATCCAGGGGCGCGGCGCGCAGCGGGCGATCCTCGCGGATCTGGCCCGGCTGCCCGGCCAACGCATGATGCTCGATGCCGGCGCCGCAGATGCGGCCCAGGCCCGGCAAGTCGCAGCCTTGGGCGCACACAAAGTCATCATCGGCTCCGAGACGCTGGCGAGCCTCGACGAGCTGGCTGCCATCTTCGCAAGCCTGCCGCCCGATCGCCTGGTGTTCAGCCTGGACATGCGCGGCGGCCAGGTGCTGGCAAGTGACGCGCGCCTGGCCGCGCTCGGTCCGCTCGACCTGCTCCGGCAAGCCTGCGATCTCGGCTGCAAGGAGGCCATCTTGCTCGACCTGGCGCGGGTCGGGGCCGCCGCGGGCACGGATCTGACGCTCATCGCCGACGCACATGCGCGATTTCCGCGTTTGCACTTGCTGGCCGGCGGCGGCGTCCGCCACATCGCCGATCTACGGGATTTGCAGGAAGCCGGCGCGGCCGGGGCCCTGGTGGCGACGGCCCTGCACAACGGCACGATCGGTCCGGCGGAACTCGCGACGCTGAATATCGGAGCGTAGTGGCGGCTTACGCGTCCCGGCTGTACCACGCCGTCTGGCCCGGAGCTTCCTCTACGCCCACGCTGATCTTCAGCGGCCGATCCCCGTACTCGGCCTGTAACGCCTTTGCCAACGCCTCGGAGATGTATTCGGCCAGCCGCTCGGCGGTCACGTTGTCGAGCGGCAGTGGCAGCACGTCCCGGCTGGGGAAGACGTAGCGGCGGTCGCCGTAGTTAATCTGCCAGTGGCCATCGCTCTCCTGCAAGACAAATTGCTCGTTCTTGAGGGGCAGCAGGAACCGGTGGTCCAGGATCTCGCAAATGTCCCTGAGCGTGTGCTTGAGCAACACAAAATCGACCACGTAGCTATCCGGGCCCAGCGGCCCCTCAACAATGGCCGAGACGCCGTAGTTGTGACCGTGCAGACGCTCGCACTTGCCGCCCATCGTAATGAAATGGGCCGCGCCAAACCGTAGATTGCCCCCTTCGACAATGACCTTGAAGCTCATCTCACATCTCCAACCATTCGTTTAAGCTTGTATGTCGGGCCAGATGCTGGCTTTCCCGCATGTCGCCCCGGAGTTCGCCCAGAGTCCCGTAGCGCTCGGCAAACGCGTTGTGCTTGTGGATCCCCTCGAAGTTAACCTGTTTGGCCGAAACGAAGGTGCTGTCGGGCAGATGCGGGTATCGCTCGACGACGTTGCGCAGTATCTCACGCACGACGTCCTCCACAAAGCGCGGGTGATGATGGGCCTTGTTGACCACGAAGAACTCGTCCGGGCGCTTCAACCGGCCATAGGTCTCGGAGCTCATGGATGATTCCACGATCTCCACCAGATCCTCGGCGCGGATAAGTTCATCTGCACCGATCATCAAGGTGCCGCGGCCCCGCTGATTGTGCGAGGCGATCGGAATCACGTTCAGTGCAAGGTCCGCCGCTTCAGGCGTGAACCCTTCTTCGATCAACCGCATCCGTGAGTGCTCGCGCACCATGTCCTGCGCGCACGGGCACACGGTCATCCCCTCGGCCTCTACGCCGATCACGTGTCGTGTGCGCTCCGGGGTGCTGACCGCGATCCCCAGCAGGGTGTAGAGTTCTTGCGATTTCCTGGCCGACACCGGGGCAGACTTCTCCACGGGGAAAATCGCCCGCACATGCGCTTCGGCCCGCCGTGCATGCTGCCGCAGCACGATCTCCCGCGCCACGCGCTCGGTCAACGTCTCGATGTCAGGCGCGCGTTGGAGGGCAATCTCATCCGCCGTCTCCTCCAGGACATCGCTGAAGCGCGACATGTGCACGCCCATCTGGGTGCGGTCGAGGTCGGCGAACAGATCGATCTCTGCGTAAAACAAGGTGTTATCCCCGCGGCTATCGATCCGGATGATGCGCCTGAGGCCGGCCACCCCCACCCGCGTCAGACCGACCTGAACCGCCGGGCTGGTCTCTTGCACGTCATGCACCGGCTGCAACTGGAGGTCGCGTGCCGCAGCCACCACCCCCAACCGATCCACTCGCGCGAGCAAATCGGCGACGCTGGCATGCAGCACGGGATGAACACAATTCGGCGCGATCTCGGCCAGGGGCACCAAGACGAAAGCTCGCTCGTGCAGGCGCGGGTGCGGGATCACCAGGTCGCCCGACTCCAGCACCAGGTCATCATAGAACAGGATGTCGATGTCGATGGGCCGCGGGCCGTCCCGGAACGTTTTTTCGCGCCCCATCCGCGCCTCGATCTGTTTCAACGAGGCGAGCAGTTCTTGCGGAGCCAGCTCGGTGCTGATCGCACAGGCGATGTTCAAAAACTTGGGCTGATCCAGGTAGCCGACCGGCTCGGTTTCATAACAGGCGGAGACCCGTTCAACCGTCGCCCGCGCCCGGATATGCTGCAACGCCTGTGCCAGGTTGCTTTGGCGATCTCCCAGGTTGGCACCCAGGCCAAGATAGACTTTATGCTGTGTAAATGTCACGCCACACCTCCATCTTCACGTCTCACAAGCCGCAAGAAAATGGCCGCCGCGATCAGATCTGCGGTCGTGCCGGGGTTCAATGTGTGCCTCTCGTCGCGCAGGGCCCGGTCAAATGCCGCCAGGGCTTGCCGCCCGGCGGCGCTGAAAACACCGCCCAGTTGCAGAACTTCAGCCGCCTGCTCGGACACTTGGGCGCTCACCGCGGCCCCGCGCTTGCGCCCGATCAGCGTGTCGGGAACCTGCGCGAGGAGTGCCAGAAAACCCTGCACGATCGCCTGATCGAGCCGCTCGGCAGCATCGCCGGCCCGGGCCAAAGCCGGCAGCGCGATCTCGAACGTGATGGCGAAGTCGCTCACATACTCGCGCGCGATGGCATCGTGCGCCTGGCTCAACGCCATGGCCTCGCGCAACGTGATGTCTGGGACGTCTCGCACATCGGCTTCCGGCGCCTGACCCAGCCCGCCGGGTGCGGCCAACCGGATCGCAGCGTACACCGACCGGGCATCTTCCACCGTCAGGCCGGCCAGCACCCGCGCCAGATTCGCTCGGATGTCGCCCGGCGCCGTGCAGGCCTTGGCGAGCGGCGCCAGCAAGAGGACCATGCCCAGGTTCGTGTTGGAGCCCACCAGCTTGCGCGTGGCATTGACCGCGTCCCAAACGATCTGTCCAACGCTGTTTTGCTCCGCCCGCGCAAAGGCAGCGCCGATGGCGGCGGCACTCAGGAGGAAATCTTCGAAGCGCGTATCGGTGAAATCGGCCGTGCGATGGACATTGCCCGGCTTGGCCGCGCTGACCTCAAGCAGGCAGGCGGCTTGTGCCGCGAGCGCGACACCCTCAGCCGAGCGGGGCAGCATAGGCCAGCCGCGTCTCATGGGCGAATCAGCCCAAGCACGTGATCCGCGATGGCGCCCGCGATGTCGAACGCGACGGTGGTTTGCAGGCCGTGCCAGCCCGGAATGCTGTTGACTTCCAGGACGAACGGATCACCCTGTTGGCTGCAAACGATGTCCACCCCCGCGTAGTCCGTGCCCACCAGACTGGCCGCGCGCAGTGCCAGCGCGGTCAGAGCCGGATCGAGCGCCAGCGCTTCGCTGCGGGCGCCCTGTGCCACGTTCGTTTTCCAGCCGTTCCCGCGCCGCGCCGACGCAGCCAGGAGCTGCCCGCCCAAAACGAAGGCTCGGATGTCCCAGTCGTCGTGCGGGATATACTCTTGCAGGTAATACACGTAACGTCCAAGCTCCAACGCCCGAAAAATGCGATGGGCCAGGTCCGCGTCGGTGAGGCGCATCATGCCTTTGCCTTCGGAGCCGAACAGCGGTTTCAGGATCACGTCGCCGCCCAGCTCGCCAAAGGCGGCCGCGGCTTCATCGAAGCATTCGGTCACAATCGTGCGCGGGGTGGGCAGACCGGCGTCCTCAAGCAAGCTGGAGGTGTAGTACTTGTCCACGGTCTTTTCGATGGCGCTGGCCGAATTGATCACGCGCAGCCCCATGTTTTCCAGGCGGTGCAGCAGATCCACGCGGAAGATGACCTGTTCCAGCGAGGCGATCGGGATGCCGCGCACCACCAACGCGTCGCAATCATCGATGGCGATACCGCGGGCGCTGGCGCGCGGCGCAGCCGCCACGCGGCCCACCAGCCGGGTGCTGTTGAAATGCTCGACCGTCACACCCCGCTGCTCCAACGCTTCTTGCAAGCGTACGACGTGCCAGCCGCCGGGCTCGGAAGCCATGATGCCGATCTTCACATCACCCACCCAACAACGAAGCGCTCAGGACCCCGGCATTCAGCCGGCCCGCCGTGAAACTCCGGCCGCTGGCGACGTTGTTGATCGTCACCTGCGCCGGGCTGAACAGAAGCGGATCGATCGCATAGAAATCGCCGCCGTACTGCTTGAACAGACGATAGAACGGCTGACCATAGTCGCGCGAGGCCGACGACGGGATGCGGTCGATCAAGTCGGCCAATTCGGCGTCGTCTGCGCGGACGGTGTAGAAGACCCGGCCGCCGTACAGGACGCAGTCGTTGGTGCGGCCGATGGCGTGCATATCGTCCTTATCCACCGGGGCGATCGGCGCGGCGCCGTAACCGCTCAGCACCTGGCGGACGTCGAACCCCAGTTCGACCAGCTTGTGCAAGCCGGTTTCCACCACGCGCGCCGAGATCTGAATGCCGCCCGCCAACGACGCGGTCGGTGCGATCAACAACGTCAGCGCCGCGACGGGCACGCCGCACTTATCAGCGATGTACGCGGCCACTTCGTCGGTAGGCAACTGACGGCTCTCCAGCACGATCACGGCCGAGTCAGCCTGGTCGCGGTAGCCAAGCTTGTCGTACAGCTTCTCGACAACCGCCAGCGCACGCGCCGGCCCGGAGCCCATCGCGAAGTACTTCCCGCGCTTGATGGCCCACCCCGCGTATTGCGCGGCCATGCAGCCGATGGCCGGCTGGTCGACGGCCACGCCGAGGCCCGGCAGCCAGAACGCGGGGCCTTCATCCGCCCCGAACGCCAGTGGCAAAAAAGTCACCTGGCCCAATCCGCCCATGCAGACCTCGGCCAGGTATTTGCCGGCCTGCAAACCGCCCGGCGCGGCGACGCCACAATCCAGCAGGCGCGCGCCGCCGGGCAACCGTGACACCGTGATGCCGAGCACGTCGGCCTGCGCGGCCATCTGTTCGACAAGCGCAGCCGCTGCCCTGTTGACGCTGATCATGCTGCCTCCCACACCAGGATCTCACCTTTGCCCAGCGCCGTCATGTCACCGCTGTAGCGCCGATACCGGCCGTGTAGGTAGGCCTCCGGCACCGCCACGCCCAACCCGGCCAGGTGGCGCAGGAGCAGACCCATAAACGGCGGCGCATACGTGCAGGCATAACGGTACGAAGGGAGCAGGCGCGGCGGCTTGAAAGCCACGACGGTGCCCCGTTTGAGAGCCGCGCCGGTCCGCTCGCCCAACTCACCGAAAACGACCACCGTGCCCGCGATCATGAACGCGCCGGTGAAGTCACCACTGTTGCCGCCGATGACGATCAAGCCGCGGCGCATCGCCGTCCCCGCCTCATTGCCGGCATCGCCATCTACGATGATAACGCCGCGATTCATCCCCTTTGGGCTGCCGCGATAGCCCGCGCCCAGGCAGTGGCCCGCATTCCCGCGGATGTGGATGTGGCCGCCCTGCATTTCCGCGCCGGCCCAATCCCCGACAGCGCCATCGACCATGATCCGGCCGCCCCGCATCCCCGCGCCCAGGTGCATGCCGGCATTGCCGCGCACATGGATCTGGCCCTGCGTCATGCCGGCGCCGATCAGCTTCACACGTGCGAGGTCGCCTTCGAGGACGATTTCAGGCCCGCCGTCGCCGGAGACTGCAAAGAACTCACCCAGGCAGGCCTTCCGGTTGCCGACGTTGACCGGGAGCGCGGCGATCTCGTCCGCGGTCTTGCCGATGAAACGATCGGGCGAAATCGATTCCGCCTCAAGGGGAACCTCCGGCAGGTCTTTGAGCTGCAAAGTCGTCATGCTTGCCCCTCCAGTACCCGGCACAGGTGGATCTGGAACTGGCCGAGCGTGCCGCCATAGTTGCCGGCCGAGATGCGCCGGATGCCCGGAATGCAGGCCGCGCGCACGCCGACCCGGGTGGCTTCCTCCACCGCGGCCAGATCGAGCCCGTCGATCACAATTTCCAGGACGGAATTGACGCCCTCGGGCAACGCCGTGTCGGTAATCCCCCGCAGCGTCGGACAGTAAGCATCGTTGGTCGAGGCGATCAGCGCCTTGTAGCGCGAGCTGGTTTTGCTGCCGCTTCGCACAATGCCGCCAGGGAAAGGCAGGATGACGCCCGGCGCCTGTCGCATGGCGGCTGCCGCGCACTCCGCCGCCCGGAGGGTGACCTCGGCATCTTCACCCAGGATCAGGAAGTTTCCACCGCCTACTGCGCGCTGCATGCCAAACTTCTCTTCGATCAGGAACTCGCCTTCCATCACCGGGATGCGCCAGAAGCGCCGGCCGCCAACCAGCTTGCTCGCCTGGAAGCTGTCGCCGAAGAAACGCAACTGGCCGCCGATGGGCATGGTCAGCGGGCTATCCAGGCCGTTGAAGCAGGCGGTGGTCGGGCACGTCAGCACACACTGGCCGATGCGCTCCATCAGGCGCTTGGGCAGGTCCTCCTTGCCCGGCGTGAACAGCAGGACGCTGACACCGGGGCGGCCATCCGGGGTATCGGTTGCCACCCCCTCGATGCCCGCCTCGCACTTGCAGCCGATCACCGACGTGGCAAACCCGGTCATGGTGGTCGCTGCGATCATCGCCCAGCGCGCGTTGCAGGCCGTGATGATGACCCGGCTGCCCCACATCTTGAACGCTTCAGCGAAGGTCTCTTCGATCTCCACCCCATTGAGATACATAGAAGAACGCTCCCTTTCTAACGTTCCAACGTTCTAACGTTCATGACAGGGCACGGCGACGCGGTCGGGCAGGTAGTGTTCGAGCTGCACCGGGTAGTTTTCAAAGTCCACCGTGTAGTACCGCTCGAAATCGTCGCTGATCGCGGCCTCGATTTGCCCATCATAGCCCGGCGTCACGTGCAGGCAGCGGCCCGGCTGGTCGCGCACGATGCGGCCGTCACGGGCGACAATCTGCCCGCCCTTGATGACGTAGCGCGGGTGATAGAACATCTCCTTGGGATCTTCCACTTGCGGGTAGATAGCGATGTCCGCGTCCGCGCCGACGCCCAGGTGTCCCTTGTTCGCCAGGCCCAGACAGCGCGCCGGGCCCGCGCGGGTGATCGTCACAATCTCAGAGAGCGTGTACTCGCGCCGCAGATCCTTGAGGCCGCTCCGCGTGCTGGCCGCGCTGTGAACGCCCGCCAGCGTGGCCGCCCGATAATCGGCATCCATCAGCAGCTTGATGATGTCGGGATACGCGTGGAACGGGCCTGCATTCGGATGATCGGTGGTGAGGTACATGCGCCAGGGATCATCGATCAACAACGCCAACTCCAGGCCGATGGCCCACTGCACCGCGTTGACCGCGCTGCGCTTGCTGAACTGATAGGGCACCACCCCCGCGCTGGTCTCCATCTCGACATCCGCGTTGGCCCACTTGTGCCCGGACAGCTCATACAGCCGGTGCTGCCAGGGCCCATCGGCCGTCATCGTGGTCACCGGGCCGAAAACCACCTGGCCCATGTCCACCGTGACGTTACGATGGCTGTTCACGTAATCCGCGATCTCCGCTGCGCCAGAGCGGATGTCGCTCCAACCGGCGCCGCCGTACGCGTTGAATTGGGCGTGGGTGATGTGCACCGGCAGGCCATCGAGGGCTTGCAGCGTCTGCAGCGTCGTCGCGACGTTACCCGGTGACCCCAGGTTGTTGCAGTGCAGATGGATCACGTGGGGCAGGCCCAATTCCTGCTGCACGCGCGCCAGGCTTGTCACGATCTGCCGCGGCGTCACTGGGAAGGTGTCGGCCGGCTCATCGATGTCGTTGACGTTGCGGCCCCATTTCCAGGTATCGACGCCGGCCGGGTTGACGATCTTGATCGCATAGCCCCCGGTCGCGTTCAGCAGCCAGGCGACGTAGTCTTTGAGTCGGGCAAAGTCGTTCTCCGCGATATACTTCAGCACGAAGTAGTTGTTCCCCATCAGACATAGGAAGCCGTGGTCCAGGATGGGCATATCGTTGAGCTCTTCGTGCACGTGACGCGCGCCCAACGGCGGGGCAGCCGCTTCCATCACCGTGGTGTAACCCAACTGCGCCATGTGATAGCCCATCGCAAAAGTGGAAGGCACCGTATGGCCGACCCCCGACCGGGTCAGCGCGGTGCGCGGGATGGGCATCGCGCGGTGGTCTTCCGGGCGCATCTTGCGCCCGGCATTAACCTTGGCGCCGGCCACGTGGGCATGAAACTCGACGCCGCCCGGCATCACGATCAGGCCCTGCGCATCGATGACTTGGCCGCCCTCGACAGCCGCCACGATCTTGCCGTCGGCCACGCAGATATCCCGGACCTCGCCTGCGATGCCGTTTGCAGGATCGTACACCGTGCCATTAATGATCCGGAGCATATCAGTCACCTCCTTGGCCGATCGTCTGCAGGCGGCGGACTTCGGCCACCAGGCGGCTCAACACCTCTTCGTCGTTCGGATAGGGCGAAGGCAGGAAGCTGCGCAGCATGAGCGGCACGTTGTCCATCCGGTAGATCGTCCCCGCGGCGCTGATGCCCGCCGTCGCGGTCATGATGGCAACCCTGGCGATCTTCGTCGTCTCGCTGGGATGCGTGTCCAGGACGATCGTCGGGATCTGCGCCAGGCGGCGCGTGGCTGAGCGCGGAAAGTTGGAGGCCGGGTCCGAGGCGACAACCAGGACTGCATCCGCCTCATTGCGGGCCAGCAGATCGACCGCCGTAAATTCACCGGGATTAAAGCGCGGATAGCCGCGGCTGAAGTTGACGGCAAAGGGATAGCCCGTCTGCCAGGCCAGCACGTTGTCGATGCCGGTGACATTGCCGTGGCCGCGCATGGGGATGACGGCAAACTTGGTGTAGCTCTGCAGATCGCGCGCCAGCATGAAGGCCGCCGTCATGTTCATGTGGCGGCCGCGGCTCTGGGTCAGTCCCTGGCCGACGAAGAAGACGCCGAACTTGCACTTCTTGAGGCGCTCGGCAAGGTCCCCCAATTGAGCCAGCGAAAGGCCGGTGTCGGCGACGGCCGCTTCATCGATGGCGATACCGCGGATCAAGCAGCGCAGCGCCCAGAACACCTCGAAGTCGCGGCCGGGCTTGATCTGGAGGAAGATGTCCACCGCCCGGCTGCTGGGGGTGGGCCGCACGTCGACCAGCACCACCGTGCGGCCCTTGCGGCCAGTGGGCGTGAACAGGCCCTTCGGGGTGACGGCATAGCGCGTGAAGTGGCGCGGGTGCGACTCGGCCGGGTTCGAACCCCAATAGATCACCAGGTCCGCCCGGTTCTTGACCTCGCCCAGCGTACACGACGGTTCGCCCACGGTCTGGAACCCCATGCCCGAGGGGCCGTGACAGACGGAGGTGCAGCAGTCGATGTTGGCGCCCAGTAGATCGGCCAGCGCAACCGCCTGGCGTTGGGCCTCGCTGTAGGTGCTGCTCAGGCCGTAGATCAACGGGTAGCGGGCCGCGGCCAGGTAACTTGCTGCGGCGGCAATGGCTTGATCCAGGCTGGCCGGCTGGCCATCGATCAGCGCGGCCGGCTCATGCGCCTCCGCGGTGTGGCCCGTCAGCCAGGACTTGCTGAGCGCACAGGCCTGCTTCACGCCGGTGATTCGCCCCTCCTCGATGGTCACAGTGAGGTCATCGCAGACGCAGCCGCAGAAGGCGCAGACTACGTGTTCAACTTGCATGGTTCCTCCTCACATCTTACAGACGACAACGTCGAGCCGCTTGGAGTCCGGCATCCCGGATGCGCCGGTCTCCGTGCCCACCAGATCGCTTGAGGCGGGCCCAAAAGCGATGAAAGCCATGCCGATGGGCAAATCACCCCGCCGGCAGCGGACGTCGGTCTGTCCAAACGGGCTGCGCACCCGGATTTCGTCGCCATCCTGGACGTCCAGTTGCTGCATGTCGCTGCCGCTCATTTCCAGGGTGCTGACCGCTGCCCGGTACTCGGCGGAGTTTTTGCCCAGGTTCAGCCCCGTGCCCTGTTTCAGGCTGCGTCCCGTGATCAACACCAGTTTCAGTTCAGACATACAACTCCCCTCCCAGCGCCTCTGCTTGATCGAGCAAGCCGGCGTAGCAGGCGTCAGTGGTCGCCGCGCGGCTCAACACAGTACAGACAGGGCTGCCCTTGACGATGGCCTCACCGGGAAACGGCACGTCACGGATCCCCCGCTCGGCCCAACCGCGCGTGTCTGGCGCCCGGCAATCGCGTTCAGCATACAGGATCGCTTTGCCATAGGTGCTCCGGTTGGCGCCGATCGCTTGCGCTCCGTCCGCGTGGCCCCGGCCAGGGTCCGACAGATCGCCGTGGAGCACCGCACGGACATGGCAGTCGAACATCGACAGCCCCCGGGCCGCTTCGATCAGCTCCATCGAAGCCGAGTATCGCGGATTAACCTCAAGCGGCCAAACGCGGCCATCGCACAGCACAAAATCCAGCCCATTGAGCCCCACCAGGCCGAACTCACGGGTCAGCGCCGTCGCCAGGTCACTCACCTCGGGCTCCAACGCACTGACCGCACCGCCATCTGCCCGCAGCAACGGGTACAAATTGCCGCAGTAGATAAAACCCGTTGCGCCGAAAGCGGCTTGCCCGATCAGTTGCTCAGTCAACCCCAAGACGACGGCCTCCCGGCGGTTCGCCACAAAGGCCGCCGAACAAACCTGCCCGGCCAGGTGTTGCTGGAGCAGGTAGCCCCGGCCGGGCGGCCTGCCCGCATCCCAGAATGTGACACCGCGGCCCCCGCCGCTGCCGACCGGCTTGCGCAGCCAGCGGTGCGGAGCCGCTGGGGCTGGCCGGTTGCCAAAACGCGTTTGCGGGGTGGGCACGCCCCGGTCTTGCAGGAAAGCGAACAGGGCCGGCCCGTGGCGCACCCGTTTCAGCGCCTCCGGACAATTGCCCAGCAGGCCCGCCCCAGTGCCTCCTGCGTCGGAGGTCCCCCGTAAAGCGGCGCCGGCAGCCAGCCGCGCGACGGTGGCCGGATGGTTTTCCAGGCTGGCCGTATAGACGACGGCATCGTATTGCAACCGGCGGCTGGCCTCGTAGAGCGGCCCCGGCCCGTACGGCAGCCCGAAGTCCCGCGCCAACGCGTAGTTCTCGCACCAGGCCTTTTGATCGTAATCGCCAAAGTAGTCCAGCGTAACAAAATCGTAGCCGGCCGCCTGCGCCGACTCTGCGATCGCACGGGTGCTCACCCCGGTGATCAGGATACGCGTCATGCTCCCTCAGCCCAGGTAACGCCGTCGCAACGCTTCGGCATCCTGGATATACAGATGATCCAGCACCGTCCCGGCCGCGCCCCGCAACCGCAACGCCGCCACCAGATCAGCGCACTGACCGCCCGCCAGCCCGTCGGCCAGGAGCGCCGCGCCCTGCGCCGCCTCCTTGGCGACCTGGGCGATGCCGGCCACCCGGCGGACCGGGCCAAAGGGGCTCAGTCGCCGCGCCAGCTCCTCACGAATCTTGGCCGTGCGGCAGAGCCGGCCGGAGATCAGGATCTCGCGCGGGCCGGGCACGACAGCCAACTCCGCCGCCACGCTCTTGACAACCCCTTCCAACAGCGCTTCCCAGGCCACCCGCGCCCGCTCATCGTGATCGACCCGTTCCGCAAACGCTTCAGGGGATAACGCAGGGTCGCCGGCGATGTACGCCGCGCCGCCGGTGAACAGGACCTCCTTGTGGAATGTGCCGAGCAGATAGGCCAACTCGCCGTCCATGCTGCCCAACGAATAATAGCCGGGCCCGCCGGTTGTGCCGCCCAGGCCATCGACGACCTGCCCGCCGGCGACCGCCATCACCGCGGTGTAAGCGCCGCCCACCTCGGCATAGATGAAAGATGTCTCGGAATAGGGGATGGCGTAGCGGCGGGCCTGATCGAACACGCCCAAGGCCAGACAGCACAGCTTATCGGCGGTGCCCATGTCCACCTTGTTCGCCTTGCGGTGCTCGGGGACCGTGGGCAGGTGAATGACGCCTGGCAGAAACACGATGGGCAAGCCGCTCTCCCGCATCAGGCGGATCATCTTGCCCATGCCGCCCAGCACGGGGATCCGCCCGCGCTCGCGTTCATCGACCAGCGTGAAGAGGAACCGCTCGGCCGCGCCAAAATCCGTGATGGCGGTCAGCGGGAGGCCATACCCTGAAGGCGCCGCGATCAGGTCGACCGGGGCCGCCGATTGGAGCAGGTCGATCAACGTCTGGGGGTTCTCAGCAAACTCCGGCGACGGCAGCGTCGTATCCAGAAAAACATGGCCATCATCCAGGCCACAGATGTCGAAGCTTACCGTGCCCGGGTCGATCCCAATGACGCGCGTCATATAACCCCCTACCTGTCAGCCCGCTCAAGTGCCCACTGGCCGCCGGACCAGATCAGCTTGAATACTTCTTTGCAGTAAGGGCACCGGATGATGTCGCCCTCACGGGCATCTGGGGAGATGTCGATATCGCGCAGACAGACGGGGCATTCAAGCATGAGCACCTCCTGGGATAGCGCCACTGCAATCCGACGGATTGCGCTCTACAGCGCCTTTCCGATCGCGTAGATTTCCTCAACATCGAGCACCAGGTCGTTCTGCTCGAAAAGTCGGGCCACGGCCGCCCGATGGATCTTCATCTTCAAGCCGCCGATGCCCAGCGCACCGAAGGCGAGCTTGCCATCCCGCGGTTTGCCATCATCGGTGGCCTTGATCCCTTCAATGCCTAACGGCGGCACCGCGTTGATGTCGGCGACGACTTCCAGCACGGGTTGAGCGACCCACACCGCCTTGGAGACAAGCTGCACCCCAGCCGCGCCGGCCGCCAGTGCGACCGCTGCGCCATCCAGTGCGCGCGCCACAGCCTGTTCGTCGCTGACCTCGAGCGGGATCACGTCCAGCCCGAAACGCTCCTTGATATCCTGCGCCGCCTGTTGTGCGCGGGCCAACGAGCGTGAAGTGAGCACCACCCGTGCGCCCTCCTTGGCCAACAGGGTCGCCGCACGTACGCCCACCGGGCCGGTGCCCGCGAAAATGGCGGCCCCTTTGCCGGCTACCGAGGTCGCGCGGATAATCTTCAACACCGCCGCCGCAGCCGTGGTATTGGCGCCGTTGGGGTCAGCCATCACCGAGACGCGCACCGGGCCGAAGAATGCATCGGTGGCGGCCTTCAACATGCGCTCGCCGGCCTGGACAGAGGAACCGCCGATGAAGATCGCACTGTTCTTCAGCGCGTCGCCCCCGCGCGTGAACATCGCCCCGTAAACCAGATTGCGCACATCGTCCACACCGACGCCGCCATAGGCCAGCACATGATCGACACCGGCATCGTAGGCGGTGATGCCGTCGAACGCACTCGGATGCTTATCGCTGTCCAACTGGATCAGGAGTTTCTGCATGGCTCTTCCTCCCTGGGTATCTTGGCTCAAGTTTAGCCGATCCACTTTTTATCTGAGGTTCCTCCTGGTCGAATCGCTGGCTCATCCAGGAAGATCATTATCCCGGCCGCGGACGCGACTCAAGAGTCGATCTTACCGACTTTCCATGCGGGTTGCGCACAAGACTGACTGAACCACCCGGTCGAATAATGGTATACTATGGATCATCTCGCCCATGATGCCAGGACGGCGGATGGTGTTAGAAGGAGGATCCCCTATGATCAGTGTCAACCAACAAGCGGCCGCGATTGTCGCGGAGATGGTCGAACAGGCAGAACGATTAGGGATCGATGTTTCGCTCCTATCCTGCGGAACCCGTGTGATCGATATCGGCCTGAGGGCCCCCGGTGGGCTGCTGGCGGGCCTGCACACCGCCAACCTCAGCCTGGGCGGGATGGGTCAGGTTCACTTCCAGGCGCTTGATTACGGCAATTTCTGGCTGCCGGGCGTGGCCATTGCGGTAGATCAGCCCGAAATCGGGTGCATGGCCTCACAATATGCCGGCTGGGGCATCCGCAAACCGGACTTCTTTGCAATTGGCTCAGGGCCGGCACGGGCTCGGGCCAGGGTCGAGGCGTTGTTCGGCGCCCTGGACTACCGGGATGACGCCGATCTGGCGGTGTTGATCCTCGAAGGCCGGAACATGCCCAGTGAGGCCATGGCTGAATACATTGCCCGCAAATGTCGCCTGGACCCGGCGCAGGTGACGCTCATCATGGCCCCGGCGGCCTGTCAGGCTGGGCTGGTGCAGCTCTCAGCCCGGGCGGTGGCCACCGGTATGCACAAGATGTTCAAGCTCGGCTTCGACGTGCGCAAGGTGCTGCACGGATTCGGCACCTGTCCGATTCCGCCTGTGGTGCCGGACGAAGATCTGGCTTCGGCACACGCCAACGACTGCGTGCTGTACGGCGCTCGCATCCAGTACAGCATGGCCGCAGAAGATGCCGAGTTGGCGGAGCTCATCGAGCGCATCCCGTCAACGGCCTCGCCTGATTACGGCACCCCCTGCCAGGAACTGTTCCAACGTTATGGTGACTTCTACGCCATCGACCCGCTGCTGTTCTGCCCGGCAGAAGTGACGATCAACAACCTGACCAGCGGGCGGGTCTTCCACGCCGGTCGGACCAACCCTCAGGTTTTGCAGCGAGCGTTATTCGGGTCCGCGGCCTGACGGGCTCAATCGCTCTTCTGGTTTTCTAACAACAAGCGGGGCGCATCCACGCGGGATGCGCCCCGCTGAACAACATAGCGCTACATCACCGACGGCCAGCGCCGGTTATGCAGCATGGTGGTTTAGACTGCCTCGTCCCAGTTGCAGTAGCCCTTGGCTCCGGCGCCCAGGCCGGTGACATAGGGCACATTACGCTTGAGCAGATCGGTGGTGGCGCAGTCCTTGCACGTGCGAGCCGGCGAACCGGGTTTGTTGGGCGTCAGCGCGATGATGTTGGTCATCAGCGTGGCGGTAACGCACTCGGTAGTCAGGAAGCACGGGTAGTCCGACAGGCTCATCAGTGCCGCAAAGCGTTGCGTGATGGCGCAGGCCGGATAGGTGTAACGCTGCGGGTTAGCAATTACCTCGTTGTCGTCGATCGGCGACAGGTCCACAGGGATGCCCTTGATCTTGCCGCCGCTGCCCTTGGGCACGATGTCGAGGATCGACTCGCCGCGCTTGAGGATGTCCATGAAGTCGGCGTTGTGCAGCTCGTCGGCCCCGCCGCGCTTCGGGTTCATGACCACATAGTTGTGGAAGCGCTTGTTGAGCAGGTCGATGACCATCGGAACGGTGAAGGCATCCTTCCAGAGGATGTAGGCCACCGCGCAGGCGCCCGCGCCGGTGGCGACGCTCAAGATGTCGTACGGGCTCTTGAACGCATCCATCTCGAGGCCGCGGCGCAGGGTGTTCTCGTACACCGCGGTCACAGCCTTGAAGATGTTGAAGACCATCTCATCGTTGAACATGTTGAAGGAGGCCGGCCCGAGGTGATGGCCGATGTCGCCTACGCAGTAGGCTGGCACAGTCACGATGTTGCCGGGATGCACGCCCGCTTCCAGGGCCTTCAGCACGAACGGCTTCATCATGGCCTTATACTGCTTCATATACTCGGCCGTGTCGAAGGAGGTGTGCGGCCCGTGCCCACCCAGGTTATGGGTCAGCATGAGGTGGGTCTGAGCTGCGGAGGGCTCGCGGTAGATGAACTGCCACATGTCGAGCTCGGCCTGCTCCGCTTCGGCCAGGCTCTTGCCCTCTTCGACTGCACCGCGGAAGGCACTGCCCAGGCCATAGGAGGTATTCATGCCCCACGACTTGGCTGACAGGATCGTGCGTTTGTGATCCTTCGGGATGTCCATGCCGCGGAGGATGCGGTTGACGACATTCGAAGTGGAGCCAACCGAGAAAGCGAAGTCGACAACACAGGTCAGGCCGTACATCCCGCCATAGATACGGGCCGATTCGCGACCGAGGAGTGCCCGGTTCTCAGCCAGAGCATCGATGAACTTCCACATCGACGCCTTGAACGCCGGGTCCGCATCGTAGAGAATTTCCAGGATTGGCGGCGTCTGATAGTGCTCAACAAAGGGGTCATCCTCGGGGCGGATGGTGTTGTTGACGGCGATCTTGTTGAGGATATCGTAGTGTGCGTTGACCGACTGTACGTGCAGGTCAAAGATTTCCTTGGATTGCCCCTCGGCCGGCTTCATGCCGTTCACCGCATCAACGTAGGGTTTCGCATCGGTGAAAACGAAGGGCCCGCCACGCTTCTTGCCGATCACCGCCAAATCTGCGTCAGCGGCCGCCGACGCCTCGGCAATCATCTTCTGGTACAGTGCATTAACTGCCATAGTAGCTATACCTCCATTGGTTGTGCTTTTTCGCGGTCTACTTCGATCGCTAGGCTCTAGATGTGCTCAAAACTGACAGCAACCCAATTCTCCGGCATGCACCTCCTTCTGTTGTGACTAGAAACGCGACGGCACGCTGCGATCCAAAAAGTCGGGATCATACCCAACAACCACCTGGCCGTCGATCACGACCACGGGACGCTCGATCTGGCCGGACAAATCCCGCATACGCGCCAGTGCGGCGGGATCGGCCGACACATCGATATCCTCCATGCATACGCCCTTGCGCTCCAGGTGCAGCAGCATCTGGTAGCCCTCGGCGGATACATGTTCGCGATATAGGGTAATATCAACTGGGGGCATACAACGACACGTCATCACTCACTCCCAAAGGTGCGAAAAAAAGCTAGTGACTACAACCTACCGGGGAGTAGACCCTTATGGCAAATCTGAGCACCAGAATCGCCCATGGATTCGAACGTGCAATCAGAAATCACCAGCAGCCAAGAGATTCTGATGCCTCTACAGCCCCGGCAGCACCGCTCATGGCCGTCGGGTTGCCATACAGCGCATGAAACAAGCGCCATAATAGCAACAGCCGAGCGCCATGAATCACGTTCACGGCAGCTCGGCTGTATAGCGCACAACAGACGCTTAGAATTTCACAGCTTCGCGGTCCCACGTTGCCTGGGTAGCCAAATTTACGAAAGTTAATATATCACACGTCGCCGCACTTGTCAAGAGGCTTAATATATTGTGAAACACTACTCGAAACATCACAAAAAAGAGACGTGAATCGGACAAACCAGCCGGTATCCAGGATGGGGGATACTGGGCAGATCCGACCCGCGATGGTGATGTTCGTCATGAGTCCAGTCCTTTCACTGACTTAAACTCTCTGAACCTGCGCCAACAGCCCGGCCACGAGATCCTCCGGGTGCACGGGGAGCACGTCTTGCTGCCACATCAGCACGCTCACCAGCGGCATGTCGCCCATCATATCCATTATGTCTATGCCGATGCCGCCATCGGCTCCGCCGAACAGCTTGCGGGTGTGTTCTTCCATCTGGGCATAGAAGGGGCCGAACGCGGCCTTGCCTCGCGGGTCGGCCATCCATTCGCGGATGGTGGATTCCCGGTCGAGGATGCAGGGCAGGTCGAGGGTGGAGTCGAGCTTGACCGCCAGCGTGTGGCGGATGTCGGCGGCGGAAGCGCCGATCAGGATGTCGAACTCGCCGTCCTCGGTGATCCAACGCCGGTATTCGGGATGCCAGTAGGCGAAGGCCCGAAAATCCAGCTTGACGGCGACCGACCGGGTTTCACCCGGTTCGAGCGCCACCTTTGCGAACCCTTTCAACTCCTTTTCGGGCCGCACCAGGCCCGATGCCCGGTCGTGGACATACACCTGGACGATCTCCTTGCCCGCCATGTGGCCCGTGTTGGTGACATCCACTGTCACGGTCAGCCCGTCCACGTCCCGGAACGTCTGCGCCGAGGCCCTGGGATTGCTGTAGGCAAAGGTGGTGTAGCTTAACCCGTGGCCGAAGGGGAAGAGCACCGGCATCTGCTTGGCGTCGTAATAGCGGTAGCCGATGAAGAGCCCTTCGCCGTAACGCACCACCCCCGCGCCGCCCGGCCAGTTGAGATGCGCCGGGGTGTCGGCGAGCTTGAGAGGGAAGGTCTCGGCCAGCTTGCCGCACGGGGTCGCCTGGCCGAAGAGGAGGTCGGCCAGCGCCGCGCCGCCCGCCTGGCCCATCATCCAGCCTTCGAGCACGGCCGGGACCGCGTCGATCCAGGCGCTCATTGCCACCGGCGCGCCGTTATTGAGCACCACCACGGTCTTCGGCTGGACCTTCGCCACCGCCTGGATCAATGCAACCTGCTGAGCGGTCAAGTCGAGATCGGTCCGGTCATACCCCTCGGATTCTTTGTAGGCGGGCAGCGCGAGGATGAGCAGCGCCACGTCCGCGGCCTGTGCCAGCCCCACGGCCTCGTCCATCAGGTCGGGCCGGAGAGCATCGTCCGCGGGATAACCCTCGGCGTAGGTCAACTCGGCGCCATCAGCACGAGACCGCAGCTCCTGGAACGGCACGTCCACCCGCGTCGGATTGATGTGCGAGCTGCCGCCGCCCTGGAAGTGCGCGTCCTGCGCAGCGCGGCCGATCACGGCGATCCGCCGGTGGCCCTGCAACGGCAGCAGATCACCCGCATTCTTGAGCAGGACCATGCCTTCCGCGGCGATCTTGCGCGCCAGTGCGTGGTGCGCGTCCACGTCAAAGGCGCCGCCCTTCGGGGTCTGCTGCGCCATGAACACGATCCGCAAGATGCGGCGGACCGCTTCATCCAGGGCCGCCTCGGCAACCGCGCCGGCGCGCACCGCATCCACGACAGCCTGGACGCGGCGCGCCTGCGGGCCGGGCATCTCCCAATCCAGCCCGCCGCGCAGCGCAGCCACCCGGTCGCGCACCGCGCCCCAGTCGGAGACCACCAATCCTTCGAAGCCCCATTCGTCCTTGAGGATCTCCGTCAGCAGGGTGTGATGCTCCGAGGCGAAGACGCCGTTCACCTTGTTGTAAGAGCACATCACCGTCCAGGGCTGGGCCTCCTTGACGGCCCGCTCGAACGCGGGCAGGTAGATCTCGCGCAGGGTCCGTTCGTCCACCTCGGCGCTGATGCTGAAGCGCTGAAATTCCTGGTTGTTGGCCGCGTAGTGCTTGAGCGAGGTGCCCACGCCCTTTGACTGGACGCCGTTGACGAAGCTGACAGCCAGTTCCCCGGCCAGGTAGGGATCCTCGGAGAAGTATTCGAAGTTGCGGCCCCCCAGCGGCGAGCGTTTCATGTTGACGCCGGGACCCAGCACGACGTCCACGTTCAGGGCGATCGCTTCCTCGGCAATCGCCGCACCCAATTGGCCCAGCAGCCCCGCGTCCCAGGTGGACGCGCTGCACGAGGCCGTCGGGAAGCAGGTGGCGGGCAGGCTCTGCGCGCCCATCATGTGAACATCAGGTTGGCGCCGGATGCCGTGCGGCCCGTCCGCGACGAGCATGGCGGGCACACCCAGGCGCTCCACCGGGGTGGTCGTCCACGCGCTGGCGCCGATGGACAGCGCAGCCTTCTCTTCGAGCGTCATGCGGGCGATGATGGATTGGATGTCGGCGTTCATGGTATTCCTTCTCTTTCATTATGTGCCAGGCACTTGCGAAATGCCTGGCACATGGACTGCGTAAATCTCAATACGTATTGTAGACAGAGCGTACCTTAAGCGCCGCCTGGGCCGCGGCTAAATCCCAGCCGGCGGGCAGGGGACAGGAGAGCGTCGCGGGCCGTCCGGCCGGCAGGTCGAAATAGTTGTCGCTGAAGACCCCGTCGGCGCCGGCCAGGCTGACCTCCACCAGGCGGGCCAGGGAGCGCGCCGCCAGCTCGATGACAAGCCGGCCGTCCGCCAGCGTCACATCGGCCTCGATCTGCGGATCGGCCAGCCGGAGGTGCTTGGTGGGGGCGAAGAACGCGGTCTGCACAGCCAGGCGGCGCTCGCCCTGCCACAGCTCGGCCACGAAGACCAGCTCCCGCCGGCTGTCGTCGTCCAGATAGCGGGCGAAGTCGAGCGCTTCGACGGCCGCCACGCCCTGCGGCGGCACGGCCACGGCCTTCTCGCCCGCGGCCAACACCCCCCCGTCCAGGGTCGTCAGCGTCCAGCGCACGACGCCCTGCCACGCTTCGCGCAGGTCGCTGCTGACGGAGATGGACTGGCACGGCGGCGCGTCCTCGATGGAGAGCAGCACGGGCGCATAGAAGCGGCGGGCGGCGTAATGCAACGCCTTCCAGCGGCCGAAGTAGTCCAGGCTGGACCACGAGGCGACCGGCCAGCAGTCGTTCAACTGCCAGTAGAGCGTGCCCGCGACGCGGTCGGTGTGCCGGCGCCAGTGCTCCACCCCGTAGCGGATCCCTTCGGCCTGCAGGACCAGGCTCAGATACACCAGCGACTCGAAATCCTTGGGCAGGCGGAACGTCTCCAGCATCTGCGCCACCATCAGCGCGTTGCCGCTGGCGTTCTTCTGGTGCTGCTCCATGATGTAGGAGGTCATGTTCCAGTCGGGCTCCGCCGCGTAGGTGCGGATGGTCTCCAGCGGCGGCAGCGCCTGGAAGCCGAACTCGCTCATGAAGCGTGGGTACTGGCCGCGGTAGGCGGTGAACGGCTTGCGGCCATGCCAGACATCCCAGTAATGCGCGTCGCCCTGAATCTGGCCGTTCGGGTTATCGAATGGCGCATCCGAAGAGGGCGAGCTGGGCCAATAAGCGTGATCGGGGTCCTCGGCCGCGCACCACGCCGGCAGCGTGCGGTGGAAGAAACGATCGTAGGCGGCCTTCAAGTCCTGTAACTCCGGCCCCTTCCAGCCCCACTCGGCCCACCCCTGCTCCATCTCGTTGTTGCCGCACCACAGCGCCAGGCAGGCGCGATGCCGCAGCCGACGGATGTTCTCGGCCACCTCGACGCGCACGTTCTCGACGAAATCCGGCTCATCGAGCGGATAGATGCTACACGAAAAGATGAAGTCCTGCCAGATCAGGATGCCGTAGCGGTCGCACAGATCGTAGAAGCGCTCGTCCTCGTAGAAGCCGCCGCCCCAGACGCGCAGCATGTTCTGGTGCGTCTCGGCCGCGGCGCGGATCAGACCCTCCAGGGCCGCCTCGGTCAGCCGCGTGGGGAAGGAGTCGGCCGGGATCCAGTCGGCGCCTTTGGCGAAGATCCGCACGCCGTTGACCACAAACTCGAACGACCGGCCCCATGCGTCCGGCGCCTGCCGCAGCTCGACCGTGCGCAGGCCGATCCGGTACGAGGCTGAGGCTAAGGTTGAGGCTAAGGTTGAGGCCGAGGCGCGATCCTCGTCCTTAGCCTTAACCTCAACCTTAACCTCATACAACGGCTGCGCGCCGTAGCCATTGGGCCACCAGAGCTGCGGATTCGCGATGGGGATCGTCAGGCGCGCGCGGCCATCAGCCACCGGCGCCTCGGCTGTGACGACGCCGCCATCGGGCGCCACGATGCTCACGACCATCGCCAAGCGTGCAACCTCAGCCTTAACCTCAACCTCCACCTCAGCCTTAACCTCAACCTCGACCTTCCCGCCGTCGTGGCGCTGCCGCACGTGAACGTCCGCCAGCCGCGCCGCGCTGAACGCCTCCAGCCGGATATCCCGCCAGATGCCGACCGGCGGGAGCTGCGGGCCCCAATCCCAGCCAAAGTGGCAGGGCGCCTTGCGGACGTGCGGGCCGCCCGCGATGGCCTGTGAGACGCCGGGCAGGGGACGGGCGGCCTGTTTCTCGGCCGCATGCCGCACGACGGACGCAAACTCAATCTGCAACTCGTTCCCCTTGGCCTGGAGCAGCGGCTTCACATCCCAGCGATACTGCCGGAACATGTTCGCTGCGCGGCCCAGCTCGCGGCCGTTCAGGCTGACGGTCGCCAGGGTGTCGAGCCCGTCGCAGACCAGCCAGATGTGCGGCTGCGCCAGAAGTTCGGGCGTGACGGCGAACGCGCGGCGGTATTCCCAATCCGCCTCGGCCACCCATGCCACGCGGCGCTCGTTGTCGCCCACGAACGGGTCGGGGATGCGGCCCAGGGCCAACAGGTCGGTGTGCGCGCCGCCAGGGACGGTGGCCGGCAGCCATTCCGAGGTTCCAGCCTGGCGAAACTGCCAGGCGCCTGTCAAAGATTGTGTGTGCATACGGTGCTTTCCTCTGAACTCACTTTTTTCTCCAGACAGTCTGCAAGGCCCGATAGTCCAGGAGCGTGATACCTTCCTCCCGGATGAGGTCTTTGGCCTGCTGCGACGTCAGAAAGTCGTAATCCGCCTGGCGGATATGGGCGCCGCCAGGCTCAATCGCCCGCAATTCAGGTGTGTCCAGGCCCGGGTGCACCGCCCACTCGCTCAGGCCAACGGGCAGCGTGCGCAGGAGCCCGGCATAGCGGGCGGCTTTGTTGACCGGGTCAAGGAGGTAGCTGTCCAGGACGTCGTGATCGTTGGTGGGGAAGCCCTGGCCTTGCAGCGCCTCGATGATGGATCGGTTAAAAACCCGGAGCGCCAGCCCGTATTCGCGCGCCAGCCTGAACATCACCGCGAAGATATCCGGCCGACCAGCGATCCGCAGCGAATGCCAGTCCAGGTGCGTCGGGCGCAGCCCTGCCGCCAGCACAACCTCGATCTGCGCCCGGAATTCCAGCTCCAGTTGGTCGAGCCTGACCTGGGCCAGGAATTCCCCCATGTGCTCGAAGTCGTAGAAGTATCCCACAGCATCAACCAGGGAGGGGATCTTTTCACCGGCGGTGACGGGTTGCCAGCGGTTATGCACCGAATCGGAGATAGCGGTGAGGTGGACGCCGAAGGGGGTCTCGGGATGGGCGGCGAGGAACTGCGCGGCAGACGCCATCCGGGGGCACGGGATCATCAGGCTGGTGGAGAGGACGATCCCAGCCTGCAGCGTGCCGATGATGGCCTCATTTACAGCGTGGCACATCCCGAAATCGTCGGCGTTGACAATCAAGAGGCGAGCATCGGCCGGATACCCCAGCAACCGGTTCGTCTGGCTACACCGTTGAGAGATCCCATTCTTCATAGATTTTCGGCACATCGTTGATCAAGCGTCGGGTGTAGGGTTCCTTGGGTCGCAGGATCACCTCATCGGCCGAGCCGCGCTCGACAAACTTGCCGTGCTCCATGATATAGACGCTGTCAGACACATAGTACGCCAGCCCGATGTCGTGAGTGATGAAGATCAGCGTCATCCCGATCTCGTCGCGCAGCTTCATCAGGTAATCCAGGATGGTGGCGCGGGAACAGGCGTCAATCATCGAGGTGGGCTCATCGGCAATCAGGATGCGGGGCTTGAGCAGGAAGATGCGGGCGATCATCAGGCGCTGCATCTGGCCGCCCGAGAGCTCGAACGGATACTTATTTGTCAGCTCCGCAAACTTGAGATTGACGAAGCTGCACGCCTCCGTCATCAGCTCGATCTTCTTCTCCTTCGGCAGGTGGCCGCCCCCGCGCATCCGGATGCAATCCAGGAGCACACCGTCTATCTTGGTGAAAATGTTATACGAGGAGAAGGGATCCTGAAAGATCGCCTGGATGTTCTTCCAGTATTCCTGCCTTTTCTTCTGCGAGCTGATGTCGCGCTTTTGCCCCAGGAAGTGGATCTCGCCTTCAGTGGGGTTGATCAAGCCCAACAGCATCTTCGCCAATGTGGTCTTCCCGCTGCCTGATTCGCCCACGATCGAGACGACCTCGCCCTCGTGGAAATCGAAATCCACGTGGTCAACCGCGAGGGTCCTGGTGCGGCCGAATCCAAAGATCTTGGTCAGCCCTTCCCCGCTCAAGCATGAGTTTTTCTCACTGGCCATGTGCGTAAGCCTCCCTCAAGACCTGTTCCGCCAGGATGCAGCGGTACGCCCGGCCATTCCCCACCGCATAGAGCGGGACAGCGGTCACCTTGCACTCCGCCCGAACATATTTGCAGCGCTCGGCGAACCGGCAGCCGGCCGGCGGCTTCTTCAAGTTCGGCGGCACCCCAGGGATAGCCGCCAATTTGACATCCCGCAAGCCTGCTTCAGGCACAATGATCGAGCCCATCAGCCCCTTGGAATAGGGATGCAGCGGATCGAAGACGGCCTCCCTGGCCGCGGCCTGCTCCACGATCTGCCCGGCGTACATGACCATGATGTCGTCGGTGACGTTGTAAAGCAGGGGGAGCTCGTGGGTGATAAAGATCATGGCTTTGATGAAGCCGGTATCCATCAAACTTCTGAGCATCTTGATGACCATCTTCTGCGAGGTGACGTCGAGCGCGGAGGAAGGCTCGTCGGCGATCAGCACCTTGGGCCGCAGGATCACCGACACAGCGATCACGGTGCGCTGCTTCATGCCGCCGGACAGCTCCACCGGATACTTTTGCAGCACTTCGGGGGGCAGCCCCAGGATTTCAAAACTTGCCCTGGCCAGATCATAGATAAATTTCTTGTTCTCGGTCGGATCGTGCGCCAGGATCACATCTTCGATGAAGTTGATGATCTTCCGGGTGGGGTTGAGCGCGTTCATTGCGGCCTGGGGGATGTAGGCAATCTCCGTCCCCAGGACGGACTTGCGCACGTCATCCGGCTTCATGCCCGAGATAACCTTGCCGTCAATGATGATCTCGCCGCTGGTGTAGTACAGGGGCGGAAAATAGTAGCCCATCAGGCTGAGGGCCAGGGTGGACTTGCCGCAGCCGGATTCGCCTGCAATGCCCAGCGATTTTCCCTCTTCAACCTTCAGTGAGACATGGTCAACCGCGTAGACATCTTCCCGGAACCGGGTGATATATTTGGTGGTCAGGTCTTTGACCTCGAGTACAACGTTTGCCATATCAATCACACTCCGTTACGTGTCAGGCACTTGCGAAGTGCCTGGCACGTGGCGCGCGTCTAGTCCCTCAACGCGGGATTGAACACCTGGTCAAGCCCGGTAATCATCAAGTTCATCGAGAATGTAATCATCGCGATGGTGACAAGGACCGGCAGGTAGGCCCACCACTTCTGCAGAAGGTGCGCCTGGTAGATCATCGCCCAGTTCATCATCAGCCCCAGCGTGGGCACGTCGGTCGTTCGGGGACCGAGCCCCAGGATCGACAGGCTGGCTTCTGCCAGGATGGCGGATGAAATCTGCAAGATGAACGCCATGATGACGTAGGAGGCGATGTACGGCAGAATGTCATTGATGATGATATGCGGGATCGAGTGCCCGGACAGCTTCGACAGGTTGACGTGATCGCGGTTGCGCAGCGAAATAACCTGCGCCCGCACAGACCGGGCTGTCCAAACCCAATAGGTCAGCCCGATCACCGCCGCGATAGTGACGGGCCCGCGCTTGTCCTGTCCGAGGCTGAAAGAGATCAGGATCAACAGCACCAATCCCGGGATGACGGTAAAGAGGTTGGTGATGAACACAATCACGTCATCGACGACCCCGCCGACATAGCCGGCCAGGAGCCCGAGGGTCAGGCCGATCAGGGTGGCGATGATGCCCGCCACAAGCCCAATTTCCAACGACACACCCGCGGCCCGAATCAACTCCGTCAGAACGTCACGACCAAAGTTATCGGTGCCCAACGGCAGGAGCCGCACGTTGGGGATCTCGCTGACGTTCACGTAGTCGGTTTGCTTGACTGTGCCGGCCTGCTGCAACGCGCCCGTATCCGGCGCCTTTGTCGCAAGGATCGCCCCTTCGCTGGACAGAAGCCCACTGATCGAAGTATTCACGCGCTGAAAGTAGCGGCTTCTGGCGAAGGTCATGCCCGCGACCTGTTTCTTCGGGTCGTAGTTGGCCTCCCATTGCGCAAGCAGTTTGGCTGTATCCGCCGCGTCGATCTCGCTCTCGGGGATCCCGGCCGCGACGAGCCATTCCTTCATGGCTGTGCGGTCCTCGGCCTTCAGTTTACTGGCGATGCGCTTGGCGGCCGCATCGTCCAGGTTAAGCGTGTACGTCGTGGGAGCATTCACGCTATCGTAGGTGCTGACATAGATGCCGGGCGGGAAGAAAGTGCCCTGTGCGATGATCTGCAGCGGCGGATAGGTGATGATCAGCGGATAGACAATGACGATCACCAGCATCGCGGCGAAGAGCGCGAAACCAGTTACGAACTTCCCGGAGCGGAAGGCCTGTCGCAAGCTGTATTGCATAATGTCTCTCCTCCGAGAGGGCCTCTCTCTGGAGAAAATCTCTCCTCAGTCGGCCTGGGTTGCTTTGATGCGCGGGTCAATAAAGCCGTACAGGATCTCGATAATGAAATTGGCCAGCAACGCCATGATCGTGATGATCAGCGTCGCGAAGGAGATGAGCGGATAGTCCCTGCCCATGACCGCACTCAGCATGATCGTGCCGAGTCCCGGATAACTGAAGACGATCTCCGCGATGAGCGCGCCGCCGACCATCGTGCCGATCGCGAGGGCCAGGCCGGTGATCTGGGGCAGCATGGCGTTCCGGAATACGTAGCCGACGATCTTGCGATCCTTGATGCCCATGAAGCGACTGTATTTAACGTAGTCCGCATTCAGCTCGTAGATCGACATGGAACGCATGCCGATCGCCTGGCCGCCAATCGCAATAAGAACGAGCGACCAAAAAGGCAATTGGTAGTGGACGATCGCGGACCAGAGAAATTTCGGCGTGAAACTCGGGATCAGGTCAAAGCCATAGCCGCCCGAAGTCGGGAACCATTTCGCGCCCACCCCGAAAATAACCAGGAGGAAGATGGCCATACCGAAAGCCGGGAAGTTGCTGACAAAGATGGCCACCGGCATGAGGACTTTGTCGAAGCCGCCCCTGATGTAGGCGGCCAGCGCACCGAGCATGTTCCCGATGATCCAGCCGACGATAATCGCCGGAAACTGCAGCACAACGGTCCACCAGATGGCGGAGCCAACTACGCTGGTGACGGTGCGGGGATACTGGCTGAACGAGAAACCGAAATTGCCCTGCAGGGCATTTCTGACATAGAGGAAAAACTGTTCGAGCAAAGGCTTGTCGGTGCCAAAGAGCTCGGTGTACTGCTGGTAAATCGCCTGGACGCCGCTGGAGTTGCTCATGCCCTGAGCCTGCCTTGCGACGATGGCGGCCACAGGGTCGCCCGGCATGAGGCGCGGCAAGATGAAATTGAGCAAGAAGGCGAAAACGAAGGTGATTGCGAACCAACCCAGTTTGTTGAGGAAATACTTCCGGTACCCTTTCAACGCAACACCTCCTGAGGATGCTTGGATGGAGCTTTTCGGGCAGCGCGGCTGCCCGAAAAGCTCGATTTCGGTGACTCCCCTCTCCCGCCGTGCGGGAGAGGGGACAGGGGGGTGAGGGTCTACTTCACCAGCGTCAGGTTATAGAGGCCCGCGATGCTCCAGCCGTCGGTTAGATCCAGCGGCGGGACGGGCGGCTCCGTGCCATCGCCGTCGTGCGGGAAGTTGGTCCACACGCTTTCGTTCACAGCGTGGAACGACTGCGGGCGGTACATCAGCGTGAAGGATGGCACGTCGGTCAGGTAGATCTTGACCAACTCGGTGTAGGCAGCCTTGATCTCAGCCTCATCGGTCAGGGTCGGGATCTTCTTGATCAGTTCATCGGCGGCGGGGTTGCTGTACTGGCCCCAGTTGCCGTTCCAGTTGCTCGCCATGCCGATGAATTCGGAGCTCATCAGCTTGCGGATGCGGCCCCACGGCTGCGTCGGGCCGGCGCCGTCGCTCCACATCATGAAGATGTCATAGCCCTCGGGCAGCGGGGAGTCGGACTTGGTCACCACGGTCTGGTACACGCCCCATTCGGGGTAGTTGCTCGTGATGTCGATGCCGATCTTCTTGCCGGCGGCCGCGACGATCTCGATGGCGGCCTGCCAGTCGGACCAGCCGTTGGGGCAGGTGGCGACGTAGGTCAGCTTCTTGCCGCTGAACTCGTGCCAGCCGTCGCCGTCGGTGTCCTTGATCCCGGCCTCGTCGAGCAGCTTGTTGGCGCCCTCAATGTCGTTGCCGGCCCACTGCAGGTCCTTGACGGCCTCGTGGTCGTACATGGCCTGCTCACCCGCGGTCGGGTTCATGAGGGAGCGCGGCACCTGGTCGAAGGTGGCCGATTGGTTGGTCATGGCGTTGGCGATGATGGTCGGATAGTCCACTGCCATCGCGATGGCCTTGCGGACCGCC
>JAPKMS010000207.1 GCA_026645775.1 Anaerolineae bacterium
CACTTCGGTTGTCAAAGAGCGTCAACACCAACTCGGCCTTGCCGAGCCGATCGTCGTTAGTCTAAACTCGAGTGCACAGACTCTCGCGATATACTTCCTGCCTGAAAACAAGCGAGCATCCTGAGCGGGTCTACGAGTCAACGTGCTAACGAATGATGACCAGTCGAAGGACGCGGCCTTGAGCTGAAGTCCGCATCTTCTTGACATGGTATTGAGAATCCTGTGGTACGATAGAGGCTAGGCGTTGGCGAAATGTCTGACGCCTGCGCGGAGGAATCCCTGATGCCCCAACGCATCCTGGTCGTTGACGACGACAAATCTATCATTAAAGTGGTGCGCGCCTACCTGGAGCAGTCCGGCTACCAGGTGTTGACCGCGGCCGACGGCGAGGCCGCGCTCCATATGCTGCGCCACGAGCGGCCGGACCTGGTAGTCCTCGACGTGATGATGCCGAACCGCGACGGCTGGGAGGTCACGCGCATCGTGCGCGGCGACAAGGTCCTGGCCGCCACACCGATCATCATGCTGACGGCGCGCGTAGAAGACACCGACAAGATCGTAGGGCTGGAGCTCGGCGCAGACGACTACATCACCAAGCCGTTCAACGCTCGCGAGGTGGTCGCGCGGGTCAACGCGCTCCTGCGCCGCACCCGGCTCGACCAGCTGGCGAGCGCCGCGCCGCACGTGCTGGTCAGCGGCGGCCTGCGGCTCGACCTCGATGGCCACACCCTGACGGTGAACGGCCAACCGGTGGAGCTGACCCGCACGGAATTCAACCTGCTCGAAACATTCATGCAGAACCCCGGCTTCACTCTGACGCGCGACGACCTGCTGGAAAAGGCGCTCGGCTACGCATACGAGGGCCTGGGCCGGGCGCTGGACACCCACATCCGCAACCTGCGCCGCAAGATCGAGACCGAGCCGGATGCCCCGACCTATATCCAGACGGTCTACGGCGTCGGCTATCGCCTGGCAGGGGATGCACAATGAACCGGCTGTGGGTCCGTCTCAGCCTGATGATCGGCGGGGTGCTGTTCCTGGTCTTCTTCTTGCAGTTCCTGTCCATCATGACATCGCCCGATATCGGTCAGCCGCCGGGGATCGGCGAGCAGCCAGGAGCCGGCCAGCCGCTCGATGATGGCGGGCCGATGGCGGCCGACCCTGCAGAGATCGCGCGGCGGCTGGTCAACTTCATGGCGCTGTCCGTCGTGGTGGGACTGGGGGCCGGCATCGTGATCGCCCGCATCGTCAGCGCGCCGATCAGCGACCTGACAAAGGCGGCGCATCGCATCGGCCGGGGTGATCTGGAAGTGCGCGTGAACGCGCGCGGCAGCCAGGAGATGGTCGAGCTAGCCGGAACCTTCAACAAAATGGCGGCCGACCTGCAGCACGCTGAGACGCTGCGCAACAACCTGATGGCCGATGTGTCGCACGAGCTGCGCACGCCGCTGACCGTGTTGGAGGGCAACCTGCGGGCCGTGCTGGATCACGTCTACACGCTGGATGAGGCCGAGATCGCGAATCTATACGGCCAGACGCGTCACCTGATCCGGCTGGTGAGCGATCTGCGGGAACTGGCCCTGGCCGAGGCGCATCAGCTCCCGCTGGAGCGCCAGCCGACCGACCTGGCCGCGCTGGTGAGCGAGACGCTGCAAGCCATCGAACCGCTGGCCGCCGAAAAGGGCGTGCGGCTGATGCACGACATGCCCCAACTGTCCGCGGTGGCCGACCCGATCCGCATCCGCCAGGTGCTGTTCAACCTGCTGTCCAACGCGCTGCGCCACACGCCTGCTGGCGGCGAGATCAGCATCAGCGGCGCCGTCGCGGCCGGCCAGGTGCATCTCACCGTGGCCGACACGGGCGAGGGGTTGGCGCCGGACCAGCTTGCCGCCGTGTTCGACCGTTTCTATCGCGTCGACAAGTCGCGCAGCCGCGACACCGGCGGTACGGGGTTGGGCCTGGCCATCGTCAAAGCGATCGTCGAAGCGCACGAGGGTCGCATCGAGGCCTTCAGCGACGGCAAAGGCCGCGGCAGCAGGTTTGTGATCACCTTACCGGCCGCGTAATCAGATGCCAAGCAACCGACGCTGGCCAGGGCGGTCAGGGTTGTGAGAGTGTGGAGGGCTGCGGCGCTGCGCCGATGGGGCTGGCAAGTCGTGGCGTCGAAGCTGCTTCGAATCTCAGAGGGAAGCCGTCGCGTCGCACCTGCTGCCAGAGTGTCGCATGCTGGTGCGCCATCCTGGCCCAGCTCGCGCGGCTGAGGAGATGGGTGTTGATGAGGACATCGTGCTCCAATGAGACGCGTGCAGCCAATAAATGGACGCGATCGCGGACCATCCAGTCAGCCTCTTCGAGCACGATGAGCACGTCCAGATCGGAATCAAGATCGAAATCGCCGCGAGCCTTGGAACCAAACAGCCAAACGCTGGCAACGCGGCCATCGCCCCCTTGAAGCAGGCGGGCTGTAAATTCTTGCAGAGCGGCCTGTTCGTTGGCCTGCAAGTGGGCGGGTAGGCGGGTCATGGTAGGATTCTCATCTCCTGCAAGGCGTGCTCGGCACGGACGAGAAAACGCTGGGCGCGTGCCATATCTCGTTCGGCCTGATCCGCGTCTGCATCAAATTCCAGGTTGTAGTCGCCTTCAGCGCGATCTTCCATGACAGCGCCATAGATGTCGCTGTACTCGGCTTCGATCAGACCCGTCTTGATGAAGTGCTGGCGAAAAGCCGCAATGACACCGGAGTGCTTGCTGCGTTCCAGACCCTTGGTGGACAGGAGCGCATTCGCTGCGTAAAAGGTGGCGTAGTAGGCGCGATTGACTGCGGTAATGTAGTCGTCGTGGGCCAACGCCAGTTCTGCGGCAGACAGTGCCTGACGCGCACGTGCCAGGTATTTGATGACTTGCTCCCGTGCAGCTCCAGAGATCATATGGCCCTCACTACGGGTCAGTATAGCACGGCTAAGGGAGTCGCGCAATAGAGTAACTCGCTCAACAGACAAGCGAAGCTTCTTTGTGGACTACCCGCATACCATCACGCGGCTTGGCAACACTCAGGGTGAATTGCATGGACGGAGTTGTCGAGACAGCGGTGCTTGATGTTGCCGATCCGCCGAAAGCGCGCTCGCCCACTTAAGACATCACAGGAGTTTATGCCATGAAGATCGTCACCCATCGCATCCCCGGCCTGGTCCTGACCGACCATGAATTCACCGTCCCGCTCGACTACGCACGGCCCGACGGCGAGCAGATCACCCTCTTCGCCCGCGAAGTCGTCGCGCCGGGGAAAGAGGACGCGGCTCTGCCCTGGCTGGTCTTCTTCCAGGGCGGGCCGGGCTTCCCGTCGCCGCGCCCCGAGGGCCGCACCGGCTGGCTCAAGCGTGCGCTCCAGGAGTATCGCGTCCTGCTGCTGGACGACCGCGGCACCGGCCGCAGCACCCCGCTGACGCATCAGACGCTGGCATGGCGCGGCGCACCGCAGGCGCAGGCCGAGTACGTGGCGCACTTCCGCGCCGATGCCATCGTGGCTGACGCCGAGTTCATCCGCCGTGAGCTGTTGGGGCCGGAGGGCAAGTGGAGCATCCTGGGGCAGAGCTTCGGCGGCTTCTGCGCCGTGCACTACCTGTCGGCCGCGCCGGGGGGCCTGCGCGAGGCGTTCATCACCGGGGGGCTGCCGCCGCTCGATCGCCCCGTGGACGACGTTTACCGGGCAACCTACCGCCGGCTGCTGTCAAAGAACCGCCGCTATTTCGAGCGTTATCCTGATGACGCCGCGCGGGCGCGGGAGGTCGTCGACTATTTGGCCGCGCATGATGTTCGGCTGCCCGGCGGTGGGCAGCTCACTCCGCGGCGGTTCCAGCAGTTGGGGATCGCGTTCGGGATGAGCGACGGCTTCGAGCCGATCCACACCCTGTTGGAAGGCGCGTTCGTGCAGGGGCCGGCCGGCCGCGAGCTGAATTACACCTTCCTGCGCGCGTTCGAAAATCGCTTCAGCTTCGAGACCAACCCGATCTACGTTCTGCTGCACGAGCCAGAGTTCTGCCAGGGCGAGGCGTCGCGCTGGTCGGCCGAGCGGGTGCGCGGCCAGTTCCCTGAATTCGACCTGGCACCCGATCAGCCGGTGCGCTTCACCGGCGAGATGGTGTACCCGTGGATGGCGGAGGAGTACGAGGCGCTGCGTCCGCTGCGGGAATGCGCTGAGATCCTGGCCGAGGTGGCCGATTGGCCGCGGCTCTACGACCTCGACGTGCTGGCTGCCAACACCGTGCCCGTGGCCGCGGCGGTCTATCTCGACGATATGTACGTGGAATCCGCCTACTCACAGGAAACCGCGGCCTTCATCCCGGGCGTGCGGGCCTGGATCACCAACGAGTACGAGCACAATGCACTCCGCGCCGACGGGGAGCGAGTATTGGATCGGTTGGTGGGGATGGTGCGGGGCGAAGTGTGATCGGGGTGGGGCATCATCCCTCTTTGCCCGCTACATGTTTGGCCTTACTGCATTCTTAGAGTATCATCCCCTCGTTCAATCTTTTTGAAAGAGACTGCCATGATCGCCTTCATCCGCCGCCGCTTCTGGCCCTTGCTCCTCGCCTGTGCCGCGCTCGCCGCGGCCATTCTCGTGTTGATGCCCGCTGAAAAGACGCTCGGTCAAGTGATTAAGATCGTCTACCTGCACGGTGCGCTGAGCCGAGCCGGCATGCTCGGCCTGATCGGCGCCGGTGTCGCGGGGATCGTCTATCTGCTGCGGCCCCGGCCGGCCCTCGCCCGCTGGACCGATGGACTGCTGTTGAGCGGCTGGGGGTTCTGGCTGGCGCATTTCGTCGTGTCGATGCCCGCCACGCATTTTGCCTGGGGGCCGTGGATCGCCTGGGGCGAGCCGCGCGTGACCATGACGCTGCAGGTGCTCGCCGCCGGCTTAGTGGTTATCGTCATCACCCGGTTGCTCGCCGAGCCCCGCTTCTCGGCTGCGGCTGCGGCCTTGCTGGCCGGCGCGGTGCTGATCCTGGCCACCCGGACCGGCGCCCTTCAGCATCCGCTCGACCCCATCGGCGCCTCGCCATCAACGACGCTGCGCCTCGTTTATCTGGGGCTGCTGCTCCCCGTGATCGGCAGCATGATCTTGATCGCATGGCGGTTCACGCAGGCACGTGACAGCCTGACCCGATTGCGCAGCGACGCGCGCGCAGAGGCATGAAATGAAGATCGTCACCGTGGAAGAAATGCGCCGCATCGAGCAAGCCACCGATGCCGGCGGTCAATCGTACACAGCCATGATGGAGCTGGCAGGCCTCGCCGTGGCAGGGCTGGCGACCGCGCTGTTGATGGTGGAACCCAATGAGCACGTGCTGATCCTGGTGGGGCCGGGCAACAACGGCGGCGATGGCCTGGTCGCGGCACGGCATTTGCGTGAACGCGGCCACGACGTGACCGTCTACCTCTGGAAACGCGACATCAAAGGCGATGAGAACTTCCGCCGGCTGAAACGGCGCCGCCGCGGCCTGGCCATCCTGTGGGCCGACAACGATCCCGATTACAGCAAGCTGCGCGAGGAGATCGGCCAGACGGCGTTGATCGTGGATGCGCTGCTGGGCACCGGGGTCACCCGGCCCATCGAGGGCCGCCTCGCTGAGATTTTGGCGGTGGTCAAAGAAGAGGTCGAGCTGCGCCGGCGCCTGGACATCGAACCGCTGGCAGAGCCACTGGTGGGCATCCCACGTTTCCCGATCCTGGAGGCCTACGAGCTGGGCCGCACCTCCGAGCCGCCACGGGGATCGCTGTCGCCGGATCGGGACCTGGGTCTTGATCTGGACCCGGAGGAATCGGACGGCGGGGACGAAGACTTCGAGGATGAGACCGACGAGGCGTCGGACGATGACGACTGGGAAGACGACGAGGTCGAACTGCCCTGGCCGCCGCTGCCGATCCTGGCGGTAGACTGCCCCACGGGTCTGAATTGCGACACCGGGGCGCTCGATCCCGCTGGACTTGCTGCCGAAGCCACGGTCACCTTTGCGCTGCCCAAGTGGGGACACGTGCAATTTCCCGGGGCCGGCGCCTGCGGCTTGCTCATCGTCGCCGACATCGGTGTGCCGTCGGAGCTGGCGAGCGACCTCCAGGTCGACCTGCTCGGCCCTGATGACGTGCGTGCCTGGCTGCCCGACCGGCCGGCGAACGCCCACAAGGGCACCTTCGGCCGGGCCATGATTGCCAGCGGATCATTTAACTATTCCGGTGCGGCGCTGCTGAGCGCGGCAGCCGCGGGCCGCGCCGGAGCAGGCCTGGTCACGCTTGCGATCCCGGCGCCGCTCCACGCCGCGCTGGCGGGCGCCTTACCCGAAACCACCTGGCTGCTGCTGCCCGGTCCCGAAGGCACACACACGCGCGCTGGCGCAACGAAACTGATCGCCGCCCTTGCAGATTACGACGCCCTGTTGGTGGGGCCGGGGCTGACCACCGCCGAAGACGCGCAACACTTCGTCGCAGCGCTCTTCTCGGCGGGGGGGCTGCCTCACGATGCCTGGCGCGGCCGTGTCGTGGTGGATGCCGACGCGCTGAACATCCTGGCGCGGCTGCCCGATTGGCCTGCGCGCCTGCCTCCGGGCAGCATCTTGACGCCGCATCCCGGTGAGATGGCGCGCCTGACCGGGCTGACCGTGAACGAGGTCAACGCGCAGCGCATCGCAAACGCCCGCGGGGCGGCCGCCCAATGGGGACACGTCGTGCTGCTGAAGGGCCCACACACGGTGATCGCCGCGCCGGATGGCCGCGCCGGCGTGTTGCCGTTCGCGACCCCCACGCTGGCCACGGCGGGCAGCGGTGATGTGTTGGCCGGCGCGATCGTGTCCTTGCTGGCCCAGGGCCTGCCGGCGTTCGAGGCCGCGGCCGCCGGCGCCTACATCCACGGCCACGCCGGTCTGCTGATCGAGCGATCAACCGGACTACGCGCCGCCATCGCCCGAGACATCCTGATGCACTTGCCTGAGGCGCTGCACCAGCTCGCTCTCGGCCGCTGAGGACCTTGCGTCAAAACGACAGCGGTCTGGTGGAAATGGCATTGCCACTTTCACCAGACCGCTGTCGTTTTGCAAAAGACTCGCGCCTGCGGATCAGGACGTTGCCTGTTCCGGCTTATTCAACTTGGTCTGGGCATCCTGGACGGCCTGCTGGGCTTTCCGAACGTTGTCGCTCAAGACGATCCGCCCGCGCTCCTGCAGGTGTTCCACCTGGCCGCGCGCATCGCTGGCAAGTTGCCCGGTCTGTTGTTTGCTGGTTTCGGCCAGGCGTTGAGCCTGGATCTTGGCATCATCCGCCAACTTCTCGACCTGCCCCTTGAGTTCGAGGCCCTTCTCACCGATCTGCCCGCGCAGATCCTCGCCCGAGGCGGGCGCCAACAACAAAGCCGCCGCTGCGCCGGCCAACGCGCCGACTACAAAACCGAAGAAGAACTCGCCGCCGTTGTCACTCATTCTGATTGCCTCCCTGGCGCTTACGCGCGCCCACCGCGGCCCCGCCGCCTGAATAAAGTGCTCATCGCCTGTCGCGCTCCGGCCGCGTAGCTGGACACCTTCACGACCGGCTGAACTACATGATCGCTCACAAAGGATGCTGTGCCGCGCACCGTGCTCACGGTCTCCTGGGTGGAGTTCAAGATGGGCAACACCTCTTCACGCAATAGCTTGACCAGTCGGATGACTTGGATCACCAACACGGCCAGCAAAACGCCGATGACGATCGATTCGAGAGCGAGAACGATGATAGCAATATCTCGCGCAATACCCATGCCGCACCTCCAAATCCAAACAAGATCAGTGTAACATAAGACGGAATATCCGTAAAGAAAAACTCCGCGCAATTCCCTCAAATCAGGCTTGGGATCCCGGCGATCGGAGGCGGCGCCCCAGGAGCAGGACGCTGACCGCGCCAGCCACACCCCACAAAAGTTGAACATCGCCCACGCGCAGCAAATCCAGGCCCGACAGGCTGCCGGCCGCCTGTCCCAGGCCGAAGCCGATGCATCCCGCCGGCAGATCGCGCCAGAACTGACGCCAGCCGCCGCCGCGCCAGGCGGTAAACAGTGCCGCGCAGATCAGCGCCAGGACGGCGCTCAGCCACAGGGCCGGCGATAACACACTATCGAGCACTCGATCGGACCACGGCCCTACAGCCATCAGTTCTCCCTTGCCTCGGCAATGATGCCGTACCCCAGGGCTTGCTCCCCGGCGTAGAAGACTGCGGCCTGTCCTGGGGTGATATCGCGCAACGCCGCACCAAACTGCACCTCCGCGCCGCCGTCGGGGAGCACGCGCACCTTGGCCGGCGCCGGCTGTGCGCGATACCGGATCTGCACCGCGGCGACCAACTGCTCGGCCGGCGCTTTATCTGCCACCCAGTGCACCGGACCGGTCCGCAGCCACCGCTGCCCCAATTCGTCCGCTGTGCCTACCACCAGTGTATTGTGCGCGGCATCCAGCGCCAGCACGTAGAGCGGCCGCGCCGCGGCGATGCCCAACCCGCTGCGTTGGCCGATGGTGTAGAACGGCAGTCCGCGATGTGTGCCCATCTGCCGGCCACGTCGGTCGACGATGGGGCCGGGTTGCACCGCCTCGGATGCGTGCTCGGCCAGGAAACGCCGGTAGTCGCCATCGGCCACGAAGCAGAGATCCTGGCTGTCTGCCCGCGACGCAGTGGGCAGGCCGCGCGCGGCCGCCAGGGCACGCACGGCCGGCTTGGCATATTCGCCCACCGGAAAAAGCGCGCTCGCCAGATCGGCCTGGCCCAGCACGCTGAGCACGTACGATTGGTCCTTGGCCTGGTCGACCCCGCGCCACAATTGAAAACCGCCCTGTCCATCAGGACGGATACGGGCATAGTGGCCGGTCGCCAGATAACGCGCGTCCAGCGCACGGGCATAGTCCAGCAGGAAGCCGAAGCGGATCATCCGGTTGCAGCGCAGGCAGGGGTTGGGGGTCTGCCCGGACGCGTACGCATCGATGAAGGGATCGACAACATGGGCCTTGAACGGAGCTTCAGCGTTGAGCACATAGAACGGGATGCCCAGCCGGTCAGCAACCCCGCGCGCATCATGGATCGACTCCACCGAACAACAACGGTTTATGGCCGCCTCAACTGCTCCCCCCCAAATCGGCAGGGGCGGCTCGGACCACAACCGCAGCATCACGCCAATGACTTCGTAGCCCTGCTCCACCAGCAGCGCTGCGGCCACCGAGCTGTCCACCCCGCCGCTCATCGCGACGACGACACGTTCAGGCATAGTATCCTCGACTCGCTCCCCAGTACAGCACGATCATCACCGCCTCAGAAGTGAAAAACCTGCTGTCCCGCCCAGATCGCGCCAGGGTGCAGGTCAAAAGCCAACGATAACTCGGCATGGGCTGCAAAGCCGCACAGGTGGCAATCCGCCTCCGCCCGGCCCTTAAGATAGCAGCCGTGATGCACGGCCGCCCGGGCCGGATTCTCCGGGTCAGGCTCGGCGTCGGCAATGAGCCAATCGTGGCACTGCCAGCGATTGTCGGTGAGATCGCGCAACACCCGATACGAATCGAGCACGGGGTAGCCCTGGCGTTTCAGCGCCGCCAGCTCACGCAGCACCTGGGCCCGCTCCGGCCATGGCAGCCAAAGATCCTCGCTTTCCCGGTATGGGTAGAAAAACTGAAAGGTCACGCCCTGCACATGGCCTGAGAGAAACCGGATCAGCTCCGGCAGCTCACGCCAGTTGGCGCGGCTGATAGTGACCTGGGCCAGGATCCGGGGATGCCGGCTCGCCGCGATATTGGCCAGGACCCGCTCCCAGATCGGCCCACGCACCGCCTCATGGGTCTCCCGCAGCCCGTCGAAGCTGACCCAGACGATGTCGGCGCCGGTCTCAATGGGCAGCGTGCCGTTGGTGGTGACCCCGATCCGGGCAAAGCCGCGCGCCCGCGCCGCCCCGATCACATCTTCCAGCCGCCGGTCGCCATCGCGCCACAGGGTCGGCTCGCCCCCTTCCAGGATCAGGATTCGGCAGCCGGCCGCATACAACTCATCCAGCGCCGTCCGCACGCCCTCCCACATCACATCCGGCCGCGGCCGCTGCCAGAACGGGCACGTGCGACACCGCAGGTTACAGCGATGCGTCAGCTTGAAACCGGCAAGCAGCGGCCGCTGTTCCCCGGTCAGATGATACGACACCCAATGGCGTGCGAGCGCGGGCAGTAAGGTAGTCATGGTTTAGTCGGGAGATCAGGAAATAAGTAGACAAGTAGACAAGGAAAAAGCAGCCAAGTTCCCCGTTTCCTTGTTTCCCTATCTACTGATTTCCCCGTATCCTCTCCACAATCTTCGGCAGCCGCTCAATCACAAAATCCACATCCGCCTCAGTGTTCTCTCGCCCCAAGGTCAACCGCAGCGCGCCCAACGCGTCCATCGGATCATAGCCCATCGCGGTCAACACATGGCTGGGCGTCGGTGCGCCGCTGGCGCAAGCCGAGCCCGAGGAGGCGGCCACGCCTGCAAGATCCAGCGCGATGAGCAAGCTCTGCGCCTCGGCCCCGCGCACGATCAGGCTCAGATGGCCGGCCAGGCGTCGGGTCGGGTGGCCGGTCAGCTCGATGTCGGGGATGCGAGCGGCGAGACCGGCCCACAACCGTTCGCGCAGCGCCAACAGACGCGCCGATTCTGCGCCACGATCGGCCTGGGCCAGCTCCAAGGCGTGAGCCAGGCCCACGATGTAGGGCACGTTCTCGGTGCCTGAGCGCCGGCCGCGCTCCTGGCTGCCGCCGGTTTGGGTGGGGAGCAGCCGGGCGCCGCGGCGCACATAGAGCATGCCGACCCCCTTTGGGCCATGAAACTTGTGCGCCGACAGCGCCAATAAATCGACGTTCAAGGCCTGGACATCCAACCCCAAGTGTCCGCCGGCCTGCACAGCATCCGTGTGAAAGAGCGCGCCCTGTTGCCGGACGATGGCCCCGATTTCAGCGATCGGCTGGATGGTCCCGACCTCGTTGTTGGCATACATCACGCTGACCAGGGCCGTATCCGGGCGCAGCGCACCCGCGATGGCGGCCGGATCCACGAGGCCCTGGCGATCCACCGGCAGGATCGTCACATCACAGTCAAAATGCTCCGCGAGTTCCCGGGCCGTGTGCAGCACGGCGTGATGCTCGATGGCTGTGATGATGATGTGCCGGCGCCCTTGCGGCGCCGCGCCAAGCACGGCCCCGCGCAGGGCCAGGTTATCGCTTTCGGTGCCGCAGCCGGTGAAAACGATTTCCGCCGGCTGACAATTCAACACGCGCGCCACACGGCACCGTGCATCTTCCAGGGCCGCGGCCGCGCGCCGGCCGAGCCCATAGATGCTGGATGGGTTGCCGTACATCTGCGTCCAGTAGGGCGACATCGCATCCACTACCCGCTGATCGACAGCGGTTGTTGCGGAATGGTCCAGATAGATCATAAGCAGCTCCGTGGTCTCTTCCCGTGCACCCGCTATTCTACCGCCACACATCTGATCCGACAAACCGCTTCAAGACATGACCTGCATCATTTACCTCGTGTTGATCCTGTGCCACAATGCACCCATGCTGGCGCAAGTAGGATTCCACTTGCTCGGCCAGTCGTTATGCGCGTCTGAAACCGATCGTGCTGGCATGTTTTCTCTCCCGCGGCGCTGCCAGCGAGAGGGGATTCCCCGTGTCTGCCCGACTCCGGTCCGTCATCACACATCAGGGACGTGAAACTATGCTCGAAATGTTCACCGAACCCAGAGGAGTTGCCGTAGTTGGCGCCTCCACCAGCCCAGAAAAGCTGGGCTACCAGGTCCTCCACAACATCATCCAGTATGGCTACGAAGGCGCGATCTACCCGATCAACCCCACGGCACCGGAGATTTTGGGGTTTAAGGCCTACGCAAGCGTGCTGGACTGTCCCGACCCGGTTGATCTGGCCGTGCTCTTGGTGCCGAACAAGGCCGTACCGGGTGTGATCGAACAATGCGGTCAGCGTGGTTTGAAGGGCGCCGTGATCATCACCGCCGGTTTCCGCGAGGTTGGTCCGGCGGGTAAAGCCCTCGAACAGCAGGTGGTCGACATCGCCAAAAAGTACGGCATGCGCCTGATCGGCCCCAACGTCTTGGGGATTATCGACACGGTTTGCAAACTGAACGCCTCGTTTGCGGCCGGCATGCCGAACCGCGGCAAAATCGCCTTCATGTCGCAGTCCGGCGCGTTGTGCACTTCGATTCTGGACATGGCCCTGGGCCAGGGCATTGGCTTCTCCCGGTTCTACAGCATCGGTAATAAAGCCGACATCAATGAACTGGACCTGGTAACAGCCTGGGCCGAAGACCCTGAGACGCGCGCCATCATGGGCTACCTGGAAGGCATCACCAAGGGGCCTGATTTCATCCGCGTCGCCAGCGAAGTGACCCGCCATAAACCCATCATCGCCATCAAATCCGGCACCACCAGCGCTGGCTCGAAGGCCGTCTCCTCGCACACCGGCTCCCTGGCCGGCTCCGAGGCAGCCTACGATGCCGCTTTCAAGCAGTGTGGCATCATCCGCGCCGGCTCTGTGCAAGAGCTGTTCGACTTCGCCCAGGCATTTGCTCGCCAGCCGCTGCTGGAAGGCCCGAACCTCGCGGTCATCACCAACGCCGGCGGGCCCGGCATCATGGCCTCCGACGCCATCGAACACGCCGGGCTGCAATTGGCATCGCTGACCAGCGAGACGAAACAATACCTCCAGCCGCTGCTGCCGGCCGCGGCCAGCGTGGCGAACCCAATCGACGTGTTGGGCGATGCGCCGGCTGAGCGCTATGCCCTGGCCATCGAAGCCGCGTTGAAGGATCCCAACGTCAACGCCCTGCTGCTGGTCCTCACGCCGCAGACCTCTACGCAAATCCCCGAGACCGCAGAGGCCCTGGGCAAGCTCTCCAAGCAATATGGCAAACCGGTCTTTGGCGCCATGATGGGCGATGTCGCGATCCGCAAAGGCGTCGAGGTGCTGCGCTCCTATGACGTACCCAACTACCAGGTGCCCGAACGCGCCGTCGCCGCGATCGCCGCGATGTGGCACCAGCGCATGTGGCTGAAGCGGCCCAAGCTGGCTGTAGAAGAATTGCCGGCCGATCGCGCAAAAGTGCGTGAGGTCTTCGCCAAGGTGCGCGCCGAAGGCCGCGTGACCATGGGCGACACCGAGGCCCGCGAGGTGCTGGAAGCCTACGGCATCCCGCTGCCTAAGACGGGGCTGGCCGCCACCGCGGATGAGGCCGTGACATTGGCCGAGTCGATCGGCTATCCCGTCGTCATGAAGATCGCTTCACCGGACATCTTGCACAAGTCGGACATCGGCGGCATCAAGCTGAATATCTCCTCGGCCAGCGAGGTACGCGATGCGTTTGATCTGCTGGTGTACCGCGGCAAACGCCACATGCCCGATGCCACGATTTGGGGCTGCCAGATCCAGCAGCAGGTCAAAGGCGGCCGCGAGATCATCATCGGCGTCAATCGCGACCCGCAGTTCGGCCCCTTGATTATGTTCGGCCTGGGTGGCATCTACGTGGAAGCGCTGAAGGACGTGACCTTCCGCGTGGCGCCCATCGATCGGCGTGCGGCGACTGAGATGCTGGACGAAATCCGTTCCTACAAGCTGCTGCGCGGTGTACGCGGTGAGAAGCCCTCCGACCGGGCGGCCATCGTGGACACCTTGCTGCGCATCTCGCAACTGGTGACCGAATTCCCGGAGATCGTTGAATTGGACATCAACCCGCTGATCGTGTTCGAAGAAGGCCGCGGCGTGTTGGGGATTGACATGCGGTTGGCTTTGAAGTAGTGTTGTAGTATGATTGTGCTGCGACACGTGAAGACCGTCGAGCATGAGCCAATTCGCTAACCAGGACATTCGATTGCTACTGCCCTAACTCACTAGCAGACTGTTCGAGGAGTCATCTGATGAAAACTTTGTACATTACCAGCGCCGAAACCTTCTCCGGCAAATCGGCCCTGTGCATCGGGCTGGGCGCGCGGTTCCGCAAGGATGGCCTAAAGGCCGGCTACATGAAACCGGTGAACGTCAATTGCCAGGTCAAGGACAATGTCGCGTACGATGAAGATGTTGACTTCGCCAAGCGATCCTACGGGATGGCTGAAGCTGAGGATGTGATTGCGCCCGTGGCGCTGACGCCCGCCAAGCTGGAGCAGCAGCTTCGCGGACCCGAGACCGATTTCCAGCCCAAGCTGCTGGAGGCGTTTGCCAAGCTGTCTGAGGGCCGTGATGTGCTTGTGATGGAAGGCGGCCGCAGCCTACGCGAAGGCTATGTCGCTGGTCTGCCGCCCAAGAAGGTGGTCGAGCTGTTCGACGCCCAGGTGCTGATCGTCCTGAAGTTTGACGAGGCGCTCCTGGTCGACCGCGCGATGACCGGCCAGAACTACTTCGGCAAGAACTTCATGGGCGTCGTGGTCAATGAAGTGCCCAAGAGCCAGATGGAATTCGTGCAAGAGGTCGTGCTGCCGTTCTTGAAGCGACACAATATCGCGGTGTTCGGCGTGTTGCCCAAGGAGCAGTTGCTCTCGGCCCCCAGCGTGCGTGAGCTCGCTGAAGGCTTGAATGCCGAGATCCTGTCCAGCCCTGAATGCTGCGACGAGTTGGTGGAGCATCTGCTGGTCGGCGCGATGAGCGTTGACGCCGCACTGAGCTACTTCCGCCGCAAGCCCAACAAGGCGGTCGTCACCGGCGGCGACCGGGCCGACATCCAACTGGCCGCGCTGGAGACCTCCACCCGCTGTCTGATCCTGACGGGCAACCTGTATCCCAGCCCGGCTGTGCTCAACCGGGCCGAGGAGCAGTGCGTGCCGGTGCTGTTGACCAAGCTGGATACCCTGACCACCATCGAAAAGATCGAGGAGTACTTCGGCCGCAGCCGCTTCCAGCAGCCGAAGAAGGTTGAACGATTCACTCAGATGCTGGAGGAACACGTCGACTTCGTGGCGCTGTACAAAGCGCTGGGGATCGAGAAGTAACCAGAGCATAGAGATCTGAAGTCAGGGGGCTGGATGCTGGAGATGTCTTCGGCATCCAGCCCTTTTGTTATAGCTGGGACAAGAACAAATCACCCGCGGCTGGGAGGGTCCGTCGCCATGCTCACCCTGAATCGTGTCATCCCAATGCTGGCTGCCGTCACCCCCGGCGAGGGGCTGTTTGCGCTGACCGCGGCCGCGCGCATCACCGTCACGCCGGAGACGCCCGAACTCCTGGCGATCGGCGGGCGCTTGGCCGAGCTGCTTCGGCCTGCGACGGGCTTTGCACTGCCGCTCACCGCGGGAAGCCCGCAAGTGCCCGGCGACATCCATCTGGCAATCACGGACGCTGACCCCGCACTGGGCAGCGAGGGCTATGCGCTGACCATCGCAGCCGACGGGATCACGCTCACCGCGCACCGGCCCGCCGGCCTCTTCTACGGCGCCCAGACCGTCCGCCAACTGCTGCCCGCGGCGATCGAACAGCAAAGCGTCCAGCCAGGGCCGTGGGAGATCCCCGCCGGCACGATCCGCGATGCGCCGCGTTTCGCCTGGCGCGGCGCGATGCTGGATGTCGCGCGGCACTTCTTCAGCGTGCTGGATGTCCAGCGCTACATCGATCTGCTGGCAGCCTATAAGCTGAACCGGCTCCACCTGCATCTGGCGGATGATCAAGGCTGGCGTATCGAGATCAAGTCGTGGCCGAACCTGGCCCATCACGGCGGCAGCAGCCAGGTCGGCGGCGGGCGGGGCGGCTACTACACCCAAGCGGAGTACGCGGCGCTCGTCCGCTACGCCCTGGACCGCCACATCGTCATCGTCCCGGAGATCGACATGCCGGGGCACACCAACGCCGCGCTCGCTGCGTATCCCGAGCTGAACGGCGACGGCATCGCCCCGCCGCGCTACACCGGCACCGAAGTTGGGTTCAGTTCGCTATGCACGGAGAAGGAACTGACCTACCGCTTCCTGGACGACGTGCTGAGGGAGCTCGCGGCGCTGACGCCGGGGCCCTATCTGCACATCGGCGGTGACGAGGCGGCCGCGACACCGGAGCCGGCCTACATTCGTTTCATCGAACGGGTGCAAGCCATCGTCGCGCAGCACGACAAACAGATGATCGGCTGGGAGGAAGTCGCCAAGGCCACTCTGCGTCCCGAAGCCGTCGTCCAATTCTGGACGCCGCGGCCCGAGGGGTATGCACTGGCCTGCGCCGCCGCACAAGACGGCGCGCAGGTTATCCTCTCCCCAGCAACAAAGACCTATCTGGACATGCAATACGATCCAACAACGCCGCTGGGGCAGCACTGGGCAGGATACGTCGAGACACAGGCGGCCTACAATTGGGACCCGACAACCTTCATCCCAGGCCTGCCGGCCGCTAACATCCTGGGCGTGGAGTCGCCGCTGTGGACGGAGACGGCCGAGACCTTCGACGATCTCGCGTTTCTGGCGTTTCCGCGGCTGGCCGGCCACGCCGAGATCGGCTGGTCGCCGGCCGAGGGCCGTTGGTGGGAGGATTATCGTGTGCGGCTGGCCGCGCACGGGCCGCGCTGGGACGCGTTGGGCGTCAACTTCTATCGGTCGCCCCAGGCGCCGTGGACGGCTGATCCGAAAAAATAGGGTGCAGATAACGCGGATGAATGCAGATTAATGCCGGGGTTTCATTACTTCAGCTCGGACTGTACCCAGCACGGGCATAGTCCGCCGATATGGTATAATTCTGCCACCTAATCTCGGAAAATGCGCGGTGGGCGACACATCCAGGCATCCGCGCGCACGGACGGCTGCATGGACCCCGAAAGTGAACGCCGCCAACGCCTGTATCGTGTCTCAGCCATCGTGCTGAAGCGCCGCGAACAGGGCGAAGCGGACCGGTTGTTGACGGTGATGACGCGCGACCGCGGCAAGCTGACGCTGTTGGCTAAGGGCGTGCGCAAGCCGGCCAGCCGCAAAGCCGGGCACATTGAGCCATTCACCTATGTCGAGCTGCTGGTGGCGAAGGGCAAAAGCCTGGATCTGGTGACCCAGGCCGAGACGCTGGAAGCGCACCGCGCGCTGCGCGAAGATCTGTGGCGCAGCAGTTGGGCCTACTACGTTGTCGAGTTGGCCGACGCGTTCACCCAGGACGAAGACCCCAACGCGCTGTTCTTCGACCTGGTGCTGGAAACGTTGGGCCGTTTAAATGCCGGGGTGGATCCCGCGCTGGCCGTCCGCTACTACGAGCTGCACCTCCTGTCGCTGGTCGGCTACCAGCCGCAACTGTTTCGCTGCGTACAGTGCGATGCCCCCTTGCAGCCCGAGGTCAACTTTCTTAGCCTGGAACGCGGCGGCGCGTTGTGTCCCAGCCATGGTTCGCACCACCCCGAGACCATCGCCCTGCCGGTGCCCGTGTTGAAGGTGCTGCGCTTCATGCAAACGCGGCCGTGGGAGCAGGTGGCCCAGCTTCAGTTGAGCCCTGCGGTGAGCCGCCAGGTGGAGAGCATCCTGGCGCGCTACATCGTCTATCACCTGGAACGCACGCTGCGCTCCCCCGCGTTCCTGGAGAAGCTGCGTGCGATGCTGGCGCGGACCAAGATGGTCAACGCCGAAGAGACGGCGAACGGCGAATCCAACGGAGAGGCTGCGCTCTCGATAAATGACGAAAATGCGCCGGGTTGATGCCGCACAATCCGGCTCGTGCGAGTGAGCCACATGCAAATCCGCGAATACCAACAATGGCTGGAAGCCTGGGACAAGGCACGCGGCTGGGATCGCGTCGCTCCCGCCCACACACTGATCCACGCGCTGGAGGAGCTGGGCGAGGTGGCCCGGCTGATGCTGCAATGGGAAGGCTACAAGGACGCCGCGAGCCCCGAAAAGCTGCACGCCGATCTGGAGGAGGAGCTTTCGGATGTCTTCGTCTTCCTCTTCAAGCTGGCGTACCAGACCGGCGTCGATGTCGAAGCCGCGCTGGCGCGCGGCCAGGCGAAGGCCGAGGGGCGGTACGATGATACGGAGCAGGCCAGGGCGATGCTGGCGCGCTATCATGCCCGGCAGGCCGAGGAATACGAGCGATTGACGCAGAAATAGAACGCAGCCACCTGCACCCATCTGCGGTGTGACAGGGAAACCGGCTGAAGCCTCTAGTCCAGAACGCGAACCCCCAACATTCACCCGACGACGATCGTCCCTGCACCACAGCCGCGCGGTTTGACGAAAGTTGGCCGGACGGGGTATTATTCCGGTGAGGATTCCTATGCCGATCTGTTTTCACCGATCATTGCTCTCCACACTGCCTGGCTCGGGTACCGGGCCGCAGATGACCGCCGCGTTGACGGCGGCATCCTGCGGCCAGATCGTCCCGTGTGACCAAGGCCAATGCGGGCCGCAGGTGCAAGGGCACGCGCCTGTAGCCTGATCTGATCCCGTTCAACAGCATCAAGTATGTTGAGCCGGCCTTGAAACAAGCGCCGGCTTTTTCTTTCTTGAGGTAGGAAGATGGCAAACATAAAACCCCTGTCGTTTCAAGATGTCATCATGCGGCTCCAGGCATACTGGGCCGAGCAGGGCTGTCTGATTTGGCAGCCCTACAGCGAGAAGGTGGGCGCCGGCACCGGCAATCCTGCCACCGTGCTGCGCGTGCTGGGGCCGGAGCCGTGGAACGTGGCCTACGCCGAGCCGAGCTATCGCCCCGACGATGGCCGCTACGCCGAAAACCCCAACCGTATGCAGATGCACACCCAGTTCCAGGTGATCCTGAAGCCGGCTCCGGCCGACTCGCAGGAGCTCTATCTGCGCAGCCTGGAGGCCATCGGCATTGATCGGAACCAGCACGACATCCGGTTCGTGGAAGATAACTGGGAGTCGCCTGCGCTGGGCGCGTGGGGCCTGGGCTGGGAGGTCTGGCTCGACGGGCTGGAGATCACGCAGTACACCTATTTCCAGCAGGCCGGCGGCTACCCGCTGGACCCCGTGCCGATCGAGTACACCTACGGCCTCGAACGTATCGTCATGTACCTGCAAGGGGTCAAGGAGGTCTGGCAGATCGACTGGGACGGCCATCGCACCTACGGTGACGTGCTGAAGCTGCCGGAGATCGAGCACTGCAAGTACGATTTCGAGATCGCCGACGTGGGCCGTCTGAAGGCGATGTATGACCTGTTCGAGGCGGAGGCGAAGAGCTGCCTGGCGCACCGGCTGGTCATCCCCGCGCACGACTACGTGCTGCGCTGCTCGCACACCTTCAACCTGCTGGATGCCCGCGGCGCCATCGGCGTGACCGAGCGCGCTCACTTCTTCGCGCGGATGCGCGATCTGGCGCGGCAGGTCTCGATCGCTTACGTGGAGCAGCGGGAGCGGGAGGAGTATCCGTGGTTGGTGGAGCCGGGGACCAGGGATCAGGGATCAGTGGGCAGGGGGCAGGAGTCAGGGACAGGGCTCCTAGCACCTAGTCTCCTAGCACCGAGTCCCTATCTGCTCGAAATCGGCGCCGAGGAGCTGCCCGGCCACGACCTGGTGGACGCGCTCAACCAACTAAAAGTTGCCGTGCCGAAGCTGCTGAGTGATCTGCGGCTGGCGCATGACTCGGTGTATGTTTCCGGGACGCCGCGGCGGCTGACCGTCCTTGTGAAGGGGCTGGCGCCGCGCCAGGCCGACGAGGAAACCGTAGTGAAGGGCCCGCCTGCCGAGCGCGCGTTCGATGCATCGGGCGCGGCCACGCCTGCGGCGGTCGGGTTTGCGCGCAAGTACGGGCTGCCGGTCGAGGCATTGGAAGTCCGCCCGGAAGGCGCGGGCCGCTACGCGTTCGCCGTGGTCCGCAAAGAGGGGCAGCCCACCGCTGGGGTCTTGGCCGAGGCGCTGCCGGGGCTGGTCGCCGGGATCAAGATCGGCAAGACGATGCGCTGGAACGCGTCGGGCGTCGCCTTCTCCCGGCCGATCCGCTGGTTCGTCTCGCTGCTGGGCGATGCGGTCATCCCGTTCACTTACGCCGGGCTGACCGCGGGCCGCACGACTTACGGTCCGCGCGCCGAGGGCTCGCTCGCACTGGAAGTGGCGTCTGCCGACGCGTATCTGCCGCTGCTCGCCGAGCACCAGGTCATCCTGGATCGCGATGCGCGGCAGGCGGCGATCGTGGCGCAGGTCGCCGCGCTGGCAGCCGAGGTCGGCGGCAGCATCCCGGCCGATCAAGGCCTGCTGGACGAAGTCACCGACCTGGTCGAGCAGCCGACCGCGATCCGCGGCAGCTTCGCTGCCGAGTATCTGCGTCTGCCGAAGGACGTGCTGATCACGGTGATGAAGAAGCACCAGCGGTATTTTCCGGTGGTTGGGAAATCGGTAGAACGGGAAATTGGTATATCGGGAGACCAATCTACCGATCTACCAACCTACCCATCTACCAAGTTACTGCCTTACTTCATCACCGTCCGCAACGGCAGCCCCGAATACGCCGAGGTGGTGCAGGCCGGCAACGAGGGCGTGATCCGCGCCCGGTATGCCGACGCAGCCTACTTCTACAAGGCGGATGCGGGCCACACGCTGGAGGCATTCACCCCGCGGCTGGCGACACTGACCTTCCAGGAGAAGCTCGGCTCGATGCTCGACAAGGTGCACCGGCTTGAGCAGCTCGCGCCGCAGGTCGGCCGGATGTTGGGGCTGGACGAAGCCGACCTGGCGACGACCGCCCGCGCGGCCAGCCTGAGCAAGAGCGACCTGGCGACGCAGATGGTCGTCGAGATGACCTCGCTGCAGGGGATCATGGGCCGTGAGTATGCCCGGCTCTCCGGCGAGAGCGATGCGGTCGCTACGGCGATCTTCGAGGCGTACCTGCCGCGCTCGCAGGGCGACAGCCTGCCAGCGACCCGACCCGGCCTGGCGCTGGGACTGGCGAACCGGCTGGACTCGCTGGTCGGCCTTTTCGCAGTGGGCCTCGCGCCCACTGCGACCGCCGATCCGTTCGGGCTGCGGCGCGACGCGCTGGGGCTGGTGCAGGCGTTGGTCGGGCTGGCGCAGCCGTTCGATCTGCGGCCAGCCATCCGCGCCGCGGCCGCGCGGCTGCCGGTCAAGGCAGACGAAGCGGTCCTGGCCGATGTGCTAAGCTTCGTGCGCGACCGCCTCTACGCGTGGCTGCGCGATCAGGGCCTGCCGCACGACGCGGTGAACGCGGCCCTGGCCGAGCAGGCCTTCGACCCGTACCGGGCGGCCGCGGCCGCCCGCGAGCTGGCTGAGCTGACCCAGGCTCCCGATTGGGCTGACGTCTTCACGGCGTACGCCCGCTGCAAACGCATCGTCCGCAACCTGCCGGAAACCTATGCGGTCGCGCCGGAGTACTACACCGAGGCCGCAACGCGCGGCCTGTACGAGGCAAGCGGACCGGCGGATCAGCGGATCAGCAAATCAGCGAATGTAGCGACGTTGGGTGCGGTGCTGCGCGACTTGCAGGCGCCGATCAACCGCTTCTTCACCGACGTGCTGGTGATGGCCGATGACCCGGCCGTGCGCCAGGCGCGCCTGGCGTTGGTGCAGCGCATCGCCGCCCTGCCCAACGGCATCGCAGACCTGAGCCAGTTACAGGGATTCTAACCGAATAGAACGCAGATGACGCTGATGAACGCAGATTTTCGCTGATGGCTTTGTTTTTCATTTCCTCTATGTCCACCAGGATAATAGAAGCCAAAAGAATCAGGCCGATCAGGTGAATCTGCGTTATCTGCGTTCTATTGTTTGCTCAGAAGAAGGGTCAAATGAACGCATCCGTTACCTATGACGACATCGCCTCCGCCGCGGAGCGGATCGCGGGCGCGGCGCACCGCACGCCGGTGGCGACCTCGCGGCTGCTGGACGCGGCGTGCGGCAACCGCATGTTCCTGAAGTGCGAAAACCTGCAGCGCGTCGGCGCGTTCAAGTTCCGCGGCGCATACAATGCAGTCAGCCGGTTGAGCGCAGAGCAGCGCGCAGCCGGCGTCATCACCCACTCGTCGGGCAACCACGCCCAGGCGCTGGCGCTCGTCTGTCAGATCCTGGGCGTTCACGCCACGATCGTCATGCCGCAGGACGCGCCGCCGCAGAAGCTGGCCGCCACCCGCGACTACGGCGCCGAGGTCGTGATCTACGATCCGCAGGTTGCGACGCGCGAGGCGATCTCGCACGAGCTGGCCGAGCAGCACGGCTACGTCCTGGTACCGCCTTACGACCACCCGCACATCATCGCGGGACAGGGCACGGCCGCGAAAGAGCTGATCGAGGACGCAGGCGAGCTGGACTATCTGTTCGTGCCGTGCGGCGGCGGCGGGCTGCTCAGCGGGTGCGCGGTGGCGGCCAAATACCTGTCGCCCGGCTGCAAGGTCATCGGCGTCGAGCCGGCCGCGGGGGATGACGCCACCCGCTCCTTCAAGACCGGCGTGCTCTGTACCGTCCACAACCCGGACACCATCGCCGACGGCGCGCGGACGCCCTATCTGGGGCAGGTCACCTTCCCGCTGGTGCAGCAGTACGTGGACGACATGATGACGGTCAGCGACGACGATCTGATCCGGGCGATGCACTTCATCTGGACGCGGCTCAAGCTGGTGGTCGAGCCGACCGGCGTGCTGGGGCTGGCCGCGGTCTTCAACCATCGCCATCCCGTCGAGGGGAAACGCGTGGGGGTGATCCTCAGCGGCGGGAACGCGGACGTTGTGAAGGCTGGGGAGTGGTTCAGGAAAGTCGAGGGTTGACTGAATTGTGCTGAGGGCGTAGAATCTGAGCGGTCATCGTTCAAATAGTGACGTGCCTAGATAAGGTCTGGTGTCTTTGCTGGTGTAGGAGAGTGGACTGATGGAAGGTCTCAAACGCATAACCTTTGATCCTAACGTGATGGGAGGCAAGCCTTGCATCCGCGGGATGCGCGTCACGGTCGGAACTGTTGTTGGCTTGGTTGCATCCGGCTATTCGGTCGCGAAGATTCTCCGAGCATATCCCTATCTGGAGGCGGAGGATGTCCGCGAGGCGTTGACCTACGCCGCATGGCGGGTCGAAGAGGTTGAGCTTCCGATGGGCCTTGCTCCCGCATGAAAATGCCGCTTCCAGCAGAACCCTGATCCCTGATCCCTG
>JAPKMS010000208.1 GCA_026645775.1 Anaerolineae bacterium
CAACGAGGTGCCCGGCATCACCCTCTCGGAGGCCGCCCTGGCCCGCATGGAACGCGCCGGCGCCGACGGCCGCCAAGAAGGCATCAAGATGGCCCAGGAGCTGCTGCTGGAGCTGATGGAGCTGCCCAAGGTGCAGGGTGTGTACCTGATGCCCAGCTTCGGCCGGTATGAGGTGGCGTGTGAGGTGTTGGACGTGGTGAAACGTGAAACGTGAAGACGTGCAGCGTGTCATATTGAGCGGGTCAACGGCGCAACGTCGTTACGGCGCACGGTCAGCGCAACAGTTCCCCATGAGGCGTGGAACATGAGGTATGAAACGTGATGAGTTCCAAGGCGACAACGTTGCTTGTCATAACCGCTCATCCGGACGATGAGGCGTTCGGCATGGCCGGTGTCCTGGCGAAGTATGCGGCCGCGGGCGTGCGCACCGCGTTGATCTGTGCAACGCGCGGTGAGGCGGGGCAATCGGTTGGACTGGCTGAGACGTGTGAGGCGCTGGCCGTGCTGCGGAGCGCGGAGCTGCGCTGTTCAGCCGCGACGTTGGGGGTGGGCGACCTGGTCCTGCTGGACTATCCCGACGGCGCCGCGGCGAGCTGGGACCTGGCTGCGCTGGCCGGCGAGCTGGCCGCACACATCCGCCGCATCGGCCCGGACGCGGTGATCACCTTCGATGACCAGGGCATCACCCGGCACCCCGATCATCGAGCGGTGCATGCCGCCGTGCGGCGGGCGCTGGAAAGTGCGCCGGATCACTTGGGCGTGCGCCGGCTCTTCTACCAGGTGATCACCTGCCCGGAGGCCGCCAGCCCCGAAGGGCCGGGCCTCGCCTGTGTCGCGCCGGAAGCGGTAGACGTGACCGTGGATATTGCTGCGTTCGAGCCGGTCAAACGCGCGGTGCTGGCGTGCCACCGCACCCAGATCGCGGATGCGCAGGGGATGCTGGATCGGCCCGCGGGCAGCCTGGCTGAGGAACATTACGTGCTGGCGTGGGCTGCCGACGGTTGGCGGCCCGTGGCAGGGGCAGCCGATTTGTTGGCCGGGCTGGCAGGAGCGGTTTGATGGAATTGATCCTCGCCTCCCAATCCCCCCGCCGCCGGCAGCTCTTGGCCGGGCTGGGGCTGACCTTCACCGTGGATGCGGCTGACGTGGATGAGACGCCGCTCCCCGGCGAGGCGCCCGATGCGCTGGTCTGCCGGCTGTGCCGGGCAAAAGCGCAGGCGGTGGCCGTGCGCTACCCGGCCGCGGTCGTCCTGGCGGCCGACACCCTGGTGGCGCTGGACGGCGCGCTCCTGGGCAAGCCGGTCGATGCGGCCGAGGCTGTGGCGATGTTGCGGGCCTTGCGCGGGCGCGCCCACCAGGTCTACACCGCGGTGTGTGTGGCGACAAACGGCGCGCTCACCGCGCGCCTCTCGACCAGCGATGTGACCATGCGGCCCTATTCCGACGCAGAGATCGCGGCCTACGTGGCCACCGGCGATCCGCTGGACAAGGCCGGCGCCTACGCCATCCAGTACCCGGCTTTTTCGCCGGTGGCGAGTTGGGATGGCTGCTACGCAGGCATCATGGGGCTGCCGCTGCGGCTGGTCCGGGCGCTGCTGGCTGAGGTCGGCGTATCGGCGCCGGGGGAGCCGAGCACGGTCTGCGGTGGGCTGAACGGCGGCCGATGCTGCGCGACGGAATCGCCCTGAGCGCAAGTCGATGTGTTTCTTGGAGTGATCATGCAAGAGGATATCCTCGCCGGCCTCAACCCGGCGCAGCGGGAAGCGGTGACGACGGTCAAGGGACCGGTGCTGGTGCTGGCCGGGCCGGGGTCGGGCAAGACGCGGGTGCTGGCGCATCGTGTGGCGTATCTGCTGCGCGTTGTCGGCGCGCCTCCGCGCGCCGTGATGGCGGTGACCTTTACAAATAAAGCCGCGGGCGAGATGAAGGAACGCGTTGGCCGGCTGCTGGGCGAGTCGGTGCCGGTGAGCACGGGCTGGAAGGGGCTGACCATCGGCACTTTTCACAGCATTTGCGCCCGCATCCTGCGCGCCGAGGCGGGCCCGGCCGGGCTGAACCCGAACTACGTCATCTACGACGACGGCGAGCAACTGATGGCGATCAAGCAGGCGCTGCGCGATCTAAAACTGGACGAGAAGCTGTACCGGCCCGAAGCCATGCGCTCAGCGATCTCCAAGGCGAAGAATGAGCTGGTCAAGCCGGAGCAGTTCCAGGCAGGCACCTATTTTGAGGAGGTCGCGCGGCGGGTCTACGTGCGCTACACGGAGATTATGTCGGCGAACGGCGCCCTGGATTTTGATGACCTGTTGACTCGCACGACCTGGCTCTTGCAGGAGCAGCCGGAAGTATTGCATCGCTATCAGGACCGCTATGAGTTCCTGCTGGTGGATGAGTTCCAGGATACGAACACCGCACAGTTCGAACTGGTGCGGCTGTTGGCGGGGAAAACGCACAACCTGTTTGCGGTCGGCGATGAAGATCAATCGATCTACGCCTTCCGCGGCGCAGACTATCGCAACGTGATGCGGTTCCGGGAGGATTTCCCGGACTCTAAAGTGATCCTGCTGGAGCACAACTACCGCTCCACGCAGACTATCCTGGACGCAGCCAATGCGATTATCGCGAAAAACCGGCACCGCACGCCCAAAAAACTGCGCACTGATCGCGGCCAGGGCCTGCAGGTCACTGTTCACGAAGCTTACGATGAGGCTGACGAGGCCGCTTTTGTGGTGAAGGCCATCCAGCGCCTGGTTTCGACCCGTGAGGCGTCGCTGGGCGACTGTGCGGTGATGTACCGCACCAACGCGCAGTCACGCTCGCTGGAAGATGCGTTAGTGGCGCGGGGCGTACCCTATCGGCTGGTGGGCGGCACGCGTTTCTATCAGCGCCGGGAGATCAAAGACGCGCTGGCGTATCTGCGCCTGGTGCACAACCCGGCTGATAACATCAGCCTGATGCGCGTCATCAACGTCCCTGCACGCAGCATCGGCGACAAGACGGTCGCGGCCCTGGCCGCCTGGAGCGCCGAACAGGGCGTATCGATGGTCGGTGGGCTGGCCTTGGTGGCGGGCGATCTGACCAGCCCCGCGTTGTCCGAGACAGAGACGTTTGCGGCCAGTGCAACGTCTCCACAACGGGCAGCGCCGCCACAGCACCCTTTCGCCGCCGCGGCGCAGCGTTCGCTCACGGCCTTTTACCGGATGTTGGCGAAGTGGATCGCGGCGAAAGACGGGCTGACCGTGGCTGCGCTGCTGGAACGGATCACCGAGGAATCGGGCTACGCCACCTGGTTGCGCGACGGCACGGAGGAAGGCGAAGATCGCTGGGCCAACCTCCAGGAGCTGCGCAGCGTCGCCGCACACTACGACGACTTCCCGCCCGAGCTGCGGCTGACCGCGTTTCTGGAAGAGGTCGCGCTGGTGTCCGATCAGGATGAGCTGGCTGAGGAAAGCGACCGCGTCACGCTGCTCACCATCCACACGGCCAAAGGGTTGGAGTTCCCGGTGGTTTTCATCGTCGGATTGGAAGAGAATATCTTTCCGCACAGCCGCAGCATGGAAGACCCCGATCAAATGGAGGAAGAGCGCCGACTGATGTACGTGGCGATCACCCGGGCCAAGGACCGGCTCTACTTGATCCACGCCTTCCGGCGCATGATCTACGGCCGGACCGAGGTCTATGAGGCGTCGCGGTTCTTGCGCGACGTGAAAGGGCTGAGCGGCGTGAGCAGCGCGACTTCTTCCGGGGCGCGGCAGAGTTGGGGCGCCGAGGAGCGGGGGGGTGGGGCTTCAGGCGGAGACCGCTGGCCTCGGCGTGACGAAGAGGCGGCGTGGACGCCTTCCAGCCACGGCACGCGTCGTGACACGGAATCCCGCGCGCCATTTGGCAAGACGCCGCGTACCGCAGCCGGCAGCACCGCGCGCGGCACGCCGTGGTCGCCGGGGAGCATCGACCGAGCCAAGGCCGACCCACCACCGGCCCGGGGCGATCGTCAGCCCCAGTTCAAGCCCGGCGATCGGGTCGACCACGGCCTGTTCGGCCAGGGCATCGTGCTAAAATCTGAGCTGACGACGGACGACGAAGAAGTGACGGTGACCTTCGCCGGCAAGGGGACGAAGACACTGCTGGCGGGCTTTGCCAAGCTGCGCAAGGTGTGACAGGTTGGGAGGTTGGCAGGTTTCGGGGTGTAGGTTGTATGAGCCCCAACCTTGAACCTTCAACCTTCAACCGTTCTCTCCCACGCCCGCGCCAGCACCCACCGCCCCGCCGCCGGTGCGTAACGCAGCTCGAACGTCTCCTGCGTCGGCGTGCGGACGAGATAGCAGCGCCAGAGCGCGCCGTCGGTCGTCTCGTCCCACCGGCGGCCCAGGTCGGCGATATAACGGGTGCGATTGCGCCAGATGAAGGCGGTAGGTTGGACCCCGCCATCGGGCAGAAACCGGGCCTGCACCAGGATCGGTTCGTTGATGAATTCAGGAACGGACATGAATCACTCCAAAGGTCGCTGCGATGTCGTGACACTCGATATGGGCTTCACGCTGGTGAACATGGATGGCAGTTATGGCCGTACGCTGCTGCAGATGGCGGATGATGCCGGCTACAGCATCACACTGGACGATGTCCGGGCGGCTTCCCGGGCCCACTGGCGGGTTCAGGACGTCCAGAATGCGGTGCAGACGTGGGAACCGAGCATTGAGGCAGATGAAGCCGTCGGTTACGAGATTGACCGCGGCATCTGCGCACACCTGGGGATCACCGACGCGGCCTTTGTGGCCGAGCTGCACCGCCGTGCACGCGTCATCTACCGGGATCCAACCCGGTACACCATCTTCCCGGACGTGCTCGACACCCTGATCGCCCTGCGCCGGGCGGTGCCCCGCCTGGGGATCGTCTCAAACTGGGACTGGCGTCTGCCGGAGCTGTGCGAGCGCCTGGGCCTGGCATCCTATTTCGATTTCATCGTGGTCTCGGCCCGCGTCGGCTGCTCCAAGCCCAACCCCTGCATCTTCCGGGAGGCGCTGCGCCAGGCCGGTGCAATGCCGGAGCGCGTCCTGCACGTGGGTGACAGCCTCGCTGCGGATGTGCGCGGCGCACAGGTCGTTGGCATCACCGGTGTGTTGGTTGACCGGGCCGGGACAGCCGCACCCGGAGATTATCCTGTGGTGCGGGACCTGCGTGAAGTGTTGGATTGGGTGTGAGGGGGCGTCGGGCGGGTTGTTGGTTGATGCAATCGAATCTCATGACGAATCCACCCACTATCCATCTACTCACTCCCCCAGGTACCCTAGCACCAGCCGCAACACCGCCTCCGCCGATAACCGCTTGTTCCCCATGCGATCCGAGCCCCAGTCGTGGCGCTGGCCGATCTCCGCATCCGCCGCCGACAGGTGGATGTAGGTCAGCCCGGTCGGCTTTTCCGGCGTGCCGCCCCCCGGCCCGGCGATGCCCGTGACCGCCGCGGCGATGTCGGCGCGGTAGATGCGCCGTGCACCCTGCGCCATTTGCGCGGCGGTCTCTGCGCTGACCGCACCTACGGTGGCCAGCGTCTGCTCGGGCACGCCCAAGAGGCCCGTCTTGGCGCTGTTTGCGTACGTCACCGCACTGCCCAGGAAATAATCCGAGCTGCCCGCCACGTCGGTGATCAGGCTGCCGATCAGCCCGCCGGTGCAAGATTCGGCCAGGGCCAGGGTCAGGCCGCGGGCGCGCAGCCGCTCACCGAGCGCAATGGCGAGGGGGTGCGCGGTTGGTTGGTTAGATGGTTTGTTGGTTGGTGAGTTGTTTTTTTCATTGGGTTGCATCCCGTTCTTACACTCCCCCACTCCCTCACACATCCCCTTCTGTCGCCCCCGCTTCCGGCAGGTTCACTGTGAACGTGCTGCCTTGGCCGATACGACTTTCGACCTCAATGTCGCCGCCGTGCGCTTGCGCGATCCACTGGGCGATGGACAGCCCCAGCCCTGAGCCTCCCGGCCGGGTGCGGCTGCGATCAGCGCGGTAGAAACGCTCGAAGATGTGGGGCAGATCTTCCGCCGGGATGCCGACGCCCGTGTCGGCCACGGCCACCCGCACCCGGCCGTTATTCCGCTGCAGGGTGAGCGTGATTTCGCCGCCCGCAGGGGTGTATTTCAGCGCGTTGACCACCAGGTTCAACAGCAGTTGCCGCAGTCGGTCGGTATCGCCCTCGACGATCGCCTGGTCCTCGGCGCCCAGCCGCACCGTCACATCTTTGGCCATCATCTGCGCCTGCCGGTAGACATCGAGCAGCAGCGTATCGACTTCAACCGGCTGCAGGTAGAGCTGGAGACCGGCATCGGCCTGGGCCAGCAGCAGCAGATCGCTGATCATGCGCCGCATGCGAGCGGTCTCGTCACTGATTGCGCGCAGCGCGTCGTCGCGCATGGCGCGATCGTCGACTGCGCCGCGGCGAAGCAGGTCCAGATTGCCCTGGATGGTGGTGAGGGGGGTGCGCAGCTCGTGGCTCACATCTGCCACCAGGCGCTGCTGCGCCTGGAACAGGCTGTCGAGCCGCCCCAGCATGTCATTGATGGTTTCGGTGAGTTGTCCCAGCTCGTCGGTCGGCACGGCCACCGGGATGCGCTGGCTGAGGTCCTGGGTGTCGGTGATATGCTGTGTGGTTTCGGTGATGGCCTTGATGGGGCGGAGCGCGGCGCGTGCCAGGATGTTGCCGCCGATCGCCGCCAGCAGCAGCGCAATCAGGCTGCCGACCAACAGCGCCCGGCGCACCCCCGCCAGCGAATCGTCCATATCGCTGAGGCTGGCGGCCACCTGCACGATGCCGATGGTGCGGCCGGCCAGCAGGATGGGGGCGCTGATCACGCGGAGACGCACACCCGATTCGAGCACTGCGGTGGCGTAACGCGCCTCGTCCGCGGCCAGGTCGCTGGTGAGCGCCTCTGCCAGCGGCAGGCGCTGCCCTTGCAGGTTTTCAGAGAGCTGCACGGCCCGGCCATCCAATTGCAGGATCTGGATGTAGTATTGCGAGCCGAAGATATCGATAGAAGGCAACCGGGCGCGGCCCAACGCCATGACGCTGAACGGGTCGTTTTCAGCCTGGATCAAGCTGCTGACTTCCTGCGCCTGCGAGCTGAGGCGATCATCGATGACGGAGATGAGGATACTGCCGACCACCGAGTAGACCAGCGCCCCGATGATGATCAGCGACACGGCCAGCAGGCTGGTGTACCACAGCGTGAGCCGATTCCGAATTGACATAACTTTACTCTTCCCGTAGCGCGTACCCGACCCCGCGCACGGTCTGGAGCAGCCGCGGGGCGCCGTTTTCCTCCAGCTTGCCGCGCAGATACCGGATGTAGACCTCGATGATGTTTGACTCACCGCCGAAGTCGTAGCCCCAGATGCGATCGTACAGCATGTCGCGGGTCAGCACCTGGCGGGGGTGCTGCAGGAAGAGCAGCAGCAGCTCGAACTCGCGCGCGGTCAGCTCGATGCGGCGCGTGCCGCGAAATACTTCGTGCGTGTCTGGGTTTAACGTCAGATCAGAAAACCGCAGGACTTCTTGGAGTGCTTGGGGTTGGCGCCGGCGCAGCAGCGCCCGCACTCGGGCCAGCAGCTCATCAAAACTGAACGGCTTGACCATGTAATCATCGGCGCCGGCATCCAGGCCCTTGACGCGATCGGGCACGGCATCTTTGGCGGTCAGGATCAGGATGGGCACATCCGTGGCAGCGCGCAGCCGGCTGCAGACGGTCAGGCCATCCATGCCGGGCAGCATCAGGTCCAGCAGCACCAGGTCGGGCGGCCGGTCGCGCGCGGCGGTGAGGCCCGTCGGGCCATCGGCGGCCACGCCCACCGAGTAGCCTTCGTAGATCAGCCCGCGGCGGAGCAGGTCGGAAATCTGTGGGTCATCTTCGATGACGAGGATATGTTCAGGCATAGGCATCCGTGATCGTGAGCGCACTCGCATAGTTGGGATCGAGAATGTTGCTGATTCTACCCCCGATGGCGGGTCTGTGCAAGCGATGGGTTGATTGGGGGGGTTGCTGCAAACGGGCAGTGCGGGTATAATGCCCTTCGCTGCGCATGCAGCCCGGGTCTAACGCTTGAGGAGTCTGGCACATGGATGATACCCAAATCATTACCGCGCTGACCCAGCGCGTGGTCGACAATGTCGAGAAGGTCATCATCGGCAAGCGCCGCGAGGTTGAGATGACTTTGCTCGCGCTGCTGTGCGAAGGCCATCTGTTGATCGAGGACGTGCCTGGCGTGGGAAAGACCATGCTGGCGCGTGCCATTGCCAAATCGATCGGGTGTACGTTCCGGCGGATTCAGTTCACGCCGGATATGTTGCCCAGCGACGTCACCGGCGTCTCGGTATTCAACCAGAAGACGCTCGAGTTCGAGTTTCGCCCCGGCCCGGTGATGGCGCAGATCGTCCTCGCCGACGAGATCAATCGCGCCACCCCCAAGACGCAGTCGGCGTTGCTTGAGGCGATGGAAGAGCGCCAGGTCACTGTGGATGGCGTGACCTATCCGATGGAGCGTCCGTTCCTGGTGCTGGCGACGCAAAACCCTATCGAGTACGAGGGCACTTTCCCCTTGCCCGAAGCGCAAATCGACCGCTTCATCATGCGGCTGAGCCTGGGGTATCCTTCGGTGGCCGACGAGATGCGCGTGTTGGAGTCGCAGCGCGAGCATCATCCGCTGGAGGATCTTGGGCAGGCGGTCTCGGGGGAAGAGCTGAAAGCCGCGCAGAGCGCCGTGCGGCGGATCTATGCGGATGACCTGATCAAGGAGTACATCGTCGAGCTGGCGAACGCCACCCGCAGGCATCCGGACATCTATTTGGGGGTGAGCCCGCGCGGCAGCCTGGCGCTTTTCAAGACCTCCCGCGCCTATGCGGCGCTGCAGGGCCGTACCTACGTCATCCCCGATGATGTGAAGGCCCTGCTGGAGGCGACTTTTGCTCACCGGCTGATCATTAGCCCCTCCGCGCGCATTAAGAATGTGGAAGCGCGCGCGGTCGTGGAGCAGATCGCGATGTCAGTGCCGGTGCCGGGAACGCGGATTCGGGCGATGAAGTAATTGGGCGGTCAGAACGTGCGACGTTCGTGGGGTGTCTTCCTCCTGTGGCTGTTGGCATTGGTCTTTGCGCTGGCCAGCGGCCGCGACTTGGCGTTTAACCTGCTCTATTTCGTCACTGGCGTGATCGGGGTGGCGTTGTTTTGGGCGTGGGCGAACCAGCGCGGCCTCAGTCTGAAACGCCAGACGCGGGTCCACCGCGCACAGGTGGGGAAATACTTTGAGGAAACGCTGGAGCTGGTGAACCGGTCGCGTTGGCCGAAGCTGTGGGTCGAGGTGCACGACGACTCGGATTTGCCAGGCCATCACGTGAGCCGCGTGGTCAATTCATTGGGCTGGCGGGCCGCGTCCCGTTGGCAGGTGCGGACGTTGTGCCGCCGCCGCGGACGCTTCACGCTTGGGCCGATCCTCCTCACCAGCGGCGATCCCTTGGGCCTCTTTCGTTTTGCGCGGGAGATGCGCGAAACGGTTTCGCTGGTGGTGACCCCGGCCGTGGTGGACATCCCGCAGTTCAGCCCGCCCACCGGCTATCTGCCGGGCGGCGAGGCCGTGCATCGGCGCACCCCCTACGTCACCGCCAGCGTCTCCGGCGTGCGCGATTACGAGCCCGGCGACAGCTTCAACCGCATCCATTGGCCGTCCTCTGCGCGCACGGGCCGGCTGATTTCCAAGGAATTCGAGCTGGATCCTCTGGCCGATGTGTGGGTGTTTCTGGATATGTACGGCGACGCCCATGCGGAAGCACCGTGGGCCGAAGAGGACACCGACCAGCCGTTGCCCTGGCTGACGCGCCGTGCGGAGAAGATCGAGCTGCCGCCCAGCACCGTCGAATACGGCGTGACGATCGCAGCCTCGCTCGTCAATCATTTTTTGCAGGCCGATCGCGAGGTCGGCTTCTTGAGCCATGCCGAGAGCCGCGAGGTCGTGCAGCCCGATCGCGGCGAACGGCAATTGAGCCGGCTCCTGGAGATCCTCGCGGTGATCCAGCCGCTCGGCCGCCTGTCGATTGCCCAGGTTCTGGCCAGCGACGGGGCTACCCTGGCCCGCCACACGACGTTGATCGTCATCACCCCTTCCACCGATGAGCGTTGGGTCACCGTGCTGCGCGGGCTGCGTGCACGCGGGGTGCATGGCGTGGCCGTGTTTCTGGCCGGGCGCACCTTTGGCCCCGCACCTGATTGGGCCCCGTTACTCAGCGATCTGCAAGCCAGCGGTTTGCCCGCCTACGTGGTGAACTACGGCGATGACCTGTCCACGGCCCTCAGCCAGTTGGCCAGCGGGACCGGCCGTTCATTGGGAATGAGAAGATGAGGTTTGGAAGCATGCGGCAGGATTCACTTTCTGATCGCCGCCCGCGTCGGTTGCGGCGCTGGGCTGCTGTGGCGCTGGTGTGCGCCCTGACCTGGGGCGCCGTGGCGGGGGTCTGGGCCGCGCCGCAGCAGCGAGCCGAGCCCCCACAGCCCGACTGGGCCGCGGCGCATGTCGAGCGCCAGTTGGTGGTGAAGCTGCCGGACGCCGCAGCGTCAGCCGCCGCGCCCAGCTCAGCGGCGCGCCTGGCCGCGGCTGGCGTCCGGGTGCTGCGCACGATCCCGGCCTTGGGGCTGGCCGTGGTGGAAACCGCGCCCGGCGTGGCGCTGGCTGAGGCTGCTGTCGATCTGGAGGCACGCGCCGGCATCGAGTGGGCCGAGCCGAACTACACCCTGGCACTGGATCTGATCCCCACCGACCTGTACTACCCGCAATACCAGGTTGCCTACTTGAAAAAACTCAACGTGGAGGAGGCCTGGACTCGCACGCTGGGGCGATCTGAGGTGGTGATCGCAGTGTTGGACACCGGCGTGGATCTGAGCCACGATGATCTGCGCGAGGGAATCTGGCTTAACCCTGGAGAGACGGGCCAGGATAACCAGGGCCACGATAAGGCCACAAACGGGGTGGATGACGATGGCAATGGGTTCGTTGATGACGTGCACGGTTGGGACTTTGCCGAAAATGACAACGTGCCCGACGACGATTATGGTCACGGCACGCACGTCGCCGGCATCGCCGCCGCGCGCACCAATAATGGCGTGGGCATCGCGGGGATAGCCGGGGCGGCGACGATCATGCCGGTAGATGTCTTCAAGGGCGGCATCGGCGCCTATGATGACCTGATCCTGGCGCTGATCTATGCCACCGATAACGGCGCGGATGTCATCAATATGAGCCTGGGCGCCAGCAGCTACAGCCGCGGCGAGGAGATGGCGGTCGACTACGCCTGGTCGCACGGCGTGGTGGTGGTCGCGGCCGCGGGCAATACCGGCCGCGAATCCTATCACTACCCGGCCGCGCACGAGCACGCCATCGCCGTGGCCGCGACGACCGCCACCGATACGCTGGCCAGCTTTTCCACGCGCGGCAATTTTGTGGATGTGGCCGCACCGGGATCGCGCGTCTGGTCCACGTACCGCGGCAACAGCTACGTCGCGATGAGCGGCACCAGCATGGCGACCCCGCACGTTTCAGGGCTGGCGGCGTTGATCCTCTCGGTCAATCCGACGCTGACGCCCGATGCGGTGCGCGACATTATCCAGGGCTCAGTCGACGACCTGGGGACGGCGGGGTACGACATCGAGTTCGGCCACGGCCGCATCAACGCCGGCCGCGCGGTGGCGCAGACCCCCGCGCAGACGGTCCCCGCGCCCACCCCCACGCCGCATCCGCCCCTGGACGAGTGGCCTGCCGGTTGCCAGGAGTTGATCGGGGATGGGGGGTTTGAAACGGGATTGGGCCGCTGGTCTGCCAGCGGCGCGGTGACCCTGGATATGCAGCACAGCTACGAGGGCAAACAGGCCGTTCACTTTGCGGGCGGGGTAAACTCCGGCGGTGTGTTGACCCGCACCGTGACGCTGCCCAATTTCCCCCTGGAAGGGACGTTGTGGTTCGCGTTTCGCATCGAGAACGTAGACATCGGTTGGGGGGTGGCGCCTTCGTGGCCCTATGACGATTGGCTGACCGCCGAGTTCACGACGCAGGATGGCCGGTCCTTGACCACATTGCTGCGCACGGGCAACTCGGCCGACACGGCCGGTGATGGCCTGCCCTGGGATCATTATCTTCACCGGATGCGGGTGGGCGATGGGGTGGCGGCTTCCGGCGGCATGCTGGCGGCCTTACGCATGGCGCACACGGTGAACCTGGTGTTCACCGCGGCCAACGACAGCGACAACGCGCCCACCGATTTTTGGATTGACGACGTGCGTTTCTGCGTCACACCGGGATACGGGATGATCTTCCCGGTCCTGTCACCGAAGTAGACGCCGCGAGAGCGACCCACTCGCGCACGAATTCTGCGGTGGACTCGAACGCCAGCTCGGCCCAGGGGATTTCCTCCCGGCTGAACCAGCGCACCTCGCTGACGTCGTCGCCTGCCGCCATCGTGCCGCCAACCGGTTCCGCCCGGTAGAGCAACAGGATTCCGCGCCGCTCGGCCCAACCGGCCAGCGGCGCGATCGCGTGTACGGGCGGTGCTACGCGCACGAGCAGCCCCGTTTCCTCAGCGATCTCGCGCACCAGCGCCTCTTCGGGCAGCTCATCGGCGTCCATGTAGCCGGCCGGCAGCGCCCAAAAACCGATCTGTGGGATCGCTGCGCGCCGCACCAGCAGCACCCGCGCACCATCGCTGATCAACGCGGCCACAGCCACCTTCGGATCGGTGAAGTGGATGAAGCCGCAGTAAAGACACAGCCGGCGCACCCGGCCGAAGCGGACTCCCGCGGCCAGCGGTGCGCCACAACGGGGACAAAAAGTGTAGATCATGGCGAATGGCGAATGGCGAATGTGTGATATCGGCGCCCGATCCTCGGGTTCAAGGTTCGACGGCGGTGCGGATGGCGCGCAGGTTGCTGAAAGGCGCATTGACGGGCGCGACGCAACCGCAAGAGACGATCAAGCGCTGGCCGTTGGTCTGGGCGATCGCTTCGGCCACTTGCGCATGTATCTGGTCGGGGGTGCCGCGCAGCAAATCCGTCCAGTGCTCGAGGCCGCCGGAGACCGCGCCGGGGAAACGCCGCAGCCCGTCACCCAGGCTGGGGCGCGACTCGCGGTCGTGCCAGTTGAGCGCCTGCACCGGGTAGGCTGCGACCAGGTCGAACATGCCCGCGATGCCGTGCAGGTGTACCATGTTAAACCAGCCCTCGGCCGCCGCGGCCAGGATGCGCCGGTCGTACGGCTCCCCAAACTCGCGATATTCCTGCCCGCTTAGCAAAGTGAAATTCGCCATCTGGACCGCGTAGTAGATGCCGGCGATCCCCGTTGGCAGACATGCCCGGATGAAGCGGATCGTGCTCCGGGTGATGATCTCCAGCCCGGCGTGCACAGCTTCAGGCGTCTGGCGCAGATGCGCCAACAGCCGCTCACCCCCGGCCAGGTTTTTGGCCTGCGCCAACGGGCTGAAGACGGTTTGGATGAAGGGACAATCCCCGGCGGCCTCGTGGATCAACTCCAGGCAGCGCACTTGATCGCCCAGCCGGCCCGCGCCCGGGTCGAGCAGCGGCAGACGCGCCCAGTCCTCAGGTTGGCGGATGACGCGGTGGGTGTACTCGCGGTTGCCTTCGTCGCCGCCCACCCAGCGATCCTCGGCGCCCCAATCCACCAGGCAAAAGCTGCTGGCCGGCGACACCTTGATGAAGTCCCAGTCGTATTGCGCTTGCCACGTGAGGGTCGCAGCGGCCAGATCTGCCGCGCGCTGGTCGTCGCCGGGGAAATGCCGCCACAACGCCGCGGCAATCCGATCGACCGGCTGGCCGGCAAAGGTGGCGAGCAGGCGCTCACGCTTGGTCATCTGTGCCATGGTATTCTCTCCTCCTACGGCAAAAATAAACGCCATACCCGCGGCCCGAAGATTGCGATGCCCACCCCGACCGCGGCGAGCGCGGCCACGAGCACCGCCCCGGCCCCGACATCCTTGGCGATCTTGGCCATCGGGTGATAGCGCTGTGTCAATAAGTCCACGGCCAATTCCGCCACCGTGTTGATCATCTCAGCGCTCAGGACCAGCCCAATGGTGAGTGCCAGCACGGCCCACTCAGCGGGTGAAACGCGGAAGGCGAGCCCCGCCGCGATCACCAGGCAGGCCGCGCCCAGGTGCACGCGCGCGTTGCGCTGCGAGCGCAGCACGTACCCGATGCCGGCGAAGGCAAAGCGGAAACTGCGAAGAAATGCGCGCATGGCAATGGTCAACGATCAACTTACGGGGAGGGCGGCCAGGATCGCGTCCTGGCGCGCCCACATGGCGGTCTCTTCTTCCGGCTCGGCGTGATCGTAGCCCAGCAGATGCAGCGTGCCGTGCACCGCCAACAACCGCAGCTCGTCGCGCAATGGACGTCCCAAAGCGGCTGCCTGGCGCTGGGTGAAGGGCAGGGCGATGATGATGTCGCCCAGGTAGGCCGCCATCTCCGGCGCGCTGATGAAACCCGGCGTGGGCTCCTGCGCCGGGAAAGACAGCACGTCGGTGGGCCCAGCCACGCCGCGGTATTGCTGGTTCAGCTCGGCCACGGCCTCATCGCTGGTGATGACGACGGTCGCTTCCCCGTCGAGTTCGTCCTCGGCCAACAGGGCGGCGGCCACGGCGCGCGCCAGATCGGCGGCATCCACTTCCGCGACATACGGTTCATCTACCTGGACGACGATTTTTTCTTCCCCGGGTGTTTCCATCAGCAGTTCCTTTGCGAGTTTTGCTAGAAAGCGGTCGGGCTGCCGTTGTTTCCCGCGCCCGTATCGAGCACAATAGCGAGGTTGTCCGCTGGCTGCACCGGCGCGGGCGGTTCAGGCTGCGCTGCCGGGGCCGCCGGTCTTGGCGCGTCAGCGTCCGCCGGCGACGCGGCTCGAGGTGTCACCGAGTCGGTCGGATAGGCGATGCGGGGATGTTGCAGGCCACGCAGCACGTCGACGAAGGCCTGGCGCACGGCGCCCAGGTCCGCCATGGTCAGCGGGCACTCGTCCAACTGGCCTGACAGATAACGGTTCTGGATGCTTTCCCCGACGATCTGGTCTAGCTCTTCCACCGAGGCCGGGTGTTTGGCGCGTACAGTCGCCTCCGCGCCATCGGCCAGCATCGTGATGGCCGTCTCTTTGCTGCGCGGCCGGGGGCCGGGATAGCGGTACAACGTCTTGTCCACCGCCTCGGGCGAGCCGGCCTGTTGGACGGCCTGATGGTAGAAGTAGCTCACCAACAGGGTGCCCTGGTGTTCGGGGATAAAGTCTATCACGCGATTCGGCAGCCGGTATTTGTGAGCCAGGTCGATCCCATCTTTGACGTGCGTGATGATGACCTGGGCGCTGGTCAGCGGGTCGAGCCGGGCGTGCGGATCGAGAGTTTCAGTGCGGTTTTCCACGAAGAAATACGGCCGGATCGTCTTGCCGACGTCGTGATAATACGCGCCGACGCGGGTCAGCAGCGCATCGGCGCCGATCGCCTCGGCCGCGCGTTCGGCCATATTGCTGACAATCAGCGTGTGATGGTAGGTGCCGGGCGCCTTCAACATGAGCTGGCGCAGCAGCGGATGCGTGGGGCGTGAAATCTCCAATAACTGCAGCGATGTGGTGATGCCGAATACCGCGCTGATCAGATAGAGCGCCAACAACGTCACCGTGACCGTGATCAGCCCGTTGATGATCCCCGCGGTGCCCAGCTCAGCCAGCCCACGCAGCCCCAAATTGCTGCCGGCCACCCGAAATGCGAGCACCACGAGGATGTTGGTGGCGGTGATAAACAGCGTGCTCCAGGAGAAGTTTGCCAGCCGGTCGGCCCGGCGGATCTTCAACATGCCAACCAGTGAGCCACACAGCGCATAGGCGATCAGCTCCACGCTGCCGTTCGTGAGCCAGCCTACGATCAACGCGAACAAACCGGTGATCACCAGGCCCACGCGCTGGTTCAGCGTAATGGACAGGATCATGCCGATGGCGGCAAACGGAAACAGGTAGGCGACCACCGCCCGGCCGGGGATCATGATCTTCGCGACCAGCAGGAACACGAGGATGACGCACGCCAGCAGCAAGATTTCGGCGCGGCCGAACCAGAGCTGCGGTTCCTGGCGCCAGAGATAATAGAGGAGGACGACACCGAGCAACAGCACGAAGCCCGAAACCGCGAGCACATCTTCCCAGGACCAACTGCTTTGTTGCAGGCCCAGGGCCTTCAGCGCCTCCAGATCCAGATCTGTGACGATGGCGCCCGTGCGCAGGATGGTTTGATTGCGCTCGATGGTCGTGGAAACCGCTTCCACCGCGGCGCCGGCCGCAGTGCGGCGCTCCTCGGTGCGTTCCGGGTTGTAGAAGCTGTTGGGGATCAGCAGATCCTGGACGATCTCGGTGATGAGAGTGACATCGTCATCCGACAGATCGAGACGCACGCGGGCGGGCACCTTGCGCCGCTCATCGGCCAGGTTGTTCTCGCGAATTTCCTCGCGCATGGCCCGTTCGAGCACGACCTCGATCTCGGTCGCGATGCGTTCCCAGGCCGGGTCGGGCAGCGTGAGGATGCGCTCAACGACCGTCGCGGGCAGACCCAACGCCGAAATGGCTTCAATGTAGGCCGTTTTCGTTGGCAGATCGGCATAGCTATCGTTGCGCACGGTGTTGATATAGGCCAGGATCTGGCTGGCCAGCGCAAATTGCTCACGTCCGACGCGCGCCTGCGGCGGATCGTAGACCTCGGGCACGCTGTTGACGGCCATCGTCCGACGCTGCTGGGTCAAAATCTCGCTGATGTAAGTGATCTGCCGAGGCGCCGTCACATCCTGGGGGGCGACATCCCCCACTTGCACCGTCACCTGGCCGCTGAGCGGGAGCTGCGCCACCAGGATGAGCCCCATTAGTACCAGCAGCAGCCCCCAGATGCCCAGCACGCGCGCGCGCGCCGGCCACGGGATGTCCTGCGATTGGAGCGGACGTCCCGGCCGGATCGTTGGCGGCGAAGACGAGGTGTGTGTTGACATGCGGTGTAGTGAGAACAGGGCTCGCAGTGATGCCTTTGGCCGTTGGCGCCAGGTGGCACTGCCCCCTGGTAAACTTACTGGCCCAACAGCTCGCGCACGACGCGATTGACGATCTGGCCATCGGCGATGCCGCGCAACTCGGCCGTCAGCCGCTTCATCACCGGGCCGATGCCTTTGAGATCGACAACACCCAGCTCCGCGATAACCGCCTGGGCCCGGGCGCGTACCTCGGCCTCGGTCAATTGTTTCGGCAGGTACACCTCCAGCACGGCGATTTCGGCCTCTTCCTGGACCACGAGATCGGGGCGGCCGCCCTTGGCGAATTCCGCGGCGCTATCGCGGCGCTGCTTCACCTGTTTACCGATGATCGTGAGCACTTCGGCATCGTTGAGCGTGTGCTTCTCAAGGCCGGACACCTTCGCCTCGGTGATGGCAGTTTTCACCGCGCGGATCGCCAGCTTGCGGGTCGTATCGTTGGCCAGCATGGCTTGCTTGAGGTCGGCATCCAGTCGTTCTTCTAAGGTCATAGTCGGCTCCTGTTTGAGTTGGTCAGAAAACAAGGGGACCGGTAGACAAGGAAACAAGGAGGTCAATGTAAACGTAGTTGCAGGCTCCTTGTCATCTTTTTACCTTGTCATCCTTCACCCTACTAAAACGCTTCCCCACAAATCATCCCCCGCGAGCTGCGTCAACAGCGTGGGGGTGATCCGGTTGTGCAGATCGACGCCCGCCGGCAGCCGGGCCAGCACGCGCAGATAGTTGTCGGTTAACCCCGACCCAATCGACTCGGCGGCATCGGCCGGAGCCGCGTGAGGCGCCAGCTTGGCAATCTCGCGCGGCGCGAGGACGCTCTCCCACAACACCGGCCGCGTGCTGCCCACGAACGCCGCGCGCACGGCCCGGCCCAGCTCGGCATCCAGCGCGTGCAATGCCTGCACGCGCCGCTTGCACTCGACCTGGGCTACCTGCCCGGCGAAATGGGCGGCTGCGGTGCCTGCTCGCGCCGAGAAAGGGAACGCGTGGATGTGCGCAAAGCCGATGCGCCGGGCGAAGGCCAACGTCTGTTCAAAGTCGGCTTCGGTTTCGCCCGGAAAGCCGGCGATTATGTCGGTGGTGATCGTCAGGCCGGGGATGCGCGCCCGGGCCGCATCGACCAGCGCCTCGAACTCGGCGGTGCGGTTGCGGCGGGCCATGCGTTTGAGCACAGCATCGCTGCCCGCCTGGGCCGGCAGGTGCAGATGCGGCATCAGCCGATCGTTGCTCTGCGGCCACAGATCGAAGAAATCGGGCGCCAGGTCGAACGGCTCCAGCGACGACAGCCGGATGCGCGGGATGCGCGTTTCGGCCAGCAGCCCGGCCACCAGCGCCCGCAGATCCCGGTCGATGTCGTTGCCATAGCCGCCCAGGTGGACGCCTGTCAGCACGGCTTCCTGGTAGCCTTCGGCGTGCAGCGCATTGACCTCGGCCACGATCTCGGCGATGGCCCGGCTGCGCTCATCCCCGCGCGCCACGGTCACGATGCAGAAGGTGCAGCGGTTGCGACAGCCGTCCTGGACTTTGATGAAGGCGCGGGTGCGGGAAATGGTTGAGGACAAGGGACTGGGAACTGGGGCTGAGGAATCAGTCTCCTGATCGCGGGTCCCCAATCCCTGAATTGTCGCCAGCAGATCGTCTTTGCGCGCGTTGCCCACGACCAGATCAACGTTGGGCAACGCGGCGACCGTCTCGCCCTCCAGGGTCGCGTAGCAGCCTGTGATGATCAACCGGGCGGCCGGGTTGGCGCGGGCCATCTGCCGTGCCAGTTGGCGGGTCTGCCGCGCGGCCTCGCCGGTGACCGCGCACGAGTTCAGCACGCACAGGTCCGCCTCCGCGGCCGACTCGACCATCGCGTGCCCCGCGCCGGCCAATTGGCGGCCCAAACCTGCCATCTCAGCATAATTCAGGCGGCAGCCCAACGATTCCAGGTAAATCCGCATGGATGTAGTATAGCGGAAACGCGGCGCGACGGCAAAAGCATGATCCAACTGAAGCAAAAAAACACTTGACACGCGTATACGCGTGTGCTATTCTCCGCAATGAGCTGGTTGTCCCCATCTTCTGACCGCCGCAACACAAAATCATAAGGAGCCGCGCTATGCTCCGACCCCGCCTCTCCCTCACAGCGTTGACCCTCATCATTGCCGCGCTCGGCGCGTCGCCCTTTGTCGCACACAGCGGGGCCGTTCGTTTGGCTGCGGCCGCGCCGCCGAATCCGATCCTGTTTACCACGGACCGCCACGGCGCGGCCGAGATTTACAGCATCCGGCCGGATGGCGCCGGCGCCACCCGCATCACCAACAACACCTGCAACGATACCGATGTGAGTTGGTCGGCGGATGGCCAGCGGATCCTCTTTTCCTCGGATTGTGCCGGCGACTATGATATCTATTCGATGAACCCGGATGGCACCGACCGGCGGCGCCTCACGACCGATCCGCGGCCAGAGCATCTGCCCGCCCAATCGCGTGATGGCCAGCGCATCGCCTTCATCCTGGAGGAAGCGGCTGCTCAAACGCATCTCTACGTCATGAACTCGGACGGCAGCGGTGCACATCGGATCACTCAAACTGCCGGCGTGGAGGAAAATCGCCCGGCATGGTCGCCGGATGGCCAGCGGATCGCATACTGTTCCACCGCGTCCGGCTCCTATCGGGTCTGGATCGTCAACGCCGACGGCTCTGATCCCGTGCAGATTACGACCAGTAACTCCGGCGCGCCGAACTGGTCGTGGACGACCAACAAGATCGTCTATCACGGCCTCAAGTCGATCCACACCGTTAACCCCGACGGCACGAACCCGCAGATCATCACCACAGCCGCCGATTGGTGGCCGTTCTGGTCGCCCGACGGCAGCCAGATCGTGTTCCAGCGCCACGGAGCAAACATCGAGATTTACCTCATGAATGCGGACGGCTCCGGCTTGCGAAACCTGACCAATGCGGCCGGCAATGACTCGGTGCCGGCCTGGGTCTGGCCCCAGACACTCGTCAATCCAGACGCCGCTGTAGAAGCAGTGTTCGCCATCGCTGCCTCAGCCTCTACCCAGGACGAGGCTGAGGCGCTGTGTAATCGGATCGAGGGCGTCGTTGCCGGCCTGCGCGAGGGCGGGCTGACGGTGCGATACCAGGTGCTGGGGATCACCGAGAAACGGGGCTGCGCGACCGACACG
>JAPKMS010000209.1 GCA_026645775.1 Anaerolineae bacterium
CGGAACACTTCCGCAATCCGCACGATGGTCGTGTTAATGGTGCCTTTGTACAGCACCTCACGGTCCAGCACTTGATTGCGGGTGTCCAGGTACAGCACGACGAAGTGTTCCTGCTCCTGATGCCCGATGAGTGGGATGAGGATATTGGCCGCGTCCTGCGGTGCGCGGATCTGGTAACGGTCAGTGGGCTGCTGATAAGCCAGGCGTTGGCCCAGCTCCAGCGCCGCTTTGAGGCGAGCAGCGGTTTGACGACCTACGCCCGGGACGCGCTCGAGCTCTGCCTGTTCCACCTGGGACAGAGTGTCACCCCATTGGGTGATGAGGGCTTGCGCGGTCTCCAGTTGCCGGGGACCGCCGATGATGGCGGCCAGCAACTCGGTGAGACTGAGTGCGCCTGGTCCCACGGCGTACAGCCGTTCGGCAGGCCGCTCGCGCAGCGGCAGTTGCCCCAGTAGTGGTTGGGCGACGTTGGAAAGGAAAGAGCTTGGCGTGGGCATCACTCATCCTCCCGGTTGTCGGATTGCCCCACGCAGCAGACCACTCCGTGAGGCACGGGCAACAACCGTACCGGACAAGACCACGGGAACCCGAGGTTAAACGCCGCCGATTCGGCAATGCGTTCAGTGATCTCCGGCCAGGCCAGAAAATCGCGAGTCGCAATGAAGTGGGCTTCCTCGTCTTCCCGCACATCCGGGTGCGTGATAGCGCACCACTGGGTGGGCTCGACGTTGAAGCCTGCCGGATCGAGCAGGTTAGCCACGGCCAGGGCCACCGTGGTCATGTCGGGGTCGTGAATCCGTTGTCCCGTGTCCGACTGCAAGTTGCAGAGCCGGCCAAATTCCGCGCGCAGCGAGGCGATGAAGCCTTGCAGGACAGCATCTTCGACCGGCGGGTCCGGTTCGGTATCGCTGCTCCAGCCGCACTTTTCGCAGTATTCGGTCTCCGCGTCGCACTGAAAGTGCGTGGCGTCGAAGTCGCTGAACTTGACACGGAATCCGATTTCGTCCTCTTCGAGGAAGACCGGCATCCCGGAGAGTACTTCCACGGCGCGCACGTACAGCGGCGCGCCACAGCGCGGGCAGAGCATTCGACCATCAACATCGGTTTTGACAGTTGTGTAATCCATCGGTAGTAACTCCTTTTTAGTTAGGTAAGTTAATCGGTTTGCAGCCTTGCAGCTGCGGCCCCAGATCGGGGCGGAGAGACAATGCCCATGCCAGATCGTCGGGCTGGCAGAGTCCTGGTACGGCCTTGTGCAGGCCGGGGAAGTCGGCGGGCGCTGCCATGACCAGCTGTTGCTCCCAGACTTTCGCCATCTCGACCATGCGGCGCATGGTCGAAACCAGCCAGCTCCGGTCTACGCCAGTGGTGACGCGCAGGTCCACGGTGACCCGTGGATCGAGCTCGTGCCACATCACGCAGAGGCAGGCCTCAACAAGCTTGCTTGGCGTGGTATGACCCGGAACCAGATCCAGGTGCAGGCGGATGGCCTGCGGGCCAACCAGGTTCACCAGCCGCGTGATCAAGGACGGCTGTTCCTGGATGTCCCAGGTCAGCTGCACCAGCGGCAACGCCTGGGCCTTCTTGAGTTGCTGGATTGCCGGGGCGCACTGCTTGCGCAGTACCTCGGCGTTATTGCCCCAGAAGCACACGACTTGGGGCGTCTGGGTTTTGGGCAGCAGCTCTGGAATCGGTTGAAGCAAATTAATCCACGGTGACATCGGTAACTCCTCTCATCGGTGAAGAGGCATTTTGCCTGGGAATCAGCGCCGGCGGTCTATGTTCAGGCCAGTGCCTGCCAGACCTTCCGGCAAGATGAACAGTGCGTGATTTGGAAACGGTCATTTGGTATCGGTCATAGGCAATAACTCCTTCCATCAGTAGGTTTTTCGAGAAACGGTGAGGCTAATAGCGAGGACGAACAGCAATGCAAGATCGAGAAACGGTAGGGCCGTGCTAAGACGGCGAGGACGAACAGCAGGTAATTGAATCCCGTGGGATGCAATTAACCAGGCGCTTGTGCAG
>JAPKMS010000210.1 GCA_026645775.1 Anaerolineae bacterium
CGGCGCTGATCGATACATTGTAAAACGCCGGGGAGCGATCGCTCCCCGGCGTTTTACAATGTATCGATCAGCGCCGTTCAAGGCTGGCCGACCACCTCACCGATCATCGACCAAGGGCCGGCCCAGGTGATGCGGACCTGCGCCAGCTTGCCGCGCCAATCCCCCGCATCGGCAAAAAAGACAAGCTTGTTAGTGCGGGTGCGGCCCCGCCAGCGGCCCTTCCGGTGCCGCTCCTCCACCAGCACTTCCACCGTTTCTCCCAGAGATCGGCGGTTGATCTCGCCAACCACCTGCTCCTGCAGCTTGTCCAGGACGTCCCAGCGGCGCTTCTTTTCCTCGGGCGACACATCGTCGGTCATGCGGCGCTCGCTGACGGTGCCGGGCCGCGGCGAGTACATCGCCAGATGCACCTTGTCCAGCTTGAGTTCGGCGAGCAGGTCGTAGGTGCGCTGAAACTGCGTCTCAGTTTCGCCCGGAAAGCCGACGATGATGTCGGTGTGGACCGCGGTTTCGGGGACGACCTCTCGGATGCGGCGGACCAGGCGACGGTAGTCGTCGGTTGTGTAGCCGCGCTTCATCGCTTGCAGGATGTCGTCGTCGCCCGCCTGCACCGGAACCTCGATTTGCTCGCAGACCCTGGGCAACTCAGCAACGGCGTGCAGGATGCGATCCGTCATGTAGTTCGGATGGCTGGTCAGAAAACGGATGCGCCACAGGCCCTCGATCTCGTGAACGGCCGCGAGCAGATCCGCCAGGTCGGGCCGCTGGCTGGGGAAATCTCTGCCGTAACGGTCTACGATCTGGCCCAACAGCATCACCTCGCGCACGCCCTGGTCGACCAACCCCTGGACCTCGCGCACGATCTCATCCAGCGGCCGGCTGCGCTCGACGCCGCGCCGGGAGGGAATGATGCAGAAGGAGCAGGCATGTGAGCAGCCGTAGACGATGGGCACGTTGGCGACTACCGGTGTCTGGCCATTGAGCGAGAGGTGGCGCATGCTTTGGAGCGGATGAGTCGGTGAGAATGGAAGTATGGGAGTGGGTGCGGATGGCTCTTCCACCCGCTCAGACTCCGTGACATCATCCACCAGGCCCAAAGCTGCGGCCTCAGGGCTGCCGAAATCCTGGAAAAGATGCCGGGCCTCGGTTTCCTCGTCATCCAGTGCCCGTGCCTCTGCCTCGATATGGCGCCCGGTCAGATAACTGACGAGCGGGCCCGGCTCTGAGGGTGGCATGAAAACATCGACAAAGGGAAAGCGTTCCTGCAACGCGCGGTTGGGTTTGATGCCGACCATGCACCCCATCAGAGCGATCACCCGATGGGGATCGCTCTCCCGGAGCGGCTTCAGCGACGAGAGATGGCCGACTGCGCGATCCTCCGCACTCTGGCGCACCACACAGGTGTTGAGAACGATGACGTCGGCGTCTTGCGCCTGGTCGGTGGGCGCGTAGCCCAGTGCATCCAGCTCGGCGGCTACGCGCCCCGAGTCGGCCTCGTTCATCTGGCAACCGATGGTCCAGATATGGTAATGTTTCATGTCCGGTCTCACTCTGCTGGCAGTGCAGTTTTGGCTTTTGCAGCAAGATAGTCCCCCGGCTGCACGGCTTCTCGTCCGCTCAACACGTGGCGCAGGAACTGCCCTGTGTACGAGCGCTCCACGCGCATCACGTGTTCCGGCGTGCCCTCTGCGATCACGTAACCGCCTGCATCGCCGCCTTCCGGCCCCAGGTCGATCAGCCAATCGGCATATTTGACCACGTCCAGGTTATGCTCAATGACCACGACGGTATTCCCCTGGTCGACCAGCCGCGATAGGACGGTCAGTAGCTTTTTGGTGTCCTCGAAATGCAGCCCGGTGGTCGGCTCATCCAGGATATAGAGCGTCTTGCCGGTCGCGCGCCGGCTCAACTCCTTGCTGAGCTTAATGCGCTGCGCTTCGCCGCCGGAGAGGGTCGTGCCCGACTGGCCAAGCCGGATGTAACCCAGCCCTACCTCTTGCAGGGTGGCGAGCTTGTTGCGGATGCCCGGGATGTGCTGGAAAAAGGTCAGGCCCTCGTCCACGGTCAGCTCCAATACCTCAGCGATGCTTAGGCCTCGGTATTTGATCTCCAGCGCCTCGCGATTGTAGCGATGTCCGTGGCACACTTCGCACGGCACGTAGACATCGGGCAGGAATTGCATCTCGATGCGGATGATGCCGTCGCCCTGGCACGCCTCGCACCGGCCGCCCTTGACGTTGAAGCTGAAGCGGCCCGGCTTATAGCCCCGCACCTTGGCGTCGGGCAGCGCAGCGAAGAGGTCCCGGATGTCAGTGAACAGGTTCGTGTAGGTCGCCGGGTTCGAGCGCGGGGTGCGGCCGATGGGCGATTGATCGATATCCACCACTTTATCCAGGAATTCGAGCCCCTCAATTGCCTCGTGCCGCCCAGGTTTGTCTTTGGCGCGATACATGCGCGCGGCCAAGGCCTTGTACAGCACCTCGTTCACCAGGCTCGACTTGCCGCTGCCACTGACGCCCGTCACGCAAATGAACTTACCCAACGGAAAGCGCACGTCCACGTGCTTCAGATTGTTTTCCGTGGCGTTACGGACGATCATGTACTGACCGTTGCCGGGCCGCCGCACCTTCGGCACCTCGATGCATTTCTCGCCGCGCAGATAGGCCGCAGTCAGGCTGTCGGTGCACTGCATGAATTGCGGCGTGGCATCGGAGCAGACCACGTAGCCGCCACCTTCGCCAGCGGCCGGGCCCAGGTCCACGATCCAATCCGCAGCCCGCATGGTGTCCTCATCGTGTTCGATCACCAGCACGGTGTTGCCCAGGTCGCGCAAATCCAACAAGGTGCCAATCAACCGGTTGTTATCGCGCTGGTGCAGCCCGATGCTCGGCTCGTCCAGGATGTATAGCACCCCCATGAGCTGCGAGCCGATCTGCGTTGCCAGCCGGATGCGCTGCGCCTCGCCGCCAGACAGGGTGGCCGCCATGCGGTCCAGCGTCAGGTAGTCCAGCCCGACATCGGTGAGGAAGCGGATGCGGGCGTGCAGCTCCTTCAGGACCTGGCGTGCGATGGTGTACTCGCGCTGGCTGAGCGGCGAACCCGCGGGCGCCTGCTCGGCTGAGGCGATCTTGTTGGTGACGGTGAACGCCTTGCGCCCCGGGGCGGTCGCGTCATCTTGCAGGCCCGCCAGCAATTCCACCCAACTCAACGCCTGCGTCACCGAAAAGTGGCTGACCTCATCGATGTTCTTGTCGGTCAGAGTGACCGCCAACGCTTCCTGGCGTAAGCGCTTCCCCCTGCACGTCGGGCAGGGCCGCCCGGTCATCCAGTGTTCCAGCTCACTGCGAATGTAGTCGGAGGTAGTTTCCCGGTAGCGTCGTTGCAGGTTAGGCACGACGCCTTCGTAGTTGGTTTCAAAGAATCGGTCGTGGCCTTCATTGTTTACATAACGCACCTTAATCGTGTCACCGTGCTTCGCGCCGTAGAGCACGATATCCATCTGGTGTTTGCTCAGTTCGGACACCGGCGCGGCGAACGGGATCTGATAACGCTCGCAGACCGATTCGAGCATGGCGTGATAGATCGTTTGAGTGTCGCGATCCCAGGGCCGGATGCCGCCGTCGGCCAGGCTTTTGCTGCGATCCACGATCAGTTCGGGGTCGAATTCCATCTGGCTGCCCAACCCGGTGCAGGTGGGGCAGGCGCCGTGTGGACTGTTGAAGCTGAAGGTGCGCGGCTCGATCTCCGGTAGGCTGATCCCGCAGGCAGGGCAGGCGAAGCGCTCCGAAAAGATCCGATCTCGGGGATGCGCGGGGTCGGTCACGTCTGCAATCAGCATCACGCTGTTGCCCAGGCGGAGCGCCGTCTCTACCGAGTCGGCCAGCCGCGACCTTTCGGCCTCTTCCGCGCCCGGCTCGGGTGGGCGGACGATCAGCCGATCCACCACAGCTTCGATGGTATGGTTCTTGTAGCGGTCCAGTTCGGGCGGATCCTCGACTTCATGCAGCTCGCCGTTGACGCGGACGCGCACGAAGCCCGCCTTGCGCACGTCCTCGAAGATGCCTTTGTGCTCGCCCTTGCGATCCATCACCAGCGGCGCCAGGATCAGCAGCCGGCTGTCTTCCGGGTACTGGAGGATGCCATCTACGATCTGCTGCACGGTCTGCGCGGTGATTTCGCGGCCGCAGTTGGGGCAGTGCGGGATGCCGATGCGCGCAAACAGCAGGCGCAGATAGTCGTAAATCTCGGTGATGGTGCCCACGGTGGAGCGCGGGTTGCGGCTGGCCCCGCGCTGGTCGATGGAGATGGCCGGGCTCAGGCCTTCGATCTGGTCCACGTCCGGTTTTTCCATCAGCCCCAAAAACTGCCGGGCGTAGGCCGACAACGACTCGACGTAGCGACGCTGCCCCTCGGCATAGATCGTGTCGAACGCCAGGCTCGATTTGCCCGACCCCGAAAGACCGGTGATGACCACCAGCTTATCGCGTGGCAGCTCCAGGTCGATATTCTTGAGATTATGTTCCCGGGCCCCGCGCACGATGAGTTTATCTTGGGACATGATTTACCACCCGTGAATAGAACGTGTTTTCTACAGCAACTTGCCATTTTACCACGGAAAGGGGGCGGGACGCTAATTTAGCGGGGACCGTAACGGTTCAGCGTTACCCTGACGGTGAACCGTTACCGGGGAACTCGGAGAGTGGCGATGGCCTATCCGACTGTCGCGCCCTGGGTCGGCAGTTGCATGGTGTCGATGCGCGTAGCCATTTCATCCAACGCCCGCTGGGACGCGCGCAGCGCGCCCTCGGTGTCGCCCAGGGTGGCCTGTTGCATCTCCACGAAACGCGTGTACGGACGCATCGCTTCCCGGATGCGCGTCAGTGAGCGGTCTAGCTCGCTTTCGAATTGGCCGGTCAGCGCGCTCGATAGCCGGTCGCGCAGGTCATTGGTCTTGGTCAGGAGGTCGGCCTTGGCGCGGCGGCGTTTGTTGGGGATCACGTAGAAGCCCAGCGCGGCGACTGCGCCGGCCGCCAGCACGCCGCTGACGTCCGCGAGGGCCGTCGCCAGCACCTTCACCAGCAGCGCGCCCAGGCCGATGGCGCCCACCTCGACCAGGGCCGTTTGCGCCACCGAACGCTGCACCGAGTCGGCCAGCTCACGGGCCTCCGCCTGGTGATCGTAAGTCGCGACCACCTCGCGCGCGGCCCGCCCCACCGATTCCAGCAACGCCTGGCGGTTGGAATCGAAGCTGCCGCCCACCTCGCCGATGATCTGGTCCTGGTGCCGGCTGATGCGTTTGTTCAGGTAATCCATCACGGCCTGCCATTGCCGGAAGTCCTGATCCACCAGCCAGTCGATCAGGTCACGGGTGTACGCCTCGACCTTGGCCGAGGTGTCAGCGACGACCTCGCGCTCGAACATCCCGCGGACCCGGTCGGCGTTTATCAGATCGAAGATGCGCTGCACGCGGATGGTCTCATCGAAGAAGCGGTTGCCGCGATCAGCCATCGCATACAACACGTTGTCCACGTGACTGAGGTGATATTTGAACTCGCGGCGCATATCGGTCTCGTACGACACGAGCTGCGCCTCGATAGTGCGGACCGTTGCCACGTCCTCTTTCAACAGCCCCTTGCGGGCCTCGGCCACGCCCAGGTAGCGCTCGGTGAGCCGCTGCGCCACGCCCAGCGGGTTCGACAGCTTGAGCCGCACCCGTTGGCGTTCGTCCAGGGTGTGCAGGATGTAGCTTTCCAACGGCCCAAACCGGCTGCTGTCCCACAGCCGCGTGCGCTCATCGGCGTCGACGGTTTCTTTGGCCTGGCGCGCCTGCCGGCTGGATACCGCGAACACGATGGGCGTGCGGTCGATCATCTGCCGGGCATTCTCGTCCACGAATCGGGTCACCCGATCGACATCGGCCGGCGTCTCCAGGATATCGATCTTGTTGATCACGAAGACGACCTTTTTGCCCCACTCGCGGATGCGTTGGATGAAGGCCCGCTCGCTTTCACTGAAGGGCCGGTCGGCTGAGGTGATGAAGAGGACCAGATCGGCGCGGGGAACAAAATCTTCGGTGATCTCCTGGTGCCGGCGAATCACGGCGTTGGTGCCGGGTGTGTCCACGATATTGATATCACGCAGCCAGTCCACCGGGTAGGTCACAGCCAGGATGTCGTTTTCGGCTTGGGTCTTGCCGGCTTCCTCGCCGTATCTCAGGATGTGGACGGACGCCGTGGTGGGGGTGACGCCTTCGACCAGGAAGCGCCGGCCCAGCAGCGCGTTGATGAACGCCGATTTGCCGGAATTGAACTCGCCCACGATGACCAACAGGAACAGCTCGTCCAGTTGCAGCAGTGCGCGGGTTAAGAGCGCCAGGTCGTCAGCCTTTGCTTCCAGGTTAGTTAAGGGGGTGCGCAGGTTGGCCAGCTCACGGCGCTCGGCTACCAACAACGCTTCTTCTTCGTTGGTCAGAAAACGTCTCAGCATTGTATTCCTCATCGGCAAGAACTCGGCCGGTTTACCACCGGCTTTCATCGAATACGGACCTCAGCACCAGGATCCGTTCTTCAGGCGTGGCCCAGCGCAACTGGAAATTTGTCTCGATCACGGTCACGAGCAGCTCGGTGTTGATCAGTTTTTTGTTGTAGATGGTGTGGCGGACCACCAGCCCGGTGCGGGTGGGCCAGCTCCATGTTTGATCGAAGTACAGGTTGCCCAGCCCGTAGAGGATGAGCCGGCCGTTGCGCAGTTCGACCGCCTGGGGCGCATGGGCCATCACGCCGGTCACGACATCGGCGCCGCCGTCGCTCATGGCCTGGAAGTCAGCTTCTTCGTCGGGGACAGGCTCGGTCTGGTAGTCGCCGGCCGAGTTAAATTCGGTGTGCTGGACCTCGGCAAATACCAGGTCTACCTGCGGCTTCAGGGCCTGGATGTCGGCGACCATCTGGGCGCGGTCGAAACGGGCTGAACCGGGGTTGTCGGCGCCGGCCCACGCGCTGACCTTTTCGCCGGTGCCCGACCAATACCACTCGGGGCCCCAACTGTTCGCGCCCAGGAAACCCAGCCGGTTGCCGTTGTGTACGAGCACGATCGGGGCGCGCGCGGCCTTGTCGTTTGCGCCGCCGCCGTACACGGGGATCCCCTTCTCGCCGTAGAAAGCCAGTGAGGCCAGTGCATTCGCATAGCCGAAATCGTTCTGGTGGTTGCCGGTGAGCCCGACCGCATCCACGCCGGAAAGCTCCAGGTTCAGGTAGTATTCAGGTTTGGAGCAGAGGAGCAGGTTGTTCAGCGTGTTATCAGCCACGCAGCCCTTCACGAACGGGATTTCGTTGCTGATGAGGGTGATGTCGGCCGCGGCCAGCTCCGGCCCCACCTGGCGTGCCAGGAAGCCGTCATCGCCGGCGCGCTCGATGGCGACGGCTGAATTGCGGGCCATGGCTGTCACGCCGGTCATCACCAACACGGTCAGTTTCGTGCGGTCGCGGTTGGTGATCGGCAGACTGGCCGGATCAAGCTTGGCCAGCGCACCCTTGCCGCGCTCGGTGGCCGGCGCCACCCAGGCCCGGGCGGCGAGCGGCCACCGAGCTGGGTCCAGCCGGTTGTCTACGGTTGACATCCCATCGAGCCGGATGGCCCGCAGCCGGGTCGTCAATGCCTCAAACGGGACGATGCCCAGCCCCATCGGATCGGCCCACACCGCATCGGCCAGGGTCGCGGCCGCCTGCGGTGACACTCCTGGGCCGGCCGGCCCCAATAACGCGATCAGCTCCGGCATGATCTCGTCGCTGGGGTAGATCGCGGTAAAGTTGGGTGAGGTCGCTGCGCCGGTCCACACCTCGCGAAGTTCCTGGAGCGTGATCCCTTCCAGCACCGACGACGCGCGATCAACCGGGACCAGGATATGCTCCCAGGCCAGGGTCCCCTCGGTCAGCGCGGCTGCGCTGAGGCGGAGGTCGGCCTCGCCCGCGCCGGCTTCGGCCTCGATGCCCGCGGCGGCGAGCAATTGCAGCAGCGGTGCGGCCGCGGCCGGCGCCACCGCCGGTTCAGCCTCCACCACCAGCACGCCGCGCGCGGGGCGGGATGTTGGGCTGGCGGCCGGCTGGGCGATTACGGTGGCCGGCTGGGTCGGGGTCGGGGCCAAGACCGCTGCGGTTGGCTGCGGCGCCGCGGTGGCAAGATCTGGGGTTGGGGCGCCCTGGCCCGCGCACGCGGCCAGCAGGCACATGATCAGCAGATAGAGCAAGGATCGGATTGAGACGTTTGAGTGCATGACAGGTTCCGTTCTATCGATAGGGAATGCGATCTATTATAGCATAACCTGGATTTCGCCGTGACTCCGGTCGACCAAGGCCGCTGCGAACGCTTGCGCGTGCTCTTCCGGCAGGCTGATCCGCCAGAGCACGTCGGCGGCGAACTCTTGATCGACCACGGTCGCCTCAAAGTCGGGCAGCCAGCGCGCCAGCGGCGTCACCCAGCGGTACGGGCCGCGCGCGGTCAGGGTCGTCCGCGCGATCTTCTCTTGCACGGCCAGCGCGCCCAACACGGCCTTGACCCCGCCAGCGTACGCGCGCACCAGCCCGCCGGTGCCCAGCTTCGTGCCGCCGAAGTAGCGGGTCACCACGACCGCAACATCGCCGATGCCGCTGCCCAGCAGCACGGCCAGCATGGGCCGACCGGCGGTGCCGCTGGGCTCGCCGTCGTCGCTCATACCGATTTGTGCGGTGGAGCCGGGCGGCCCGACCACATAGGCGAAGCAGTTGTGCGTGGCGTCTGAAAAACTGGCGCGGATCGTCGCAATGAATGCCCTGGCTTCATCCACGCTGCCGGCCGGGGCCGCAGTGGTGATGAAGCGGGACCGCAGGATGAGCTCTTCGACGCGGGCGGGGCCCACAGGGATGGGATATCGGGACATGGCGAATCGGCAAATGGCGAATCAGCGAATAGCTGCCCCCAGTATACCAAGACCAGGGGTGGGTGGCAAGGATGTTGCGGATACGATTTATTTGTATTGACCTCCGCGGCTTGTTTGTGCTATAATTGCGCCAGTGCTGAACGTAAGCACAGGAGGTATCCGATGGCTTGGTGGCGCCTCTTCAGGCAGCGTATAGTGGCCCTTTTTCGCATCCGAAAGGAGAAACCGATGCAGCCTTCAACCCCTTCGCATCGTCCCTGGACGCTTATGGTGTACATGGCAGGCGATAACGGCAAGATTTTCGATACCAAGACCGGCCGGATCAAACTGATGGCCGAGATGACATCGGCGGGTTACCAGGATCTGTTTGAAATGGGCACGGTGGGCACCACCGCGCAGTGCGCGGTGACGTGTCTCTTCGACACCGTCGACGGCTCCTATGTGTTGGAAGTGCAGCGGGGCAAAGGTTTCGCGGACAGCGTGGTGCAGACGCTGCCGGAGGTGAACACCGGCGATCCCAACGTCTTGCGCGATTTTATCGTGAGCAGCGTTCAGAATTATCCCGCCGACCGGTACGCGCTGGTGATCTGGAACCACGGCACCGGCTGGCTGGATGTGGATCACTACGCATCGGTGCGCGATATCGGTGATCCTTCGCACGCCTCCCAGGGCGCCATCTTCCGTTCCACCCTGCGCAAGATGACCGAAGGCGTGACGACCCGTCCCATTGCGTACGATGATTCCAGCAAAGACTTCCTGGATACCCAGGATCTTCGCAACGCGTTCGGCGAGGCCGAGCAGGCCACCGGCCGGCGCCTGGATCTGATCGGCATGGACGCGTGTTTGATGGCGATGGTGGAGGGCGCGGAGGAATTGGCGCATTACGCCGATTTCTTCGTCGCCTCGCAAGAGGTCGAACCGATGGACGGCTGGCCTTATGGCCCGATCCTGACGGCCGTCAATGCGGAGCCGGGCATGGCCCCTGCCGTGCTCGCCGATCGCATCGTCGGCGAGTTCGCTAAGAGTTATCATGCGCAAACACGCGCCGGCGAAGAGACAGTGACCCTCTCGGCGAGCGCGCTGGCGCAGGCGACCAACACGGTGTCGTTGTGCCGCGCACTGGTCGATGCGATCCTGGCGCACCGCGAGGACGCGACGCTCCGTCGATTGGTGGGCAAGGCGCGCGACCAGGCGCTGGTCTTCCAGGATCGCAACTACCGCGATTTGGGCGACTTCGCCCGCAAGCTGGCAGAGCTATTGGAGTGGGAGAGCTACCCCGAGGTGCTGGCAGCCAGCCAGGCGCTCTACAATCATCTGCAGGCCCGCACCGCAGAGACTCCAATCCTGCGCGTCGCGTTCCGGCCGCGCTACGCCGGCGCCACCGGTTTTTCGGTTTACTTGCCGCCCACCACGCAGCCCACCTGGCAGCGTGACCAGGCGTTTAAGATCTACGACGGTCTCTTGTTCGCTCAGTCGGCGCGCTGGGGTGAGCTGCTGCGCTGGCTGTACGGCGAGTTCTAGGCCCGGTCGGAGAGGAGCAAAGCTATGACCTTCTTAGCATCTGCTGTGGCACGGACCATCGGCCCGGTGCTCGATGGCATCATTGCCGGGTGGTCGGCGCTGCCCGCTGAAGTTCAGGCGACGATCGATCGGGCGATCCGTACGCAGGGGCCGTTGATCGCTCAGGCAGGATCCGGGCTCTATGCCGCGGGGGAAGCCGGCAAGCTTCTGGATGCGCTCTGGCCGGTGCGCCAATCCTTGCCCGCAGATGTGCGAAAGCTGCTGGAAGACGGCCAAGTTGAAGCCCAGTCTCGGTCAAGCTACCGGAGCGCGGACATGGGGTCGTTGTCAGCGGAGCAGCAAAAACAGATTTTGCAGCGCCTGCTGGTCATCGCGGACTTCCGGGTGTACGACGAGCCGACGGCTGTCGCGGGTGAGTTGACGGAGCTGGTGGAGCGCTACCGGGATCGGCTGTCGGACGCGGAGCGCACACAGTGGGACATCCTGCGGCGGGTCGGTGACGCCGATTCCACCCTGCAGGGCGCCGAGAAGCTGCTGGGGGCGTATCCCCAGGTCGCAAATCTGCTCTCGAAGCATAAAGTCTGGGCTCGGAAACCGACCATGCGGAGCGGCGGCCCCACCTATTCCCGCGATGTCCCGTTCGCCGCGGCCGGAGGGGCGGTCGCTAAAGGCGGCATCAGCGAGTCCATCGGCCGGGGGGTGGGCGCGGGGGCGGCTGAGGAGGTCAGCCGCTTCGCCAACGTCCATTTCCCCAACAAAGTCCTGCTCGACCAGGGCGCGGTGCCGCTGATCGTCCACGTGGCGGGCCATTTCCAGCCCGGCGCCCAGGGCACGGCCGATGAAGCTCACATGAGCCTCAAGCTGAGCCCGCTGACCGTGGTGGTGCGCGCCGAAGGCTTCGAGGTGACGGGCGAGACCATCGGCGGCGAGGCGGTGGAGGGCGCCGAGGCCTACGTGCGGCGGGTTCAGGTCCTCAAAGAGCGTGACTGTGAGCCGTTGGTGTTCTTCCTGAAGCCGCAAACGGCCGGCCCCAGGCGGATATCCGTGGACTTCGAGCAGTTTGGCCGCCGGCTCGTGACCCTCGCGTTTGGGGTCGAGATTGTGGATGACGTAAACGCCATGAAGCAGTTGACCCACGCGGTGGCGTCGATGCAGTCGATCGTCTCACCGGTGCTGGGCGCGGAGGCGCAGCCGCCCGATATCGAGCTGCGCATCACGCTCTCAGAAGACCGCAAGACGCTGGCATACATGCTGCACTCACCCAAGGGCAGTGATTACAACTTCAAGCAGGTCGGCTCGCGGTCATTGCGAGAGGATCCGCTCACTTTTCTGGGGCCTGTTTTTGAGCGGCTGAGCACCCTGGCGAAGCGGTCGGCGGCTGCCCGCACGGAAGATGAAACGCAGGGTGCGGTCGAGTCTCTGGCTGCCGAAGGGGTCCAGCTTTACAACGAGCTCTTTTCGGACGAACTCAAGCGCGAGTACAACAAGGTGCTGCGGAAAAAGTACCGCGGCAAAAGCCTGCTCATCACCTCCGGCGACCCCTGGATCCCCTGGGAGCTGGTGACGCCGCAGGAGCCGGGCGATGACGGGGATGCGCCGTGGGAGCAGCCCAACGACCCGCCGCTGTGCGAGACCTTCCAGCTCTCGCGCTGGGTGGATGGCCGGGGTGCGCCCGATCAGGTGAAACTGGCGACCGGGACGTGGGTGGCCCCGCCCGATAACCTGCAAGCCGCGCAGGTCGAGTCAGATTACTTCACCGAGCTGCACCGCCGCGAGTGGGAAGTCAGCCTCAGTGGCCCGCTGAAGTCGCTGGCTGAGGTGACGCAGGCGCTCCGCGGCGGGAAAACCCATCTGTACCACTTCGCCTGCCACGGCAACTTTGACGCCGCAAGCGCCACCGAATCCAAGCTCAAACTGGGGACACAGTTCCTCACCCCGCGCGACGTCGGCGCACTGAAGCCGTTCATCCGCCAAAGCAAGCCGGTGGTGTTCCTCAATGCTTGCCATTCGGGGCGGGTGGGCGTCGGCCTGACGCAGCTCGGCGGCTGGGCGCAGACCTTCCTCGATTGTGATGCCAGCGCGTTCATCGGCTCGCTGTGGGAGGTGAACGATGCGCTGGCCGCGCAGTTTGCAAAGGAATTCTATAACCGGCTGTGGGGGCTGGAAGGCTTCGCCCGGCAGGATCTGGGGCAAGCTTTCCACGAAGCCCGCATGGCAATCAAGGCAACCGATCCGGCCAACCCGACGTGGCTAGCCTACGTCCTCTACGGCGATCCGCATGGTCAGGTGCTGCTGGGCGACAAAGCACCGGCTTGATCCGCAAGCCGAACCGATTGGGGCGGGCGCAGGTGTCTTCCACGACGCCTGCGCCCTTTTCGTTGCCCGTTGCTGCGTTCCAGAGTATAATCTCCCCGTTGCTTCCACCCACCCTTGGATCACTGGCGCCCGATCCCTGATCCCTGACACCTGAGGCCTGAGCCCTGCCATGACCACACCCATGCGCTCCCAGTACCTGGCGATCAAGAAACAGTACCCCGACATCATCCTGCTGTTCCGGCTGGGTGATTTCTATGAGACATTCGATGACGATGCTCGGATTGTATCGTCGGTCTGCGACGTCGTGCTGACCTCGCGCCCCGTCGGCGCGCCTGACGGCGAACGCGTGCCGCTGGCGGGCGTGCCGTATCACGCGGTGGACGGCTACATCGCCAAGCTGATCAACGCCGGCTACAAGGTCGCCATCGCGGAGCAGATCGGCAACGAGCCGCCCAAGGGTGAGAAGCTGGTGCCGCGCGTCGTGCGCCGGGTCGTCACGCCAGGCACGTTGGTGGAGCCGGGCCTGCTGCCGGAGAAGCGCAATAACTACATCGCGGCGGTGGTGTTGGAGGGAACGCCTGGAGTTGAGCCTTCGGGCGGTCTGGCTCTGGTCGCGACTGGTTCCTTGATCGGTCTCAGGGCCGGCCTGGCCTACGCCGACATCTCCACCGGCGAGTTTGCGACGACCGAGATCGCCGACGGCGAAGACGTCCAGCGTCGCGTCCAGGAGGAGCTGGCCCGCCTGGCGCCTGCCGAAGTGCTGTGGCCGGCGAAGGATCCGCGCTGGTTTGGAAAGCCGGGGACTAGGGATCAGGGATCAGGGATTAGGGATCAGGGACTCGGGATCAGGGATCAGGGATCAGGGATCAGGGACTCGGGATCAGGGATTAGGGATCAGGGACTCGGGGTTCACTTCCAGTCCCTAGTTCCTGGTCCCCAGTCCCCCGCACCCGCCACGCTGCCATCATTCCTGAGCGCCTTTCACGTCACACCCTACGCGGCCTGGCGCTTCGAGGAGAGCACGGCGCGGCAGGCTCTGCTCGATCACTTCCGGGCCGCGTCGTTGGCCGGGTTTGGCTGCGATGACCGGCCGCTGGCGGTCCGGGCCGCGGGCGCGCTGCTCCAGTATCTCCAGGAAACGCAGCGCGACAATGTCGCCCAGATTGCCGGCCTGCGCACCTACAGCACCGCCGAGTTTATGACGCTGGACGAAGCCACCCGGCGCAACCTGGAGCTCACCGAGAGCATCCGGGGCGGCTCAGCGCAAGGCTCGCTGCTCGGCGTGCTCGATGCCACGCTGACCCCGATGGGCGGCCGGCTGCTGCGCCGTTGGCTCAGCCAGCCGCTGCTCGATCTGATCCGGCTGAACCACCGCCTCGACGCCGTGACCGCCTGGCACGGTGACGCACCGTTGCGCACCGAGTTGCGCCAGGTGCTCCGCGGTCTGGGCGATCTGGAACGCTGGACCAACCGCTGCGTCAGCGGCATCGCCCTCCCGCGCGACCTGGTGGGGATTCGGGAGGCGTTGGCGCGAGTGGAGCGGTTACAGGTGACAGGTGCAAGGTTGAAGGTTGCGAGTTCGATCGGCGCGAACTTTCAACCCTTCGACACGCTTAGGGCAGGCTCTTCAACCTGCAACCTCGAACCTGCAACCTCGAACCTGCAACCCAGCTCCGACCTCGCCGCCCTGCTCGCCGCGGCCCTCGCCGACGAGCCGCCGGCCACGCTGGCGAATTCCGGGATCATCCGCCCCGGCTTTTCCGCCGAGCTGGACGGCATCCACCTGGCAACGCGCGACGCCAAGGCGTGGATCGCCAATCTGGAGTCGGTCGAGCGGACGCGCACCGGCATCAAGTCGCTCAAGGTCGGTTACAACAAGGTTTTCGGCTACTACATCGAAGTGACGACGGCCAACTCGGCGCTCGTCCCGGCCGACTACATCCGCAAGCAGACGTTGGTCAACGCCGAGCGCTACATCACCCCTGACCTGAAGGAATACGAGTCGCTGGTGCTCAACGCGGAGGAGCGCATCCTGGAGCTGGAGGGGCAGCTTTTCCGGCAGGTTCTGGCGCAGATCGCGGCCGCCGCACCGCGCCTGCTGGCCACGGCCCAGGCTATCGCCGAGCTGGACGTGGCCGCCGCGCTGGCCGAGGTGGCTGAGGCGAATCGCTACGTGCGGCCCATCCTGGCCGACGACGGGCTGATCGACATCCAGGCCGGCCGGCATCCGGTGGTGGAAAAGTCGATGTCGGGTGAGCCGTTTACGCCGAACGATGCCCGCCTGGACCCCGAACAGGCCATCGTCATCCTCACCGGCCCGAACATGAGCGGGAAGAGCACCTTCCTGCGCCAGATCGCCCACATCGTCCTGATGGCGCAGATCGGCTCGTACGTGCCGGCCGAGGCAGCCCGCATCGGCCTGGTCGACCGCATTTTCACCCGCATCGGCGCGTCGGACGAGATCGCCCGCGGGCAGAGCACCTTCATGGTCGAGATGGTGGAGACGGCCAACATCCTGCACCACGCCACGGGCCGCTCGCTCTTGATCCTGGACGAGATCGGCCGGGGCACCAGCACCTACGACGGGCTGGCGATCGCCTGGGCCGTGGTCGAGTACATCCACAACCACCCCGGCCTGCGCGCCAAGACGCTGTTCGCCACGCACTACCATGAGCTGACGGACCTGGCCGAACGGCTGCCGCACGTGGTCAACTTCAACGTCGCGGTGGCCGAACGGGGCGACACGGTCGCCTTCCTCCACAAGATCGCGCCCGGCGCAGCCGACCGCTCCTACGGCGTCCACGTCGCACAGCTTGCCGGCCTGCCCAAGCCGGTCGTCGCCCGCGCCCAGGAGATCCTGGCCGAACTGGAAGCGTCGGGCGCGGCCGGCCCGAGGCGCTCGGCCCTGGCGCAGGCCACTCTCTTCCAG